>JAJBUA010000085.1:0-1088 GCA_020860565.1 Clostridiales bacterium
ACGAATCGAACAGACAGGAGTAAGCTATTCTTATGAGAAGCTGAACGCAATGATATCAACAGAGTCTATAGATGATACAGAAGTATTTCGTGTAACCGTAAAATCAGATGATCCGGAAGAGGCCGCAGAGATTGCTAATGCCATTGCAGAGATCGCACCTGACGAGATTATGGAAATTGTTTCCGGAAGTTCAGTGAAGGTGGTCGAATATGCACGCACTGCAACAACACAAAGTTCACCGAATAATAAAAAATATGCGTTAATGGGAGCAATAGCCGGATTTATGCTCAGCTGCATGGGGATCATGCTGTTTTCCTTATTGCGAAATGGAATGAGCGTGGAAGAAAAAATTCGACGGGATTTTAAAGATAAAGCAATACTTTCAGCTATCCCTTCCTTTAGTATGATACAAAGCGGTAGTGTAAAATATTCTGAGTAAACCCTATGGATTGATGAAAAAATCTTTAGTTTGATGAGGCCTGAATGGCAGATCTGAAGATCCCGCTGTTCAGGCCTTGATGTGTCACTTTCGGAACGCGAGGAATTTTCTTTCCGATTTTTGGGATTTCTACTTGACAAAACACAGCCAGGCCATCAATCCCTTTGCGGAGGTCAACATATCCAGTCGCCAATACGACACGGCGGATTTTTGTCACATCCTCAAGCATGGCGGGACACCTCCCGTATGATCCCGGACATCAGTTCTGCGGATATATCGTTTGAAAACGCGACAGACGCATTGCCAACTTTTATGACTGCGGCAGGATGAAAAGCACATTCAGCGCCTGATCCGCCAGTGGGATGAAACGGAATCTCAACAAATGAGACTGTGGGCTGCGCCTGCACAGCAGGAAATCTGGCCTGCCCTGATGGCAGGGCGTTTCCAGTGGATTGCTCATACGCCTGCTTCCAGTGTGCGAGGCGGATCTCGTGAGTTGTTTTATCCATTGTGTGGGCCTTCTTGAAAAAACTAATAGTTTTGCGAGTTTATTCAAGTTTGCCATAAAACTCAGTTGGAAGCTAGGCGATAAATTTTACTAATACAAATAGTAAAACATAATTCATTACTATAAACTGTAATGGGTGGA
>JAJBUA010000085.1:1098-3527 GCA_020860565.1 Clostridiales bacterium
CCGGTAACGGGGTGGGATTTCTAACCATCTAAGGTCAACCGCTTTGCGGACGGCTGTTCCTTTCTTTGTCTATATTATAGCGCATTCCTCATGAAATTTCCAGTATTATTTTTAATATGTCCGATTTTTTCAAGAGATTGTTACTATTCACGGGATGGGGTGGAAGACAGACTGAGATTTTGACCTTTCGTAAGATGCAAAAATGCGCGTACGTTTGCCGCGCATTTTTGCATCTTAAATAGACAGGCAGAAAAGGAATTATTTCGCCTCTGTCATAATTCGGCCAAATCTTGTTGTCAGACCTTCAAATATATTTTCACCTTTTGACTGCATCGTCATCATTATGGTCAACCCATCGCAGTAGTAGTTATGTCCTGCCATGCTTCTGAACCCCATCGCCGCGGCCGATTTCCGCTTATATTTCCGACCTGCCCTTTCTGCCGCATTGTTTGTTGGCGCCACATCTGAATTATGCAGGAAAAGCAGGTAATCTTCTTTGTATTCAGACAGGCGTTTGTACAGGTTGTACCCGTCTTTGAAATATTTATCTGCTGGCTCATATTCATATTCCTCCCTTGCCTTCCCGATGATCGCTTTATATCTTGACTCAAAATCGGCAGCCTTCCCTGCTGCTGGTTCTTCACCACTTTCCCTGCAGGTGTTCCAGTAATGGATGGCTTCCTTTATCCAGTTTAACATTTCCTCATCCCAAGTCCGTTTTGGGTCGTTTTCTATGCTCGAACGCAGATAACGTTCTACATGAACCAGACATTCCTGATGGCCCGTGCCATAATTAAGGAAAGTGGATTCGTGGTCGCTGATTATTATATTCTGGTAGAGCTCCACTGGCGTCCCCTTTACTCCTTCATGGCCCTTTTTCTCTTTCCCCTGATACAGTACCAGGTCACCGGCCGCACAAACCATCACTGCTGCAGTGTTCCCACACACCCGCCCGAATGTAAAATCTGTATGCATGGCTGGCGAAGCCAGCAGGCTACGGAATATTTCATTGCGCTCTTCCTGTGTTTTCTCAGAAAATTCCTTTGCGAGCTGGCAGATCATCCCGCTGGAAAGATCCAGTTTTCCACCCGATGCTTCCTTTATGAAACTGTGGGTATTCCCGATAGATACGTTGCATTTATTATTGAGATAGTATGCCATCCCTTTTACCGAACCATCATAATTCACGTCATCTCTGACGCCTTCTGGAAACTCTGCGTGTACATGCTTGCCTGTTGCCAGACATATGAATTCCGGCGTCTCATAATCAATCACCACCGGGGTAAGGCGAAAACCGATGACCTGCTTACATACGTTTTTCCCAGTCGGACGGTATTTACTGCTGTCCAGAAACTCCTCCGGCACTGGTATCTGCACTTTCCGGTCCGGCTCTAGGCGCTTCCTCCCATGGTGCGGATGTCCTTCCTGTGCCCCCGGCTTTTTGCCTGTTTTTTCGCGGCCATTCTGGATTTTTATATGGTTCGGTTTCATGGATGATGACATCCCCGAGTTCGTGTAGTCACGGTTGATCTCCGCTGTCAGCTTCTGTATGGTACCCTGCAGTTCCTCTACTTTTGTCTGAGCGGCATATAATTCCAGTGTTTTCTGGTGCAGCTTATCCTTATACTCGTTGCGCTGATGCTCGGCCTCGTACATACGCTTCTCCATTTTTTTCAATTCCCTGTCTTTTGCTGTCAGTGCAGCCTCTTTTTCCGCAGTTATGTCTTCACAGGTCTGGAACCACCGGTTCCGTACATCAACCGTTTCGGCATGGGCTTCCGCAAGCTCACTTTTCAGCTGCCTGATCTGCCGGTCCCTGTCGGCAACAATCCTGCGGTGTTCTTTCTGAATCTGCTGGTACTTCTCGCCGGATTCAAAGGCCGTGACCTTATCTTTCAGCAGCTTGATATTAAATAATAAATCGGATGTTCGTATCTGCTGGTCATACATGAGGATTCTCCTGCGGATAAAAACAGAAAACTGGTCTTAAAGCGAAAGGTCTGGCCGGCTTTTACTTACCTGCCTGCGCGCATAATGAGGAGATTTTCTGTATTATGTCACTAAGGTTTCGTACAGACTTTTGGGTCTCCTGCAATTCCTGCTCAAGGGCAGTTATTTTTTCATCTTTTCTGGAGACTTCTGTCAGGGCTTTTTCATACAGTTTTTTGTAATCCGGATCATTTCCGGCAGAAATACCAGCATTTTTGGAAGGCCGTCCTTTTTTGCCTGTGGGAATCATCTCACCAGTTTCCGGATCAATCTTCCCAATCAGTTTCCTTTTTGATCTGGATTGGTGTTTTTCCTGATCATAATAGCTTTCTGATTCATACACATAAGTGATTCCCACCCGTTTATCGAAATATTTTATCTGCGCCATTGAGTTTACCTCCTAATAAGTTATGTATTTATTATATATCATAACTCTAAAT
>JAJBUA010000125.1 GCA_020860565.1 Clostridiales bacterium
ACGAGCTGGACAAGGAACTGGAACAAAGGGGACACAAATTTGTCCGGTACGCTGACTATACCGAAGTTGAAACTATGCCGAAACTTTTTTGAAATATAAGAACCATAAGCACTTGCGCACGGAACTTTCGGCATAGTTTTTATTGACAAAGGCGTTCGTTCGTGAAACATCTTCTATATAAAAATATAGGAGGTATCTTCATGAACAATAACATCACTTTAACAGAAGCTGTTAATGGGGTTCTCAACTGCCAGCGTGAAAATGGCCATCCCGAGTCGTATCTTACTGATTTTAAAAGAACCTGTAACAGGCTTCTCGGTCACGCAGAACGACTTGGTACAGAGTATCTTACCGATGACCTCGTTACGCAGTTCCTGGCAGATTCCAATAATTCCAGATCGGGCGAATACCGCCATGAAAGATTTCTTGCCCACAACCGATGTATACGGTTTTTGGAATCTTATCTGGAAACAGGAAAAGTGTCCGTCAATAAGTTTCACGAGCCTGTCAGAGAATCCATTTCTGACGGATTAGCCAAAACCCTGGAGCTTTATGACCAGACCGAAGAGGCATCAGGCTTAAGCAAAGCCTCCCTTATTAAAAACCGTCGCCCTGTTCGTTACCTTCTGGAATACATGACATCCCTTGGATATCAGGAATTATCTGACATCCAGCCTGGGGATACCATGAAGGCAATCGAAGATATGCTGGAAAAGCACTATGACCCGACAAGTCTTGTGACAGCCATTTCCGGAATGCGGCGCTTCTACGAAATGTTTCCAGAAATTCGGCCGTTTAGGATGGAAATCCCATCCAGAATGCCGCGGAAACGTACCATTATAGATGTGTACTCCGAAGATGAAATTGATAAAATCTCCAGCCAGCTGTCATCCTCTGACATATCCCGTCGGGATGCGGCGATCTGCTTGCTTTCCTTTGAAACGGGGCTGCGCAGTGTTGATATCTGCAACCTCAGACTTTGCGATGTTGACTGGAAACATAATGCCATTCATATCGTCCAGTCAAAAACACAGAGGCCGTTAAATCTTCCGCTCCGCTCATCATATGGCAATGCCATGGCAGATTACCTCCTGAAAGAGAGGCCGGACTGTACTGAGGAATATTTTTTCCTCTCTGTCCATGCACCTTACGTCAAGCTTAATACAACCTGGCACATCGTTAAAGCTGCTGTCTCCGCTGCCGGTGTTGAAACTGAAGGCCGCCTGACAGGCACCCGGATGTTCCGGCATAATGCTGCATCTGCAATGCTCAGAAAAGGCATTCCTCTTTCTGCGATTTCAGAAGGGCTTGGCCACAAGTGCCAGGACTCCACAATGGTATACCTTTCAACAGACCAGGAAACGATGTCGTCACTGACTCTTCCTTTACCGAAAGGAGGCAGCGGTACATGAAAAAAGCGGCCATCGGAGAAAGGATCGATGATTTCATCGCATATAAACGAAGCCTCGGATATGTCTATGATACACAGGAACGGTACCTGAAACATTACCAGCGCCTTATGGAAGAACAGTATCCGCATCTGAATCTTCCAGATAAGGCAAGCACAGACGTTTTCCTTGATAAATACAGAGGACAGCCTGGCGGCATGTATAATGCCATGGCCCCGTTAAGGGAGTTTGCCCGGTATCTGTTCCAGCTTGGATACCGTGATGCTTACATTGTCCCGCCAAAGCAGATGCCGAAGCTCTATCCGGAACCACCGTATTTTTTCTCTGAAGAAGAGCTTTCTGTATTTTTCGGGGAATGTGATTCCTATTATGCGGAGAATCCAGGGCCGCTTGCACGCGGCATTGTAATGCCTGCATTATTCCGGATACTGTACTGTTGCGGCCTGCGTCCCAAAGAGGCCCGGATGCTGCCAGCAGAAAACGTACACCTTGATAAGAAATATATTGATATCCTGCAGTCAAAGGGGCCGAAAAGCCGGAGAATTTACATCAGTGATGAACTTGATGCCTATCTCATCTGCTATGACAGACGGATATCCGCAGTATTCCCTGAAAGGAAATATTTTTTCCCGGTAAGCATAGAGGAACCGTATTCTAAACAGGCTCTTAGCTATAACTTCGGAATCATATGGAAGAAGGCTTTCCCCGCATGGGAAGGGAACCTGCCCCGGATATACGATTTCCGGCATCATTTTGCCTGGGCTACCATAAATCGCTGGGCAAGGGAGGGAACTGATGTAAATGCCATGATCCCTTACCTGATGCGGTATATGGGGCATAACTGTATCAAGCATACATTGTATTACTTCAGGTTTGTGCCGGATTTTTATGCGGATTATAAGTCTCTTTCATACCGGCTGAATGACCGAATTCCGGAAGTGCCAGATGAGTAAGAAAGACAATGCGCTGTTCTGGGATACGGCCCGTCAGTATCTTGACCACCATCTGAAAGTAATCCGCCAGGTCAGCGGCCATACCATTGACAGCTACAGGGACTGCCTGAACAGCTTTATCAATTACCTTGAAGAAGTTGAACACACCAGCCGGAAAAAAATCTCTTTCAACAGCTTTGGGAAAGAAACCCTCAAACGCTATCAAGCCTGGATGGTCACGGAGCGCGGCCTGGCACCGAAGACCTGTAATCTCAGGATGACAGCAATTCGCGCATTCCTGGAGTACGCAGCACAGGAATACCTGTGGATCATGCCGATTTATACAGATGCATGCGGCATTGCCAGTGTAAAGGCAGCGAACCACGCCATCGAATATTTTGAACCCAGTGAAATGACGGCATTACTGGCAGCCCCTTCTGGGAACAGTAAAACTGACCGCCGCAACCAGATGATCTTTATTTTCCTATACGATACTGCTGCAAGAGTAGCGGAAGCCAGGCAGGTAAAAGTATCTGATCTTCATCTTGAAGCAGAAGTACCATATGTTACGCTTCTCGGAAAAGGCAGGAAATACCGCAACATTCCCCTCCTGGAGAAAACAATCCTCCATGTGAGAAGATACCTGAAAGAATTCCATGCCTCTGACCCGAAATCAGATACACCGTTGTTTTATTCAAAGGTTCATGGGGAAATACACGGGCTTTCATCCGATACCTTTGAAAAGATGATAAAACGGTATGCTGACCAGTGCAGAGCGGACGGGTATTCGATGCCTGATAATGTCCATTGCCATATGATCAGAAAAACACGGGCAATGGATTTGTATAGGGAAGGGGTGCCATTGGCACACATCCAGCAGCTGCTTGGCCACGAAAACATCTCTACAACCAGTGGTTTTTACGCATTTGCTACACTTGATGTCCTTGCTAAAGCAATGGAAACCGTCAATCCTGATGAGGGCGTAAAAAGCTGGAGCGACCCAGATACCTTGGAACGCCTGTATCGTTTGTGATCCAAAAACTATGCCGAAGATTTTTTTGAAAGCCCCTGATAGTTTCTGTATTTTATAGAATTCTTCGGCATAGTTTCAACTTCGGTATAGTCTGCACTATGCCGAATTCGGCATAGTGCAGATGA
>JAJBUA010000086.1 GCA_020860565.1 Clostridiales bacterium
ATGTGAGATTAGAGAATATTGAGATCTGGCTGCAGATGCTTATTACTAATTTGAAGATGTATGAAGTAAATAAATATTTTACTTAATTTTATGAAGTTTCTTTTAATTTTATATTGACATTCGAATTTTGTAATAGTAAACTTGCACAAATGCTTTTTTGTTCCGGAAGAATTTCGATAAGTGAGATTCTTCTGGCATGAAGAAATTTCAAAGGGAGGATTTTAAAATGAAACTACATAAACTTACGGCGCTGGCTATAGCTGGGTTGATGATGTTTGGCATGACCGGCTGCGGCAGCAGCCAGACAGCGGCAACGACAGCGGCGGAGACAACCGCTGCTGCAGAAACCGAAGCTGCGCAGACGGAATCCGAAGCGTCAGAGACAGAAGCGGAAACGGCATCCGCTGAGACGGAAGCCGCTTCTGGCGAGCGCCTGCAGCTGCGTGTCGGCATGGAATGCGCTTATGCGCCGAATAACTGGCAGGAAACTGCGGCGACGGAAACGAACGTCCCAATCGAAAATGTCCCGGGAGCTTATGCCGAAGGGTACGACGTGCAGTTCGCGCGCATTATCGCGGATGGTCTTGACCGTGACCTGGTTATCGTCAAGCTGAGCTGGGACGGTCTGATTGATGCATTAAATCAGGGCCAGATTGATGCAATTATTGCCGGTATGATGGACACTCCGGAGCGCAAAGAGGCAATCAACTTCAGTGATCCTTATCATGAGACAATCTACTCCATGATGGTTAATGAGGATTCTCCGTATGCAGACGCGACCAGTATCCAGGACTTCTCCGGAGCAGCAGTTCTCGGTCAGAAGGATACCGCGCTCGATACGGTAATCGATCAGATAGAGGGAGTTAACCATCTGACACCGGTTTCCAGCGTCCCGGATATGCTCGGACGGCTTCAGCAGGGAACCTGTGACGCGCTGGTTATCAATCTGGAAAATTCTGCCGGCTATTTGGCTTCCAATCCAAAGTTCAAGGTAATTGTCTTCGAGGAAGGAAAAGGCTTCACTCTTGAGAGTAAGGGCGGCTGTGTCGGTCTGAGAAAGAGTGATACCGAACTTCTGGAACAGGTTAATGAGATTCTGGCAACCGTTGATAAAGAGACCCGCGATGAGATGTGGGAAACCGCTGTGGAGAATCAGCCGCAGTAACTGTGACGTGATAATGTAAATTTATTCTGCGAAAGAGCAGGGAAAGATATTTGGCTTTCCCTGCTCTTTCACTTTGGAGGAAGACTGCGGCTGTTGAGAAATGATTTTTCTGCTCTCGCTTTTTTCGACATTATATGCTATAGTAAGGTAAGTTTTCATGGAGGGGATTTTTATGGACAATAAGAAAAAAACGTCTGGAATCGTACATTTTATTCAGACTGACCACAGATACGCTTATCTTGGCGGCAGCGTATTGGCGGTCATCTGTCTGAAACTGGCTGCTTCACAGCCAAGTGTCAGCAGCTTCCTTGGCACGGGAACGCCCTTTGTGTTGTTGCTGAAGGCGTGTGCCGTTGTTTTTCTGCTGGTGTCTGCACTGGCGCTGATCGTAAAGCTTACACACTGGAAAACTTATTCGCATACCTGGATAAAAAATCCCGGACCGGTTAAGGCGACTCGTTTCTATAGCTGGCTTCTTGCTATCGTATTTTTCATACTGGCAGTTGACCGGTTGTTGATTAAGTTTATTGATACCGTTCGGGAGTGTATCGTTCTTACTTCAAACCCGACTGAATTTTTCCGTTCGATGATTTATATGACTTACAACGGGCGCGGTATGATGGTATACGGTGTCTGGACTACGGTGCGTCTGGCTCTTCTGGGAACGGCAATCGCTTTTTTGCTGGGCATTCTTATGGTGTTTTTGCGGATCCAGCAGCCAACACGGCGTGACAATGATTTTATCAAATTCGTAAAGACAATCGCACGTAATTTTGCGGCTCTTTATATCTTTATGATCCGCGGTACGCCCATGATGGTGCAGGCATTGATTTTTTATTATGCCGGCTTTAATATTTTCACGCATTACACTTCCATGAGCGTCTCACAGATTAATGAAGTGTGGAGTTTCTTTATCTCAGGTCTTATCACCATTTCCCTCAATTCGACCGCATATCTGGCTGAGGTGCTGCGCGGAGGCATCCAGGCAATTGACGCTGGGCAGGCGGAAGCAGCCCGTTCACTGGGTATGACGGAATGGCAGACGATGGTAAAGGTCATCTTTCCGCAGGCAATTAAGAATTCCATTCCGGCCATCGGGAATGAATTTATTATCAATATCAAGGACTCTTCGGTACTGTCGGTTATCGGTGTCATGGATCTGATGTTTGCGACCAAGAGTGTAAGCGGTATTTATTTCCGGTCTCTTGAGATTTACTGTGTTGCGGCGCTGATTTATCTGGTCCTCACTTATCTGAGTTCCCTGCTGCTTAAATACCTGTCGAGCAAGCTTGGTATGTCCAATTCCCGCGGCATCACCAGTTCTAATTGAAAGGAGGAACTCTGATGGAACCGATTCTTAAACTCGAAAAACTGGAAAAATCATTCGGGGACCTGCATGTGCTCAAGGGCATTGACCTCGAGGTTTATAAAGGTGAAGTTGTCTGTGTCATCGGAGCGTCCGGCTCTGGTAAATCGACGATGCTGCGCTGCATCAATCTGCTCGAGGAGGCTGACTCCGGCCATATCTGGTTCGACGGTCAGGATCTGATGGACCTGTCCACGAACCTGAATGCCCTGCGTCAGAAAATCGGTATGGTATTCCAGACGTTTAATCTGTTTAATAACAAAAATGTACTGGATAATTGTACGATGGCACCGATTACAGTAAAGCATGTTCCCAAAGCACAGGCAGAGACGACGGCTGTTCATCATCTGCAAACAGTCGGGCTCTCGGATTTTATTCACGCCGACTCGCGGTTGCTTTCCGGCGGACAGAAACAGCGTGTCGCGATTGCCCGCGCCCTGTGTATGGAGCCAGAGATCATGCTGTTTGATGAGCCGACTTCCGCGCTTGACCCGGAGATTGTCGGAGAAGTGCTTGATGTTATGAAAAATCTGGCAAAAGAAGGCATGACGATGGTCGTTGTGACTCATGAAATGGCTTTTGCAAAGGAAGTCAGTGACCGCGTTGTATTCATGGATCAGGGAGTGATTCTCGAGCAGGGTTCCCCGGCGGAAGTTTTCGGTAATCCCAGAGAAGCCCGCACCCGTGAATTCTTAAGCCGGTATCTGGAGGATAAAGGAGAAGTATAAGAGCAATGAAAGACATTCATGAATTTTTCAGGGCAGAGGACGAATACGCGGATCTGGATATTGAGGCTGCGGCTATCCGTCTCTCAAAAGCAATTCAGTGCAGAACGGTAAACACCAGCGAACCACGCACGATGGATCTGAGGTAGTGTGACCGGCAGCACGAACCTAACCCCGCAAGCTAGCCACAGCGGAAGGCGCAGGCGAGT
>JAJBUA010000002.1 GCA_020860565.1 Clostridiales bacterium
ATGAGCGAAAGTGAGGAAAGAACATGCTCGCATGTTCTTGACGAACGGCGAATGGCGATCATGAACGAAGTTCATGATATAATGAGCGAAAGTGAGGAAAGAACATGCTCGCATGTTCTTGACGAACGGCGAATGGATCGTGAGCTCTGCTCACGATATAATGAGATCGGAGGATTGATGTATGAGATATGAAAAACGGATCCTGGCTCTTGGTCTGGCCGGCAGCCTGCTGCTGGCCGGCGAGGCCATGGCGGGAAGCCCGGAATTTGCCCGCAGTGAAGAGGAATGGGCAAAGCTGCGGGATAATGTCCTCGAATATGATGAAATCGAGGATCTGATTCATGAATACAACGCGACCGTAATCAAAAATCAGCTGGATCTGAATGATTTCCACAAGGATTACGGTGAGACCAATGATGAGTGGGCGGATCGCTACCGCGAACTCGCGGATGATCTCGAGAGCAGTCTGGACTATCCGGATGTGGAGGACTCGGATTACGCGACGACAATGAGCACAATCGTGACCAACGAGATGCAGATCGAGACCTGGCGCGAGGCGGCGGACGACGCGCTCGAGGATTATATGACCTATTATCTGAATTATACATCGACAGAAAAGACGCTTGTCTCCACCGCGCAGAGTGATATGATCAGCTATTATCAGCAACAGCTACAGCTGGAGACTGACATCAGGAGCCGGGAGCTACTGGAGGAAACTTATCAGAATGTCCAGACAAAGCGCGATCTGGGCTCGGCGACAGAGGCGGAAGTACTGCTGGCAAAGGAGGATCTGCTGCTGGCTGACCAGACAATCCAGGATGATGAGTCTGCGATCGAGACGCTGCGGGAACAGATGATCGTACTGATGGGCTGGAGCCACGATGCGCAGCCGGAGATCCGGGAACTTCCGGAGATCGATTTCGATCATATCGCGGCGATGGATCCGGAAGCGGATAAGACGGCGGCTTTGGAAAATAACTATACGCTGCGCGTCAATAAGCGCAAGCTTGAAAATGCGACAGAGCAGGATACGATTGACAGCCTGCAGACTTCGATACGCGAAAATGAACAGATGATCGGCGCATCATTGCAGTCCGGTTATCGTACCGTGCTGGCGAATCAGGCAGCCTATGAACTCGCTCAGTCGCAGGCGGAACTGGAGGAACGCAACCTGGCGACCGCCGAGCGGCAGTATGAACTGGGCAATATTTCCCGGATGGAATATCTTACCCAGAAAAATACGACAGAAAATGCCCGGATCGCAGTAGAAACAGCGCGTCTGGATCTTTTCCAGGCCGTGCAGGATTATGACTGGGCGGTCAATGGTCTCGCAAGTGCGTAAGGCGGTGAGCGGATGAAAAAAACAGCAGTGAGCAGAGAAACAGAGATCAGAAAAACCGCTTGCGGAGGAAAAAAACAAAAAGAAATCAGAAGCCGGTTCCTCTGCGCAGTGATGTCAGGAATGCTGGCATTTCTTCTCCCCTGCAGTGCGTTGGCGGACGAAAATATAACCAGTGATGTCGGCACTGGCTACAGCGCGGAAGACTGGGCTAAGCTGACAGACAATGTGCTCGAATATGACGAGATCCCGGATCTGGTGCATAATTTCAACTCAACGATTGTTGAGGTCTGGGATACGCTGCAGGATACGCAGGAGCAGCTGCAAAAGAGTATCACAGAGTTGGAAAGCCAGAGACGTAAGGTGAAAGACCTGAAGGAATCCGCAGAAGACGAGGGAGATGTATCGGCAGTTGTTACTTATACGACGAGTGAATACATCTTTGACGCGGTGATATCGGGACTGCGGCCAACGGCCAATTCTCTGTTGATGCAGCCCACGACTCGCTCGAGTGTAGTTAAAGCAGAGAACCAGATCACACAGGCGGCGCAGAGCCTGATGATTGCTTATGATTCGACAGTGAAGCAGCGTGATACCTTAAATAAACTGTCAGAAATGTACGAAGCCCAATATCAGCTGGCACTGCGGGAGCAGGCACTGGGCATGGCGACAGAAACAGATGTGCTGACGGCAAAGACCAACCTTTTGTCAGCACAAAGCTCAAGTGCGGCGCTGGAGAGCGGATTATCGCAGATCCTGCCGTCGCTCTGTTCCCTGACGGGCTGGGCCGCCGACGCGACGCCTGAGATCGTCCCGATCCCGGAAACCGATCTCACCCGGATCGATGAAATGGATCTGGAGGCAGACACAGTCAAAGCGATCGGCAACAATACCACACTGATCAGCCAGAGAACCTCCAAAAAGGGAACCTCCACGGCGACCGTAAGCGCCCGCCTCGGCGTCATTAACGAGGGCGATGAAAAACTCACCATCGTTATGAAGCAGCTCTATAACGACGTCCTCTCCAAAGAGACCACACTGGAATCAGCAAAGGCCGGCTGGGAGAGCGCACAGTTAAGCCGCGACGGTTACGAGCGGATGTATCAGCTCGGCATGCTGAGCGAGGCAGACTATCTGGGCACACAGGTCTCTTATTATCAGGAAAAAGCCGCCTACGAAGCCGCAGATACGGCACTCCTGCTGGCACTGGAAACCTACCACTGGGCCGTCAAGGGTCTGGTGGACATAGAGTAATCTGAAAATCCGGGAGCAGATGCAAACGGATAAATAATTCAGGACGACTTTCTTTCGCAGTCAACAGAAGAAAGTCGTCTTCATTTATGCTGTTTTTCAGGATATCCATACTCTCCGCCGGAATCTCATTGCACACACCTTCCACAAAACAAAACTGCGGATAAAGCACACACCACCAGTTATGCCCATGTCCACTGCCAAGAGTCACCCGGACAGCGTCATAATATCCACAGGGAAACGTCAGCCCCGCATAAGTCCGGCTGGGAAAATAATCATGAACGAGAGAGAGCGACGTCCGATAGTTAAACCCATCCCGCACCAGCAGATCATCCGCTACGTCCTCCAGTTCCTTCCGATGATCCGAGACATAAGAAATCACTGTTCCTTTATCCGCTCGTTCCGGCAGATGTTCTCCCAGAAAATCCAGCAGCAGACTGCGGATCTCCAGTTTCACCGCCTGATCCGCCCGTCCGTCACTGTCCGCCATCACATGAAACCGCAAAATCCCCGGTGCAATCCTCGCCGCCAGCGCCTCCCGGCTGATTTGCAGATGATTCATCGTAAGCAAAAGCGCCAGAGCAAACAACGCAAGCCAGAGGCCAAAATGAGATTGACGCAGGAATAAATTCTTCTTGTTCTTCATAAAACTATCTCAACCCAAAATCCTTTCTAGAGCGCAAGCGGTCCTCGGAGGATATGTGTTCCTCTCAGGAACGGCCGCATCGCCAAAAAATTCTGCCGACAATCGATACCATAAGTATTGACATTTATGGTATAATCAAACATAATTCACACAGAAAATCATGAGGGTGCAAAGTGTTGGAGGAAACCTATGGCAAATAAGACAAGTAAAAAGAAAATCGCAATCCTCTTCGGCGGACAGTCTTCGGAGCATATCGTCTCCTGCATGTCCGCGGCAAATGTGATTGATCTGATAGACAGAGAAGCATACGATCCGCTCCTGATCGGCATTACGGAGGAAGGACACTGGCTGAAAGCAGAGAGTGTCGACGACATCCGTTCCGGCAAATGGAGAGAAGGCCAGGTCGAAGCAGTGCTTTGCCCGGACGCGTCACGACAGAGCGTGATACTCACGGAGGCCGGCAGATACGAAGAGATCCGCATCGATGCCGCATTTCCTGTACTGCATGGATTGTATGGAGAAGACGGTACCGTTCAGGGCCTTTTTGAACTGGCGCAGATCCCGTATGTCGGCTGCGGAGTTCTGGCAAGCGCGGTTTCCATGGATAAATGCACAACAAAAATTGTGGTAAAAGAGCTCGGTATCCGTCAGGCTGATTATGTCCCGGTTCAGCGTTGGAAAATGGAAAAAGACATGGAAGGGACGGTCGCGCAGATCGAGGAGCGATTATCTTATCCGGAATTTATCAAACCGTCGAATGCCGGTTCCAGCCGGGGCGTCAGTAAGGCAGAGAATCGGGAAGAACTGATTATCGGCCTCAGAGAAGCCGCACACCATGATCGTAAGATTCTGGTCGAAGAAACCATCATCGGCCATGAGATTGAATGCGCGGTGCTGGGAGGGGGATCCCGTCCGGTACGCTCAACCGGAGTCGGAGAGATCCTGGCGGCGGCGGAATTTTATGATTTTGATGCGAAATATTATAATGAAGAATCCCGGACGGTTATCCATCCCACACTGCCGGGGAATTCTGCGGAGCGGGTGAGAAAAGCAGCGGAAAAGATCTTTAACGCAGTAGACGGATATGGCCTGGCAAGGGTGGACTTTTTTGTGACTGACGATGGGGAAGTGGTTTTTAATGAGATTAATACGCTCCCCGGATTTACCGCGATCAGTATGTATCCGATATTGTGGGAGGCGGCCGGACTCTCCAAAAAAGAATTGATTTCGGAACTCATCCGTCTGGCCTTTGAGCGGCAGAGCCATTTTGAGCAGTAAAAGGGGGATGCGGAAGCGATGAGTCATATGGACAGAAATGCGCCGGTCGGGGTATTTGACTCCGGGGTCGGCGGATTGACAGTTGCGCGGGAAATCATGAGACAGATCCCCGAGGAACGGATCGTATATTTTGGAGATACGGCAAGGCTTCCTTACGGGAGCAAATCAAAAGATACCGTTTTGCGTTATTCGAGGCAGATTGTCCGCTTCCTGCGGACGCAGGAGGTCAAGGCGATCGTCATAGCCTGCAATACAGCGAGCGCTTATGCGCTGGAAACCGTAGCGGCAGAGTCTGATATACCGGTGATCGGGGTGATCAACGCAGGTGCGCGTGCGGCAATCCATGCGACAAAAAACGGCCGGATCGGCGTGATCGGCACGGTCGCGACCATCAGTACCGGTATTTATACAGAAGTAATCCGGGCGATGCGGCCGGGGATTGAGGTTTTTGGCAAGGCCTGTCCGCTCTTTGTGCCATTAGTGGAGGAAGGATTGTTTCACGATTCCGTGACGGACGAAGTCGCGTCCCGCTATCTGAGTGTCCTGAAAGAAAAGTATATCGACACTCTGGTACTTGGCTGTACCCATTACCCGCTGCTGCGATCGACGATGCGTCGGCTGATGGGAGAAAATGTAACGCTGGTCAATCCGGCTTATGAGACCGCCCTGGAGTTAAAGGATTTACTGAAGGAAAAAAGGCTCAACCGCGAGCCGTCGGAGGAGATGCAGGGAGAGCAGTACCAGTTTTTTGTAAGCGATCTGGCAGACCAGTTTACGAATTTTGCTACGGCGATCCTGCCGAAGGAAGTAAAGGAAACCCGAAAAATCAATATTGAGGAATATTAATACCATGACGAAGGATGTGTTGATCCGGATCTGCGGGATGCAGCGGATGGATGAAGGAGAACCGGAAAAGCTGGAGCTGGTAATGCCGGGAAAATATTATTTTAAAAATGGGAAACATACGATTGTTTATGAAGAACTGATGGATGATCTCAGCGGAAGCGTCCGCAATATGATCCGTTTTTCTCCGGAGCTTATGGACGTACATAAGACCGGACTGGTAGAGACTCGGATGATATTTGAACCGGGGAAAAAGGAACTGACGCATTATGCGACACCGATGGGCGAGTTCGTGATCGAGGTTTCGACTAAGAGTCTGGAACTGGAAGAAAGCGAGGAACGGCTGCGGGTCGTCGCGGGATATGAGCTGGATATGAATTATGATCCGGTTTCTTCCTGCGAAATATCGGTTGAGGTCTGTGCCATGCCGACTGAAGCGTAGACTGCATCAGGCGCAGCCGCAAAATACCCTGTCCGGCTCTGTGATCGAGTAGGAGGCAGATTTTCGCCTCATACTCGCCGCGCGCGAGCCGGGTGAGGCGTTAGCCGCAAAATACCCTGTCCGGCTCTGCGCATAAAAACAGGCAGGAGGTGTTTGCCTCCTGCCTGATGAGTCTGTATAAAATTATTTTTTAAAAATCCGGCTGAAAAATCCCTTCTTTGCCGGCGGAGCTACTGCGGCCGCACCGCCGCGGACAGCCTTGATCTCCGTTATGTAGATACCGCTGACGCTCACTTTTGCTTCGGTTTTTACCGGGAGCGCGTCGAAAACCTTATCATCAGCGATCAGCGTCACGATCCTGGGGCCGACCTTTGCCTTGACGATCGGCAGTTTTGCCCGTTTGGCGTACCAGGGTGTCTGCTCGTAGAGCTGTTTGGGAAGACCGGTTACCTGACTGATCGGAAGACGTTTCTTGTCAATGACCAGAATCGAGGCGGTCTGTTTGGCGGCCTCGAGAAGCTGCTGATTTTCCATCTGGCGCTTTTCGGCCTTGCGTCCCAGATAATAAAGAACCGCCAGCGCGATACAAAGAATGACCAAAATCACCAGCAATACATTTAAGAACGTTTGCATGTGATACCCTCCTGTGCCAGTCCCCCGCGCACGGGCATAAGGATTGGCTGATTTAAAATGAAGTACGTGCCGTCTTTCCGGATCGGAACAATCTTTCCTGACGCACGCCGAGTTATAATCTAGTATATCATTTCCCGATAAAAATTGCAAGAGAAAAAACCTTGACTCCTTGACAAATGTGTGATAACATGGAGTTTGCACTATTGTGGCGTTTTGGGCTTTTTTGCGCCCAAAAATACTTAGAAAACAGGGGTGAAACGTCAATGGAGAAAAGCAGAATGCGCCCGGTGAAAGCCGGAAAAAGCTTTAGAATGAGCTTCGCAAGACAAAAAGAAGTTCTTGAGATGCCGAACCTGATTGAGATCCAGAAGGACTCTTTCCAATGGTTTGTGGAAGAGGGTCTGAAGGAAGTTTTTGATGATATCTCTCCGATTACTGATTTTGCTGGACATCTGAGTCTTGAGTTTGTGAATTTTACATTATGTAAGGACGAAGTGAAGTACAGCATTGAGGAGTGCAAAGATCGAGATGCCACTTACGCGGCGCCTTTAAAGGTCAAAGTCCGATTATATAATAAAGATAAGGAAGAGATTAACGAGCATGAGATTTTCATGGGCGATCTCCCGCTGATGCTGGATACCGGTTCGTTCGTTATTAATGGGGCGGAGCGTGTCATTGTCAGCCAGCTGGTTCGTTCTCCGGGTATTTATTACACCATTGCGCATGATAAGCTGGGAAAAAAGCTGTACAGCTGTCAGGTGATTCCCAACCGGGGTGCCTGGCTGGAGTACGAGACGGATTCCAATGACGTTTTCTATGTCCGCGTAGACCGTACGCGTAAGGTGCCGGTGACGGTGCTGGTACGTGCCCTGGGTTATGGAACGAACGCACAGATCCTGGACCTGTTTGGCGAGGAGCCGAAGCTTCTGGCGAGCTTTGGCAAGGATCCTTCGGATAATTATCAGGATGGTCTGCTGGAACTCTATAAGAAGATCCGTCCGGGCGAGCCGTTATCCGTTGATAGTGCAGAGAGTCTTTTAAACAGCATGTTCTTCGACCCGAGGCGTTATGATCTGGCCAAGGTTGGAAGATATAAATTCAATAAAAAGCTTCATTTTAAGAACCGTATCAAGGGTCAGGTCCTGGCAGAGGACGTTGTGGATACAGGCACCGGCGAGGTGCTTGCTGAGGCCGGCGTTACGGTGGATAAAGAGATGGCGACACGGATTCAGGACGCCGGTATCCCTTATGTGATGATCCAGGGACCGGACCGCAACTACAAGGTGCTGTCCAATCTGATGGTGGATCTGGGTACGTATGTACCGTTTGACCCGAAGGAAGCGGGGATCACCGAGGATGTCTATTATCCGGCACTGATGCCGTTAATGGAAGAAGCCGGCGACGACATGGAGGAGTTGAAGGAACTGCTCAGCCGCCATGTGAGCGAACTGATTCCGAAACATATCACGAAGGAAGATATTATCGCTTCGATCAACTATAATATGCACCTGGAGGGCGGGATCGGCAATAACGACGATATCGACCATCTGGGCAACCGCCGGATCCGTGCGGTGGGCGAACTGCTGCAGAATCAGTACCGCATCGGCCTGTCCCGTATGGAGCGTGTAGTGCGTGAGCGTATGACGACGCAGGATATCGACAGCATTTCTCCGCAGTCCCTGATCAATATTAAGCCGGTGACGGCTGCGGTAAAGGAGTTCTTCGGCAGCTCCCAGCTGTCGCAGTTTATGGATCAGAACAACCCGCTTTCCGAACTGACGCACAAGAGACGTCTGTCCGCGCTGGGACCGGGCGGTTTGTCGAGAGACCGTGCCGGATTTGAGGTGCGGGATGTTCATTACACTCATTATGGACGTATGTGCCCGATTGAGACCCCCGAAGGTCCGAACATTGGTCTGATTAACTCGCTGGCGACTTACGCGAGAGTCAACCAGTATGGTTTTATTGAGGCACCTTATCGTATCGTAGACAAATCTGACCCTCAGAATCCGCGGGTTACCGACGACGTCGTGTACCTGACCGCAGACGAAGAGGATAACTATATTGTAGCGCAGGCAAATACTCCGCTGGACGAGGAGGGCCATTTTATCAAAAATAATGTGGCCGGCCGTTTCCGCGAGGAAACTTCGGAGTTTCGCAGGCAGACGGTGGATCTGATGGACGTATCGCCGAAGATGGTATTTTCCGTGGCGACGTCGATGATTCCGTTCCTGCAGAACGATGACGCGAACCGTGCGCTGATGGGATCAAACATGCAGCGTCAGGCTGTGCCGCTGCTGATCACGGAAGCGCCGGTGATCGGCACCGGCATCGAGGGCAAGGCCGCTGTAGACTCCGGCGTGTGCGTGGTGGCAAAGCATGCCGGTACGGTGGAGTGCTCCGCATCCAATGAGATCGTCATCCGCAGGGCGGAGGACAATGGACGCGATGTATACCGCCTGAGCAAATTTAAGAGAAGCAACCAGTCAAACTGTTATAACCAGAAGCCGATCGTTAATAAGGGTGAGCATGTGGAAGCCGGCGATGTGATCGCAGACGGACCGTCCACAGCGATGGGTGAGATCGCCCTGGGCAAAAACCCGCTGATCGGATTTATGACCTGGGAAGGCTACAACTATGAGGACGCGGTCCTTTTAAGTGAACGTCTGGTTAAGGAAGATGTTTATACCTCGGTTCATATCGAGGAATACGAGGCGGAATCCCGTGACACCAAGCTGGGACCGGAGGAGATTACCCGCGATGTGCCGGGAGTCGGCGACGACGCTCTGAAGGATCTGGATGAACGAGGCATTATCCGCATCGGCGCGGAGGTGCGCACGGGAGATATCCTGGTCGGCAAGGTTACCCCGAAGGGCGAAACGGAGCTGACGGCGGAGGAACGTCTGCTGAGAGCGATCTTCGGTGAAAAGGCCAGAGAGGTTCGTGACACCTCGCTGAAAGTGCCGCACGGCGCTTACGGCGTTGTCATCGATGCCAAGGTATTTACCAGAGAGAACGGTGACGAGCTGCCTCCGGGAGTCAATGAAACGGTTCGTATTTATATTGCCCAGAAACGTAAAATTTCTGTTGGTGATAAAATGGCAGGACGCCACGGCAACAAGGGTGTCGTTTCCCGTGTACTGCCGGTAGAGGATATGCCGTTCCTGCCAAATGGCCGTCCGCTGGATATCGTGCTGAATCCGCTGGGCGTGCCGTCCCGTATGAACATCGGTCAGGTGCTGGAGATTCATCTGAGCCTGGCGGCGATGGTGCTTGGATTTAATGTTTCCACGCCGGTATTCAACGGCGCGGATGAAGTTGATATTATGGACACGCTGGAACTTGCCAATGATTACGTGAATACTTCCTGGGAAGATTTCCAGGAGAAGTACCGCGATATCCTCAAACCGGAGGTTATGGAATATCTTGGCTCTCATCTGGAACACCGCGAGCTGTGGAAGGGCGTTCCTATCCAGCGTGACGGCAAGGTAAGACTGCGCGACGGACGGACCGGTGAGTATTTTGACAATCCGGTTACCATCGGCCACATGCATTACCTGAAGCTGCATCATCTGGTAGATGATAAGATTCACGCACGTTCGACCGGTCCTTATTCCCTGATCACTCAGCAGCCGCTGGGAGGCAAGGCTCAGTTTGGCGGACAGCGTTTCGGCGAGATGGAAGTATGGGCGCTGGAAGCTTACGGCGCGTCGTACACCCTGCAGGAGATCCTGACTGTTAAGTCGGATGACGTGGTAGGACGTGTGAAGACCTACGAGGCGATCATCAAGGGTGAAAATATTCAGGAACCGGGCGTACCGGAGTCCTTCAAGGTGCTGCTCAAAGAGCTGCAGTCTCTGGGCCTGGATGTAAGCCTGCTGGATGAGGATGGCAACGAAGTTGAGGTCAGCGAGAATGTGGATTACGGGGAGACCGATATCCGCTCAATTATCGAGGGTGACCGCAGCTATAAGCGCGAAGAAGAATCCTTCGGCAGTTATGGCTATTCCCAGCAGGAGATTAAGGGCGGCGAGTTTGTCAATATTGAAGAGGACAATAACGAAGACAACGCGGAACCGGAAGCAGATGACTTCAATGATTCAGAGGATTTCGATTACGGCAGCGAAGATTCGGATGAAGAATAATTAGGAGGGAGAATCACTCATGCCTGAGATGAAAGAAACTTATCAGCCATTGACATTTGACGCTATTAAGATCAGCCTGGCATCTCCGGAGAAAATTCTGGAGTGGTCCCACGGCGAGGTAACCAAGCCGGAGACGATTAACTACCGGACGTTGAAGCCGGAGCGTGACGGCCTGTTCTGTGAGAGGATTTTCGGACCGAGCAAGGACTGGGAGTGTCACTGTGGCAAATATAAAAAGATCCGATACAAGGGCGTCATCTGCGACCGCTGCGGCGTTGAAGTTACCAAGTCCAGTGTCCGCAGAGAGAGGATCGGCCATATCATGCTGGCCGCTCCGGTATCCCATATCTGGTATTTTAAGGGAATTCCGAGCCGTATGGGACTGATTCTGGATATTTCGCCGCGTGTGCTGGAGAAAGTATTGTATTTTGCGTCTTATATCGTGCTGGACGGCGGAAATACCGCCCTGCAGTATAAGCAGGTTCTGTCGGAAAAGGAGTACCGGGAGGAGGTCGATAAGAATCCTCCGGGCAGCTTCCGTGTCGGCATGGGCGCCGAGGCGGTGCTGGAACTCCTGAAGGCGATTGACCTGGATAAGGAATCAGAAGAACTGAAAAAGGAGCTGGCAGATTCAAGCGGACAGAAGCGTGCGAGAATCATCAAGCGGCTCGAAGTGGTAGAGGCATTCCGCAATTCCGGCAACCGTCCGGAATGGATGATCATGACCGTGCTGCCGGTGCTTCCGCCGGATATCCGTCCGATGACACAGCTGGACGGCGGCCGGTTTGCGACTTCCGACTTAAATGACCTGTACCGCCGGATCATCAACCGTAATAACCGTCTGGCCCGTCTGCTGGAGCTGGGCGCGCCGAACATTATCGTCCGCAATGAGAAACGTATGCTGCAGGAGGCAGTAGACGCGCTCTTTGACAACGGCAGACGCGGGCGTCCGGTCACAGGACCGGGCAATCGTCCGCTGAAGTCGCTGTCTGATATGCTGAAGGGCAAACAGGGGCGTTTTCGCCAGAACCTGCTGGGCAAGCGTGTGGACTATTCCGGCCGTTCGGTTATCGTTGTGGGACCGGAGTTAAAGATCTATCAGTGCGGTCTGCCCAAGGAGATGGCGATCGAGCTGTTTAAACCGTTTGTTATGAAGGAGCTGGTTGCCAATGGTTCCGCACATAACATTAAGAGCGCGAAAAAGATGGTAGAGCGCCAGCAGACCGAAGTCTGGGATGTGCTGGAGGAAGTCATCAAAGAGCATCCGGTAATGTTAAACCGTGCGCCTACGCTGCATCGTCTGGGAATTCAGGCGTTTGAACCGATTCTGGTTGAAGGTAAGGCGATCAAGCTGCATCCGCTGGTATGTACCGCATTTAACGCGGACTTTGACGGAGACCAGATGGCAGTGCATCTGCCGCTTTCGGAGGAGGCCCAGGCAGAGTGCCGGTTCCTGCTGCTCTCGCCCAATAACCTCCTGAAACCGTCGGACGGCGGTCCTGTGGCGGTTCCGTCTCAGGATATGGTACTTGGTATTTATTATCTGACACAGGAGAGCCCGGGCGCTAAGGGCGAAGGCAAGGCGTTTAAGAGCGTCAACGAAGCGATTCTGGCGTATGAAAACGGCGAGCTGACCCTGCATTCACGGATTAAGGCGAGAATCACCAAAACGATGCCGGACGGTACGGTCCGCCAGGGAACCGTAGAGTCAACGCTGGGACGATTTATTTTTAATGAGATTATCCCGCAGGATCTGGGCTATGTGGACAGAAGCAAGGATGAAAACGTGCTGCTGCCGGAGATTGATTTCCATGTAGGAAAGAAGCAGTTAAAGCAGATTCTGGAGAAGGTTATCAATATCCATGGCGCGACGCAGACCGCGATTACGCTGGATGATATCAAGGCGATCGGTTACAAGTATTCGACCCGGGCGGCCATGACCGTATCGATTTCCGATATGACGGTGCCGGCTACCAAACCGCAGCTGCTGGCAGACGCACAGGCAACCGTCGACAAGATCGCGAAGAACCGTCGGCGTGGTCTGATTACGGAGGAAGAGCGTTATAAAGAAGTGATTCAGACCTGGCAGGCAACGGATAATCAGCTGACCCATGACCTGCTGACTGGTCTTGATAAATACAACAATATTTATATGATGGCAGACTCCGGTGCGCGAGGATCGGATAAACAGATCAAACAGCTCGCCGGTATGCGTGGACTGATGGCGGATACGACCGGACATACGATCGAACTTCCGATCAAGTCCAACTTCCGTGAAGGTCTGGATGTACTGGAATATTTCATTTCCGCACACGGCGCACGGAAAGGCCTGTCGGATACCGCGCTTCGTACCGCGGACTCCGGATACCTGACACGTCGTCTGGTAGACGTATCGCAGGATCTGATTATCCGTGATGAGGACTGCTCGGCAGGAAAGGATGAGATCCCGTACATGGAGATCAAGGCATTCTCGGATGGCAAGGAAACCATCGAGAGCCTGCAGGAGCGTCTGACCGGCCGCACGATCGCTGAGACGATTGTGGATCCGGATACCGGCGAAGAAGTGATCCATAAGAACGAAATGTGCACGCCGAAGATCGCACCGACGGTTATGCGGGCACTGGAAAAACAGGGTCGCGATTCGGTGAAGATCCGTACCGTGCTGACCTGTAAACTGCACATGGGCGTCTGCTCCAAGTGCTACGGCGCGAACATGGCGACCGGACGGCCGGTTCAGGTCGGTGAGGCGGTCGGTATTATCGCGGCCCAGTCGATTGGTGAGCCGGGTACTCAGCTGACGATGCGTACCTTCCATACCGGCGGTGTTGCAGGCGGAGATATCACACAGGGTCTTCCCCGTGTTGAAGAACTTTTTGAAGCTCGTAAGCCGAAGGGTCTTGCCATTATCTCTGAGTTTGGCGGCGTGGTAAATATCCGCGATACCAAGAAGAAACGAGAGATCGTGGTAACGGATATTGAAAGCGGCAACAGCAAGGCATATCTGATCCCTTATGGTTCCCGTATCAAGGTTACAGAGGGACAGGTCATCGAGGCCGGCGACGAGCTGACCGAAGGAAGCGTCAACCCGCATGACATCTTAAAGATCAAGGGCGTGCGGGCTGTACAGGATTACATGCTCCGTGAGGTTCAGCGAGTCTATCGTCTGCAGGGTGTGGAGATCAATGATAAGCATATTGAGATGATCGTCCATCAGATGATGAAGAAAACCCGCGTAGAGGAGAGCGGCGACAGCGACGTCCTTCCGGGCGTAACCATGGATGTGCTTGACTTTAACGAGATGAATGAGCGTCTGGTTGCGGAGGGTAAGGAACCCGCAGAGGGCAAACAGATCATGCTGGGTATTACCAAGGCTTCGCTGGCGACCGATTCGTTCCTGTCAGCGGCATCCTTCCAGGAGACGACGAAGGTGCTGACAGAAGCCGCAATCAACGGCAAGGTAGATCATCTGGTCGGCTTAAAGGAAAATGTGCTGATCGGTAAGCTGATTCCGGCTGGTACCGGCATGAAGAGATACCGCAACGTGAAGCTGGATACGGACATGTCGATGGATGACGAGATCGCGTTTGACGATGATGAGATCGTGCTGTCCGATGATGATGAGATGTCCGGAGAAGCGCCGGAGGTTTATAATATCGAGGAGAATATAGAAGAGTAAAAGAAATGCCGCGGGTTGTGAAAGCCCGCGGCATTTTGGATCTTCTGGTCATGCCGGATGTACCACTGCTATAACAGTGCCGAAAAATCCGGATCATAGATCAGTTTTTCCGGAAGCTTTTTTTTCTGCAGGAACATCAGCATATAGACTGGATAATAAATCACGTTGCCTGACACGCTCACATTTCCATTGTGAAGCACATAAGCAACCGGAATATGGTAATGTTCATTTTTCATAACATTTCCAAGTGCCGCATGCCGACCATAATCCTTCCCTGATTTTACTTCAATCGGAAGGACTTCCCCACCTTGTTCTATAACGAAGTCAAGCTCTCCCTGCTTCTTACTGTTAAAATAATAAAGGTCGAATCCATGTGCTTTCAGCTCCTGTGCGGCCACATTTTCGTAGACGGATCCAAAATTGATCTCTGTCTCTTTATTCAGTATTCTGATCTGAATACCGTCCATATACATGGAAGACAGAAGACCTACATCCGCCAGAAAAAGTTTAAAAAGGTTCGTGGATCGCGAGAGCAAAAGCGGAACCATCGGTTCTTCCACACAAAACACGGGCAAAGCTACTCCCGCATCCGCGAGCCACAGAAAGCTGTGATGATAACGGGAAAATTTAAAATTCTCATTTAGTCTCTTTAAAATAAATCGTTTGTTTTTCGCATTCAGTTCACTGGGAATCAAATCGAATATTTCTTCCAGATAGAGTTTATTTTCCGGGTCATATTTTGCGATATCCTTCTTGTAAAGCGTGACGATTGACTGTTGGACACGCACAACTTCCTGTAAATTTTTTGTCTCCCGATAGGTTTCGACTGCGGCCGGCATCCCGCCAACGATCAGGTAAAGCCGGAAAAGCTCCATCATTTTTTCATGGATCAGCGAATCAACCGGTATCCGCTCATCAAAGGCTGTGTGAAGAGCCGCCAGCACTCGATCAGATACACCATTCGCCAGAGCGAACTCCTCCAGATCGAGCGGATACATTTCCAGGATATCCATGTAGCCGACCGGTACAGATCGGATATCCTTCAGATCCACGCCCAGCAGAGAACCGCTGAGAATATAACGGTAACTTCCTTCCTCTACCAGAAATTTGATGGCTGTGACAATCTCCTTGCACTCCTGGACCTCATCCAGGAAAATCAGCGTTTTTCCTGGTATCAGGGGTACGTTCGCAATTGCAGAAATACGCAACAGCAGCGCTTCCGTATCTGCAGCGTTCTCGAAAAGTTTGCGGGCCTGTACATTTTCGATAAAATTGATTTCCACAAAGGATTCAAAGGCCGCTCTCCCCGTTTTCTCGATGATATAGGTTTTCCCTACCTGCCGTGCTCCGGTCACAAGCATCGCTTTTTTTTCTTTTGTGGAGAAAAAGTGTTGAAGCTCTTTCTCTATTTTTCTGGAAATCATAAAAAACCTCCCGAGGAATAGGTTTTCTGATTACAGTATATCCTCAGACGTCCGTTTTTACAATATATTTTTATTTAAATTTGTCCGTTTTTCCATGATTTATGAGGCTGATTTTGCCCGTTTATTCCGGCGGGACACCTGATCGAGCATGCTCCTTTTTCACAGTCTTCTTATCTGAGCGTGCAACTCCTGAAAGCTTTCAACAGCGCTCTGAAGATTTTCGATGATGTCCGTGGCCAGTACATCCGGGGAGGGCAGGTTGTCCAGATCTGCACGGTCTTTGGCTTCGCCTTGAGGAAGACAGCCGGCTTCCCATCCACTCCGAGCGGGGTATAGCAGGGGCCGATCGGGGTGTCTCCGCGGACGGCGATCGGAGTCGGAATCCCGTTCATCGAGCGGATCTTAGCGGCGGCGCGGAGGCGAAATCGGCAGGCAGGGCCATATCTTTTGCGTCCGGCCTTCCCGGCGCGAGCCGGTCAGACAAAGCGTGGTTCGCTGCGAATGCTGCACCGGCAATGGTATGAAAGCCAAGTTCCTCAAGTGTGTTTCAAAGTTCTATAAGTCCATTATCAAAATTGCGATTGCCAAAGGTGACGACGGGAATTGCGAGTGCGCCGTTTCCTTGGAAAAGCTGCTGGATCAACGGCAGAACTTTATTGGGAACGTCTTTGCCATTCCCTGTCAACGGGAAAAGAAAGAAATTTTCCTGCCGGGCGCAGAGGTAACGGCGTCCAGCAGGTATTCATAGACCTGTCGCATGGCTTCCGCCTCGATATACTCCGGATCATCTCGGTATCCGCCGTGCATGGTCGTGATGACCTCCATCTCACTGAGAATCATGTCAAACTCCGGCGGACGTCCGAGAAAACTTCCCTCATAGGACGCAAGGGCCTTGAGGTACTGGACGTCCCATCGCGGGACGATGCAGACGCTGATGGCAGGAATACGAGCTTTGGCAAAAGAAATCTCGTCACTTTGCGGAAGATAGCGGACAACCTGCGCGTTGTGTTTCTGCAGCCGCGATTTCTCACTGAAGGCGCGGAAAGGAGCCTTGTTTTCATGCCCTTTCCCACAGATTGCGATCGTGTCGCCGAAACCACAGATATCCAGATTGACATAGCCGGTAACAGCAGGCCGGTCGATCTCTGAAACATACAGACGGCTTCCGGAATTATCGGTTTCCTCCCCATCAAAAAAAGCAAAACGGGCAGGCACAGCCTGCTGCCGAAGCGTTTTGGCCAGCATGATCAGGATAGCGACAGCAGCCGCATTGTCATTGGCGCCATAACTCCCCGGCACCGCGTCGTAGTGTGCGCCAAAGAGAAGTGACGGCTCGTCACACCAGGGGGCAAGCAGAATATTTTCCGTTCCCCGCGGATTACCCGGTTCCGGGCCGCTTCCCTGAGTCGTAAAGGAAAATCCCTCAGCGCCTAACGTATCGATGAGCGCCTGTCGGCGCTCATCCGGGTCTTTTTGTGCAAGAATTTTTAAAAAACTTATCAGTTGTTCATTTATAAAATCCATAATAATTGCCCTTGATGACGAATCACAAATAATAGATGCGGGAATCAGCTTAGTCGGAAACCGCTTCCGGGCAGGCAGACATCGGCACTTTAATCACGATCTTACGAATCGGAGCCGGTTCGTCACCGACCTGGATAGCCGGGATGTGCACATCCCACGGGAAATAAATGGCAAACGTGCCCGGAACCATCTCGATCGTCCCCTCCGGAGCGCCCGGCAGATTGTGATAGAAGAGAATATCCCTGGGTGTATCCAGCAGATCCTCATCTACTTCGCTCGTCTGATCATCATTATAATAACCCGCGCGCTCAGGACCTCCCGCTGCCAGAAACTGCACATCGATATTGCGGCGGTGAATCTCCGGCCGCAGCGTCTCCCGCGGCGCAGTCTTCAGATCCAGTACCTGAAGGATCATCGGCACACCGTCCAGCTCGATGTTAAAAACACCCGGTTCCCGCGTTGCCAGATCCTCATCCTTGAGATAGCGGATCGCACTCTGCAGCGGAGCCGGCAGCATGGCAATCTGGCGCAGGATAAATTCATTGTTCACATTTCCGAAAATCATGGAGTACCTCCTTGTATAAATATAGATGATAAATATTAAAGATAGCGAAATGTCAACCTGACAGTCCAGAAGAACATAAATATCTGTAGAGGACATTTTTCACGTCGGCACTTAGCGAATCGGGTGCTTTTCCGATGAGCTTAGTACCGCTACGTGAAAACCTAAGCGCAAGCGGTCCTCGGAAGATATTTATGTTCTTCTGGACGGACGGGAAACTCATATGCAGAGGAGAATATTTTCCACTACTGCATCGCCGTCAGCCCTCCATCCACCGCCAGCACCTGCCCGCTCACAAACTGCGCCGCATCACTGCACAGATAAAGCGCCGCCGCCGCGATATCCTCCTCGCGTCCAATACGCCCAAGAGGGATCCGGTCTGTCAGCTTCTGATAGAAAACCGGATCATCCAGCTGAAACGAGTTGATCGGTGTCCGCACAAAAGTAGGCGCGATAGCATTACAGGTAATATGATATTTTCCCCACTCACAGGCAAGCTGTTTCGTATACATATTGACAGCACCTTTGCTGGTGCAGTACGCGAGATAATCCGACGTCGTGCCGATGAAACTTTTGACCGAAGAAAGATTAAGGATACGGCCATAATGCTGGGGGATCAGAAAACGGCGGCCGACCTCCCGCGTAACCATGTGAAGCGCGCGGACATTCAGTCCCATCACCTGATCAAAGGCTTCTTCCGTATATTCCTCGGCAGGGATCAGCCGGTTCATACCGGCGCTGTTGACCAGAATATCCAGCCCGCCGAAAGCTTCTTCGATCTGGATAAGCATGGAGTCGATGTCGTCTGCCTGACAGATGTCACAGCGGATGGCCAGAAGCCGACCGCCATAATCCTGCGCAGTCGTTTTGAGTGGTTCCGCCTTTTCCGGGTGGCCACCGCAGACTGCGACATCTGCGCCCTGCTGCAGGAACGCACGCGCGATGGCACTGCCCAGTCCTCCGGTACCGCCGGTGATGAGAGCCCGTTTGCCTTTCAGAGAGAATAAGTCCTGATAATTTTCCATAGAGTGTCTTCCTTTTGTTTGTTTATCCGATCGCAGCAGCAGCTGCCGGTGATCCGGCAAAAAAGTCGGGATTATGGCGCTTTAAAGGCGGAACCAGAAGCAGCATCCTCGACATATGATTGCTGTAAATCAGACACGCCTTATCATTATCCCGGTTGGCGAGTGCATCTGTCAGATCATTCAGCTCACATAAAAAGCCCTCGATGACCGTGGAGCTGCTGGTTGCAAGATAGAGCAGCCGCTGCAGGTCCAGGTCATTTTTCTGGAGAGCATCCCACACCAGATCCATATCGCCGGCAAGCACATAGAGCTGGCGGTAATAATCATTAAGTAACCGGGGCGCCTGATTGAGATTGCCCTGGCACATGGTATCATCTAACTGGCAGAGACTGTAATACAAAGTTTCCAGATCCTGTTTTTTTACATTATTAATAAAAATCGTGTGAATCATAGAAATGCCGAGCTGTTTATGCAGCCATATGGCGTGCTCGATCCGGCCGGTATCGATCTTTGATACGAAAGCTCCCCTGCGGGGAACGATATCGATCAGATTTTCCCGTGAGAGCCGGGAAAAAGTCTCGTGGACGGGAGTACGGCTCACATTGAGATAAGAAGCCAGATCGATCTCGTTCATCTTCTGACCGGGAGTGAGAAATAACTCCAGGATGCAGTTCTTGATTACACGATAGGTATACTGTCGCGCGTCTTCCGAGGAGCGCCGCAGGATCATCCGTTTGCCGGGATCTCTGCTGAAAGGAAGTTGTGTCATAAAAACCTGCTTTCTGATACTCCGATAGGCAGGATTTTGAGCTATCGGTCGCTAAACTTGTATGCAATTGAAAATTGGCAAAATCCTACTGATACTATCCTAGCATTATTTGGTAAAAAAATCAACGAAAAAAATTGTATGCAAAATAAAATTCGAAAAATATACAAATTTTAACTTGCATATACTGGATAAATG
>JAJBUA010000055.1:0-1664 GCA_020860565.1 Clostridiales bacterium
CTTCCGCCACGTTTCAAATATTCCAAATCCTCTACCATAAACCAGCAATTCACGTTCTGACAATGCTCACGGAGCCATGTCGCATTTTCCGTAAGACTCATGCCTGCAGCGCGATTCCTGCAGGCAAACTCTGCCAACAGCCCCATGCCGCCTGTGGCGGAGAGGCTGTCGACAATCTCGATCTGCGTATTCGGGTACTGGGTTCGCATAACTTCAGCTGTCATCTGTGCGGTTTCACAGGTTTTGCTTAGTCCACTGGAAAGCGCAATGTAGAGGATCGATTTTCCCGCTTTAATGTATGGGTCGAATGCCATCTCATACTGGTATGGGCTGATCTGGCTGGTATGGGTGGGGAGATTCTTTCGCATACCCTCGTAAAAATGATGCAGATTCTCATCATCTTCAGGCCCTACGGACGTTAAAGTTTTGTCTCCAATAGAATATTCCATTGGAACATAGCGGATATTCTTTTCCTCTACGGATTGTTTGTCAATATCAGCGGACATATCCACCAGAATTTCATAGTCAACTGTGTTCATTTTACTTTCCTCCTTCTGTAGTTTTTATTATCGTTTCAATTCTGATTTTTCATCTCCGGCCAGTACCAGTTTTCAAACAGCTTCTGGATAATGTCCAGCAGGTCATCATCGGGGAGCGCGTCTTTACTCTGCAGGTTGACCGATATGGCATAGAAAATACCATAAAAATAGATATCCCTTACCACCATTTTTCTGGGGCTGTCGTTATTCTGCGTATAGAGGTTGTTCGTCACATTTTCTTTTATTCTCCTCAAAAAATGGGAGCGGTTCCGCTCGGAAAGCAGGACGGATACATGGCCTGCATTTTCGTGAAAACACTGAATGATAATTTCGAAAAACTGTTTTTCGGCGAGTGTATTTTCACTTTGCTGTGACTCGATCGCTTCCCAGGTGCTTTGCAGAAGCCGGTTCTCGGCATATTCAACCAGGGCGAAGACGTCTGTGAAATACCGGTAAAAGGTTGTCCGTTCGTATCCGGCAAGATCCGTGATTTCCCGGATGGTAATCTGATCAATGTTTTTTTTGCTGGCCAGCTGAAAAAAAGCATTCACAAGAGACTCTCTTGTCGCATCTGTGACTTTTGACTGCTTTTTCATGAGTTGCCTCCTTATTTTCCTGCAAAAATGGAATGGAAAGATTTGCTGTATATTTACGCGTGCATTATACAACTCGTGTTGTAAAAAAACAAGCCTTCAAACGCAAAAATGCAACAAATGTTGTAAATTGTTGCTTGATAAATCCCGAAGATCGTGATACCATACCATGCAATGCAACAAATGTTGTATATTTTTGAAAGGAGGGATGAATGATGAAGTTTGCAGATAAAGCAAAAACAGTATTTACGGAAGCAGTGGTAAAGCAGGCACTGGGCTATCTGGAGAATGACCCGGAGACGAACCTTCCCAAGTTGATGGCATTGGTGGACAAGTGCACACCGAAGGACTGGTACGCGCCGCAGAGAAATGCGATCAGGGACGCGATCCAGAACAAGGACAGCAACTGGTACCAGCTGATTAGGCGTCTGTATCAGCTGGATCCGGGGGTTCGCAAGGCGTTCTTCCAGAATTTCATTCTCAACGCCAGCCTGGTGGGAAGTGTGAAGCAGGAAGCCAATGCGGAAGAAAA
>JAJBUA010000055.1:1764-3438 GCA_020860565.1 Clostridiales bacterium
CCGGACTGCATATTCCTGGCATTTACCAATGGGACGCTTTTCGATGAGGAATTCTGTGATGAGATTCTGCGCGTGAAGAATTTTGTTCCGGCATTCAGCCTGGAAGGGTCGGAAGAGGCAAATGACGGAAGGCGTGGGAAGGGTACTTACGCGAAGGTCATGCATTCCATGGAGCTTCTGAATGAGCGTGGTCTTCCGTTCGGCGTTTCTACCTGCTATACGGCGGCCAACATCGACAGCGTGAGCAGTGAGGCATATTTTGACAAGCTCGTGGACTGCGGCGCGCTGTTTGCGTGGTTCTTCCACTATATGCCGGTTGGAAACGATGCGTCGCCGGAGCTTTTGCCTTCGCCGGAGCAGCGCAAAAAGATGTATGGGCAGATCCGTAAGTTCCGCGGCACAAAGTCGATCTTTACGATGGATTTCCAGAACGACGCGGAATATGTGGGCGGCTGTATCGCCGGCGGAAAGTATTACCTGCATATCAATGCGAAGGGTGATGTGGAACCCTGTGTGTTTATCCACTACTCGAACTGCAATATCCGCAATACGACTCTGAAGGACGCCCTGAAGAGCCCGCTGTTCCAGGCGTACCACAACAATCAGCCGTTCAATGAGAACATGCTGCGTCCATGCCCGATGCTGGAAAATCCGGAATGCCTGCGCGCTATGGTGAAAGAGACGGGAGCTGTCAGCACAGATTATCAGAGCCCGGAGGATGTGGACAGCCTGTGCGACAAAACCAGTCCCTATGCGGATAACTGGAAGAAAACAGCAGATGAAATCTGGGCTGCAGGTGCAGAGCACCCGGACAGAACAAACTAAGGAGGAATGATTATGCTTCATATTTTCCGGAACATGAAGGCCAAGGACCGGTGGCTGGCGCTTCTGTGCCTGCTGCTCGTCTGCGGTCAGGTATATTTTGACCTGCGCCTGCCGGACTACACGGCGGAAATTACCGTGCTGATCAGCAGCGAGGTCACGGAGCTGTCACAGTACTATGCGGCGGGCGGGAAGATGCTCGGCTGCGCCCTGTGCAGCGCCCTTCTGACCGTGGTGGTCGGTTTCTTCGCTGCCAGGATCGCGTCAGACTTTTCCTTTGACGTCCGCGCGAAGGTGTTCAACAAGGTCGCGGCAATGGGCAGCGGGGAGATCAAGAAGTTCTCTACCGCCAGCCTCATCACCCGTACCACGAACGATATCACGCAGATCCAGCTGATCATCGCCATGGGCCTGCAGATGATGCTGCGTGCGCCGATCATGGCGATCTGGGCGATCATCAAAATCGTCGGGAAAAGCTGGCAGCTGTCCGCGGTCGTGGCAGCCGCGGTGGTCATCATTGTGAGTGCGATGGTTATCTTACTGGCCATCATGATCCCGAAGTTCCGCATCGTGCAGCGGCAGATCGACGATGTGAACCGGCTCACCGGCGAAAACCTGAACGGTATCCGGGTGGTGCGCGCGTTCAACGCGGAGCAGTATCAGGAGGATAAGTTCGAGACGGCGAATAACAACCTGATGCGGACACAGCTCTTTACCGGACGTGGGATGGCTTTCCTTTCTCCGATCATGATGTTTGTCCAGAGCTGCGTGAGCGTCGGTATTTACTTTGTAGGAGCCAGGCTGATCAACGCGATTGAGATCCCGCTGGGTGGTACGACGGAGGCGATTGCG
>JAJBUA010000012.1 GCA_020860565.1 Clostridiales bacterium
GCGTGTTCGGGACTTTCACCCGTTAGAGCGCGCCCATGGCGCGCAAACAAAGAGAATACCGCTGTGCAGTATTCTCCCAGCCCGATTTCTCACAACTGAAACTACTTCATGTTAAACCAACCGTCATACATATCCATAAACCCCTCTGACGGAAACTTCACCAGATGTCACCTTGCGCACCTCTCCGTCATTAAGCTCCACAATCAATTCTCCAGTCGGCGTAATTCCGTGTGAAATCCCCACATAATCTTCAGAATAGCCTAAAACTCTCACCTGATTCTCCACATTAACCAGTTTTCGCTGATAATCATCCTGTAGAAGAGACAGATCCATCTTCTGTAAAAAAGCATCATACCGCTCTTCCCAGTGTCTCAGCACTGCATCAATCAGCTTTACCCGGTTAACGCTCTCCTCCGGCTCTCCCAGACACAGTTCAAGCGAGGTTGCGGTTTCTCTGAGTTCCTCCGGAAATTTCCTCATACCCACATTAATCCCGATGCCTACCACAACATACTGAATCGTGTCCATGTCTGAACTCATCTCCGTAAGAATCCCGCAGACTTTTTTACCGCCGACCACCAGATCATTCGGCCACTTAATTCCACAATCCAGACCGGTTGTTTCACAAATACCATCTGCTACAGCGAGTGCTGTTACCAGTGTCAGCATTGACGCACGCTCCGGCTGAAACTGCGGGCGGAGCAGAAAACTCATCCATACGCCGCTCCCTTCAGCAGACAGCCAGCTGCGTCCCCGTCTGCCCTTGCCGGCATCCTGCCGGTCAGCGACCACCACCGTACCCTCAGCAGCTCCCTGTTCAGCCAGCCGGCGGACCTGATTATTGCTCGAATCCGTCGCTTCCATAAAAACCAGATTGTGCCCCAGCCATTTTGTTTTTAACGCACTGGCAATCCCGGTCTGAGAATAAATGTCGTCTTTCCTGATCAGTCTATATCCCCGGTTGCGGACCGCTTCGATCTCATATCCTTCCTCCTGAAGCTGGCGGATCGCTTTCCACACCGCGGTTCTGGATACATGGAAATAATCACAAAGAGTCTGTCCCGACAGATAATCCTGCGCCTCCGTCAGCATTTTTAAAATTTCCGTTTTCACAAAAATACCTCATTATGTCCAGAGACTTATGGCACTCACCACACCAACCACAAAAAGAACCGCAGCCACCGCGCATAGCAGGATACCGCCTCCCAGTCTGCGTCTGCCCCTGTCAACCGTATGCAGACGCACCCAGCCATTCACAGCGTTGAGCAAAGCTGCCAGCCAGAATATAACCGGAAAAAGGATCTGATTGTCATCCGGATAGGAAAAAACCAGAATCGCGCAGATCACCACCAGGATTCCCACCACAATATGCAAAAGATCCAGCATCAGAGCCACACTGCGCGGGTTATGTCTTTTATCCGGCATAAGCAGTCCCCTGTTCTCCAAGCGTGGCAACCATCACCGCCTTAATCGTATGCATACGGTTTTCCGCCTCATCAAATACCTTGGACTGTACGGATTCAAACACCTCGTCCGTAACTTCCATATCTTTGATTCCGAAACGCTCTCCCATCTCTTTGCCGATCTTTGTTCTGAGATCATGAAACGATGGCAGACAATGCAGGAAAATTGCCTTTTCTCCTGCCATCTTCATCACATCCGCAGTTACCTTATAAGGAGTCAGCTCACGTATCCTCTGTTCCCAGACCTCATCCGGCTCACCCATCGATACCCACACATCCGTGCAGATCACATCCGCTCCCCGCACTGCTTCATCAATACTGCCGGTCAGGGTAATCCTCGCACCGGAGGCTTTCGCGTATTCTTCACATTCCGTCACCAGCTCCTGCTTCGGAAAATAATTATTCGGAGCGCAGGCCACGAAATCCAGACCGAGTTTTGCGCAGGTCACCATATAAGAATTGCCCATGTTATAACGTGCATCACCAAGATAAACCAGCTTAAGTCCCTTCAGGGTTCCGAAGTGTTCCCGGATCGTCAGCATGTCCGCCAGCATCTGCGTCGGATGATACTCATTGGTCAAGCCATTCCACACCGGCACGCCTGCATATTTTGCCAGCTCTTCTACAATCTCCTGACCAAACCCGCGGTATTCAATCCCCTCATAGATCCGGCCCAGCACTCTCGCCGTATCCGCGATACTCTCTTTTTTCCCGATCTGAGAACTGGACGGTTCCAGATAGGTCGTCCCCATTCCCATGTCGTGAGCGGCCACTTCGAAGGAACAGCGCGTGCGCGTGCTGCTCTTTTCAAAAATCAACGCCACATTTTTTCCATGATAATGATCAACCGGAATACCTGCCTTCTTTTTTCTCTTTAACTCAGCGGCGAGATCCAGCAGATACGTGATCTCCTCCGGCGTAAAATCCTTCAACGTCAGAAAATTTCTTCCCATTAAATCCATGTTATTCCCTGCCTCCATCCTCTTTTGCCACCTCCTGAACCGACTTCACCAGACCGGCAATGCTCTGAATATCCGAAGGTATAATAATTTTCGTTGCTTTTCCATCCGCTGCCGCCGCAAACGCCTCCAAGCTCTTCAGCTGCAGCACTGCGGCATCCGCTCCTGCTTCTTTCAGGTAGCGAATACCCTCCGCGTTCGCCTGCTGGACTTTGAGGATCGCTTCCGCCTCTCCTTCCGCCTCGCGGATCCTTTTTTCCTTTTCTGCCTCTGCGTGCAGAATCTCGGCCTGTTTATCTGCCTCCGCATCCAGGATCACAGACTCCTTTTTGCCTTCCGCAACCAAAATCGTCGACTTCTTTTCACCTTCTGCGCGGAGAATGGCCTCACGCCGCTCACGCTCAGCTTTCATCTGCTTCTCCATCGCATCCTGGATCGCAGCCGGCGGGATAATATTCTTTAATTCCACACGGTTGATCTTGATCCCCCACGGATCCGTGGCTACATCCAGAGACGCACGCATCCTTGTGTTAATCGTCTCACGCGAAGTCAGCGTCTGATCCAGCTCCAGATCACCGATAATATTACGCAGCGTCGTCGCGGTCAGATTCTCGATTGCCATAATCGGATTTTCCACCCCATACGCAAAAAGCTTCGGGTCGGTAATCTGGAAAAAGACTACCGTATCAATCCTCATCGTTACATTATCTTTGGTAATCACCGGCTGCGGCGCAAAATCAACCACCTGTTCCTTTAAGATTACCCGCTTCGCAACGCGGTCTATGATCGGCACCATAAAATGAACTCCCACAGACCAGGTCCCCAGATACGCACCCAGCCGTTCCACGACAAGCGCCTGCGCCTGCGGCACAATCCGTACACAGGATGACAGGAGCAGCAGCACAACCAGAATCAGTACCAGAAAAAATAATAAACCAAACATGTTATTTTCCTCCATTTCCGGATTTTTGAGACTTAAATCAATGGCAAACCGGTTTTATCCTCTATCATGACTACTCCGGTTCTCTGCTGACAATCAGTTTCACACCACGGATTTCGCGGATCACGACCATCGTCTCCGGTTCAAAGGTCTCGTCTTCTGCCCATGCACGGGCCGTCCACTCCTGTCCTCCCACTACAGCTGTCCCCGTGCCGAGATGATTGTCTATTTTCTCAATCACCCTCGCAGACTGACCCACCAGACTCTCAACATTGGTCTTAACTGTAGAGTTGTTGACGAACCGGGCTGCAAACGGACGGGTAAGAAAAAGCAGCAGAAAAGAAACCACCAGAAATCCTGCAAGCTGAATCTCTACCGGCAGACCCAGCAGCGACAAAACAAAACCTGCCACAGCGCCTCCGGCAAACCAGACCGTTGTGAGCGCCAGTGTAAATACCTCTATTCCTGTCAGGATTACAAAAGCAATCAGCCAGTAAACCGGCATCTTCCATCAGCCTCCTTTTGTACCATCATACACGATTTTCTCTCTGTTTACAATCGACTTTCCGTTAAATGCTTCGCATCATTTTGATACTGCTTCCGAATCTATTCTGTACCCTGTCATCATGCCTTCCGGCGTCTCTGTCTGGCAGCTTCAAACATTAAGACGGATGACGCAACAGCCGCATTCAGGGACTCTACCCGGCCCAGCATCGGGATCTTCAGCCGCACATCTGCCAGAGAAGCCGCCTCCTCCGTCAGGCCGACCGCCTCATTGCCGATCAGGAAAGCAGACGGGCCTGTATAATCCACATCATCATAATCTGCGCTTCCTTTTAAATGAGCCGCAAAGACTCTCACGCCCTGCGATTTCAAAGATAAAACCGACTGTTTCCAGTCATCTGCATAAATAAAGGGAACCCGGAACACAGATCCCATCGTCGCCCGTATCACTTTTGGGTTATAAATATCAGCGGTTTCCCTGTCCATCAGAATGCCGGTCACACCGGCTCCCTCTCCCGCCCGGATAATCGTCCCGAGATTCCCCGGATCCTGAAGGCGCTCAATCGCCAGAATCAGCGCCGGCTTTCCTGCGTCCGGCATCATATCCTCCGGCGAGTAATGCGACTGCTTTACCAGCGCCAGAATTCCCTGTGGAGTCTGCGTGTCCGAAAGCGCCCGGAAGACCTCGTCCGTCACCAGTTCTGTATGCGCTATCCCGCGAAAAATATCCGCCGACGCCTGTCCGGCAAAGCTTTCCGACATATAAATCGCGCAAATTCTCTCTTTCGGGATCTCCCGGCATATCCGGAGTCCTTCTGCAACAAAGAGGTCCTCCTCCCTCCTGGCCTTTGCTTTCTTTAACAATGAATTTACGTATTTTACCTGTTTATTTGACGTGCTGCTGATCACTCTGTCCTGCTCCTGTCATCCGGTTTCATCGACCGGCCTCTTATCCTTCATTTCTTTCATTCTATATAATATCTGACTTTTTATTCAGCTGTATCCGAGATTTTCTCCAGATCATCCATCCAGATCCTGCGCGCGGCATCACTCGGCATACGCAGATCCCCCCGCGGAGAAACTGCAACGGAACCCACCTTCGGTCCATCCGGCAGACAGGATCTCTTAAACTGCTGGGCAAAGAACCGGCGATAGAAGACCTTCAGCCATTTCAGGATCGTTCCTCCGTCATATTCACCATCGAACGCGATCACTGCCATCCGGTAGATCTTTGACGGCATATATCCAAATCTCAGAATATGATAAAGGAAGAAATCATGCAGTTCATACGGTCCTACCAGATCTTCCGTCTTCTGCGAGATCACGCCGTCCTCCGGCGGCAGCAGTTCCGGACTCACCGGCGTATCCAGCACATCCAGCAGTACTTCTGCCAGCTCTCCCTCGCAGATATCGGCATAATATCTCACAAGATGACGCACCAGGGTCTTAGGCACCGATACATTCACGCCATACATCGACATATGATCACCGTTGTAGGTCGCCCAGCCGAGTGCCAGCTCCGACATATCGCCGGTACCGATCACCAGTCCGCCTGTCTGATTTGCCAAATCCATCAGAACCTGTGTCCGTTCCCGCGCCTGTCCGTTTTCATAAGTCACATCATGAACCGATGGGTCATGACCGATATCCGAAAAATGCCGCAGCACAGATTCCCGGATATCCACTTCTGTCAGGGAAGCGCCCAGCTTCTCCGCCATCCGGCAGGCATTGTGATAAGTGCGGTCGGTTGTGCCAAAACATGGCATGGTAACCGCATGGATCTGATCTCTCGGCAAACCCAGAAGATCGAATGCCCGCGCCGACACCAGTAAAGCCAGTGTTGAATCCAGTCCGCCGGATATCCCGATTACGACATGTCCTGTCCCTGTGTGCTCCAGACGCTTCTTTAATCCCATTGCCTGAATGGTAAAGATCTCCTCGCAGCGTCGGCTTCTCTCGGTTATATCATGAGGCACGAAAGGCCGATTATCGATCACGCGCAGCAGTTCCCTGCGCTGTGCTTCCTCCATCGCCCTGGTATCAAAGGAAAATTCTACCGTCTGATATCCTTCCCTGTCTGCCGCCAGATACGTCGTCGTTCTGCGGCGCTCGCTGTTTAACCGTTCGAGATCCAGATCCGCATAAATCGTCTCTGGCTTGAAACGCGCGGAAACCGCCAGCGTAGTACCATTTTCCGCTATGATATTATGTCCGCCAAACACCAGATCCTGCGTGGATTCCCCTTCTCCGGCGTTCGCATAGACATATCCGCAGATCAGACGCGCTGACTGTCCGCCAATCAACTGCAGACGATAGGTGTCCTTGCCCACCACCTCATCACTCGCCGAACAGTTTACAATCACAGTTGCGCCTGCAAGCGCATGACGGATACTTGGCGGATTGGGGACCCATACATCTTCACAGATCTCACCCGCGATGACCAGTTCAGGACATCCCCTCATCCGGAATAACAGGTTTGTCCCCATTGGCACACTGCCGCCCTGCCACTCGGTCTCGACCGGATGCTCCATGCCCGGGGTATAATGTCTTCTTTCATAAAATTCGGAATAATTCGGCAAACTAGTCTTTGTCACAAGTCCCAACTGCTCGCCATTGCACACTGCCGCTGCTACATTATATAATTTTCCCTCGTGCGGCCACGGAAGTCCCACAAAAACCAGCATCGATCTGCCTTCTGTAAAACTCACAATCCGGGCCAGCTGCTCTTTCGCGCTCCGCAAAAGCGGAGTCTGCAGAAAGAGGTCATTGCAGGTGTAGCCGGTCAGGCAAAGCTCCGGAAAAACCATCAGTCCCACACCGCGGGCTGCCCCCTCCTCAATCAGTGCACAGATCTGGTCCGCATTATATATCGGATCCGCCACTTTAATCTTTGGTGTCGCCGCCGCTACACGAAAATATCCGTCAGTCATACTATTGTCTCCTGATGTGTCTCAAATCAAACAATGGATCATGTAAAGTCCTTCAAATGAATTATAGTATAACATAGGGAATCACAAAAATAAACCCCGAAGTTTTTCTCTGTATCTGGAATAAAATGTTCAAATCCCGGACATTTCCGTGCTATAATGTAATTCATGTCTGAAAATACTTGTGATAATGCAGGAGGATGTCATGATTAAAAATATAGTATTTGATATGGGTAAGGTTCTTGTAGATTATGATGCCAAACGGGTACTCACACAATACATTGACTCGGAAGAGGACCAGTATCTGGTTTGTCTGGCACTTTTTTCCTCAGGGGAGTGGACGTTGTTAGATATGGGTGTCCTCTCGCATCGGCAGGCTCTCACCCAGGTCTGTGGGCGTCTTCCACAGCGACTTCATGAAGCTGCCGCACTCTGTCTGGCCAACTGGCACAAGTATAATATGTGGCCGATGGCGGAAATGGAGCCTCTGATTCGACAACTGAAAGCGCGGGGATATCGGCTCTATATCTGCTCCAACGCTTCCTCGCGCCTGCTGGACTGTTATGAAAAGGTGATCCCTGCCATAGAGTGTTTTGACGGGATTCTCTTCTCTGCCGAAGTAAAATGCATCAAACCGCAAAAAGAGATCTATCAGCATCTGTTTGAACGGTTCAATCTGGATCCTTCCGAATGCTTCTTTATCGATGATCTGCAGCTCAATATTGACGGCGCCCGTGTCTGCGGCATGGACGGATACTGCTTTGCCGATGGAAACATTGCAAAGCTGGAAGCCGCATTGGCGGCGCTGGAGCAAAAATAGCATATAAAAGGCATAAGACCCCCCCGCAGGAAAATCTTATGCCTTCTATGTTGTTTATTGTATAAATACCACTTAAAGAACAATATCAACGATCACATCAGCCCCGGAACCAGCATCGGCACATATACAATCAGGAAGAAAATCGCAATCAGACCCAGCAGATAAGGGACAACTGACTTCGCGATCTTCTCGATCGGCAGACCGGTAATTCCGGACGCGACAAACAGGTTGATTGCCACCGGCGGCGTGATCATACCGATCGCGATACCCACAACAAACACAATGCCAAAATGCACCAGGCTGATTCCCAGTTCCTTAACTAGCGGCAAAAACACCGGCGTCAGGATAATAATCGCGGATGAAGTTTCCATAAAGATTCCTGCGATCAGGACAATAATGGAAATCAGCAGCATAATGATATAAGGATTTGTCGACAGACTCAGTACCGCACCGGAAACCGCCTCCGGGATCTTCCAGTTTGCCAGCACCCAGCCAAACGGGCCGCTGCAGGAAATGATAATCATGATAACTGCCGATGTCTTGGCGCTGCCCTTCATGATCTCAAAAAGCTGTTTCGGACTCATATCCCGATAGATAAAGATCGATACCAGGATTGCATAAATTACGGCCACATCCGCGGCCTCTGACGGAGTAAAATACCCGGAGAAAATACCACCCAGGATAATAACCGGCATCAGGATACCCCAGATCGCCTTAAAAAAGGTCTTCGCAACATTTTTGATGGAGAAAGCGGTTCCCTTCGGATAGTTAAATCTTCTCGCCTCAAAAAGAGCGATAATAATCAGAATGCCGCCCATCAGGATGCCGGGAATAAAACCATTCTTAAATAACGTATTAACGCTCTCTTCCGCGATAACCGCATAAAGCACCATCGGTACCGACGGCGGGATAACCACGCCGATCGTACCGGCAGCCGCGATCAGTGCCGCCGATCTTGCCTCATCATACCCACGTTTTTTTAATTCCGGGATCAGAGTAGCGCCGACCGCCGCAGTCGTAGCCGCACCAGATCCGGAAATCGCCGCAAAGAACATGCCCGCCAGGACCGATACAATAGACAGGCCGCCTTTAATGGTGCCAAGCACCGCCTCCGCAAATTCTACCAGTACCTTGGAAACCGTTCCTTTTGCCATCAGATCACCGGCAAAGATGAAAAACGGTACCGCGATCAGCGAGAACGAATCCGCAGACGCGAACATACGCTGCACAATCATCAATAACTGAACATTTCCCTTGACCAGAACCGCTACTGAAGAAAGCACGATGGAAAACGCCACCGGAACTCCCATCAGCAGAAGGACAATAAAAGAAATAAACAAAATCGGAGCCATCTATGCTTCCCCCTTTCCCGAAAGATTCGTCACTATCTGCAAAACCGCATCCAGTGCGTGAATCGCCATCACCGTCGCGCCAATCGGGATACAGGTATAAACATAGCGCATCGGCAGACGAAGCGCCGGAGACAGCTGATTGCCCTGCTTTCCAAAATAAAGAATACCATACCGCAGAATCAGCATAAAAAGGATGATACATAACACATGTACCAGGATCTCCAGCATTTTCCCAATGCGATCCGGAAGCGCATCGTGAACCAGTGTAATTGAGATATGTCCGGCATGCTTATATACACAGCCTGCTCCAAGTAACGTCGACCAGATCAGGAGATACCGGGTCGCCTCCTCACTCCACGAAAGGGAAGTAAAAAAGAGCCGGCACACGATCTGAGCTCCCGTAATAATTACCATCGCACCAAGCATTACTACAATTATTATTTCCATTATCTTATCCAAAGCATTACTCAGCTTATGGATTCCTTCTATTAACACCAAGAATCTCAGACTCCTTTCCTAATCGGCCATGCGCCTGGCCGCAGAAGTTACAAACAATCCATGTCTGTAATTCCGCGCTTTCAACCCAAACCGCCGTGCTTCTGCATAAGGATGCCAAAGCACGACGGCTGATCTTATCATTTCTGAATCTGTTTACTGCAGACCAGCAAGCTGCTCCTGGATTCTTGCTACATAATCCGCATACTCACTGTACTGATCATATACCGGCTGTACCGCTTCCTTAAAGGAATCCATATCCGGATCCTCGACAACTTCCATGCCGTTATCCTTCATCGCCTGAAGCTGATCGCTCTCCTGCTCAGCAACCCATGCTCTCTCATATTCTGCTGCTTCCTGAGCTGCATCCAGGAAAATCTGCTGCGTATCCGCATCCAGAGAATCAAAGATATCCTTGCTCATCGTAATGATCGCAGTAGAATAAGAATGACGATCCAGCGTTACATATTTCTGAGACTCCCACAGGCTGTAGGAATAAATTACGTTAACCGGATTCTCCTGGCCATCTACAGTACCCTGCTGCAACGCAGTCAGTGCATCTGCCCATGCCATCGGAGTAGCGTTTACGCCAAGTGCCTTAAAGCTGGCAGTGTAAACATCGTTCTCCATGATACGGATTGTCAGTCCCTCCAGATCGGAAGCCTTCTCAATCGGTCTCACACTGTTGGTCAGGTTACGGAAACCACGCTCTGCATAAGCCAGTCCCTTCAGGCTGGAATCTTCCAGAGTGTCTAACAGTTCACGGCCGATCTCTCCATCCAGGACAGCGTAAGCTTCCTCGTTGCTGGAGAACAGGTACGGCATATCCAGAACGCCCATCGCGGATGAGAAATTGATAAATGGTCCGCTTGTGATGATACCCATATCCAGAGTGCCCATCTGCATGCTCTCAAGCATATCTCTCTCTCCGCCCAGTGTACCGTTCGGATAGATCTCAATTGCATAAGCGCCATCAGTATTTGCCGCTACCAGTTCCGCAAACTTCTCAGCTGCTACCTGGAAGCTATCCTGCTCATTCACAGTCGTACCAAGCTTAAATACCGTCGCGTCCGCCGGAATCTCCGCTGCCGCTTCTGCCGCTTCGCTCTCCTCAGCTTCTGCTTCTGCCTCCGCAGCCTCTGTCTCCGCAGCTGCTGTTGTTTCTGCTGCTGCCGCTGTCGTGCTGGCAGTCGAACTGGACGATCCACATCCGGTCATACCTGCAGCCATCACTGCAGCCAGTGCCAATGCCATAACCTGCATGTTCTTTCTCATAATAAGCTCCTCCTTAAAATAAAATAATAATATTGTCAATCACCGCTTAATTGCGGCAAATAAGACCAGAAATAAGGCAAAAAAAAGGCCCTTATCTCTTAAAGAGACAAAAGCCCTGTCACTTCTGCGGTACCACTCTTTTTGCTGCTCTTAGCAGCCACTCAATCTCATCGCCTGTCTATGATTCAATGAGGGACACGATAACGGATGCCTTCCGTTCTGCCCTACCCAGGACTCCTTTGTCCCTTCAGGCAAAATGTTCAAAGGGGATTTTCCTGAAAACCCGACAACCCTGTCACACCACCCCAGGACTCTCTGACTGTCTCATAATCAGTACTCTGCCTTATCAACACAGTTCTTTTCAGTTATCCTTCGTTATTGCTGCAAACCATTTCGCAATCTACGAAATATCCGGTAAACACAAAACGAAACTTTGCTCATTATAACGCCGATAAAATCATTTGTCAACAGCTTCTCTCCATGAAATGAAGCAATTTTTCTCACTTTATCGTGAAAGCTGTCATAACGCCGAGTAACCGAACGCATTCACCAGCGCATCCAGCTTTTCTTTTTTCCTGCACAATTCGCAGTCTCTGTAATCATAGGTGCGGTAATTGGGCAGATCTTTCTTGCCAAATATGCTGCGAATCGGCGTCCCATTGACTTCATCCACATCGCTGAATACCGCAGACACTTCCTGAAGGATGCCGCCATAATAATCAATGGTCTCAATCACTTTGTTGACCGATTTACCGGTCGTTACGGAAGAAAACAGCGCCAGGATATTTTTATTGCGGATCATCGGCACCAGATTATCACGGAAAATCAACTGACTGTTGGTATTAAACTCCGGATGTACAACATAAATTGTCTTATGGCGGTTCGTCGATAAAAATCCACTTCTGGTCAGCTCCTCAGCCAGGAATGCACCAATGACATCTGTCCCCTCCATACACACAATCGTGTCCACCGGTTTATGATACAGATACAGGTGTGCCAGCGCCTTCGCTGCCTCCTGCGACTCACTGATCCTTGTCTTCAGTGTTGTCATGTCCAGATAATAATTGATGTGGGAATGGTTTGTCGCAAAATGTCCCGGAATCACGCGCAACTGTACATTTGTACCGGTCGTTCCAATCTTGATATACCTTGACTCCATAAGTAAACCCCCTTCATTAAAATTTCGTGCAATTCTGATGATTTTATTTTACCAGAAAAATATCGTTCTCACAAGCTCTGTTTCCTGAATTTTTCATTAATTTTCAGACAGTTAGAACAATTCTTTTCGAACCACATCATACACATCTCTCCGGCGGTTTTTCAGACAAGGCAGTTCCCGGCGTATTTTATCCAGATAATCCAGATCGATTTCCGCCATGACAACACCGGGCGATTCCTGAGCACGGGCAATCACGGTGCCCCACGGATCAACCACCATGCTGGACCCAAAGGATAATGATTTCCCCTTCTTTTTCCCATACTGTCCCGGAGCCACGATATAACAGGTATTCTCCACCGCGCGCGTACGCAGAATAATCTCCCAGTGATCCTTTCCGGTCCGCATCTGGAAATTAGCCGGAGTGAAAATCACCTGACACCCGTTCATCGCCATATATCGGTAAAGCTCCGGAAATCGGATATCATAACAAATCGAAAATCCCAGTTTCCCCAGTTCCGTATCAATCATCACAATATCTGTCCCGGACTGCATCCGGTCCGATTCCCGCACCTCGCCGCCATCCGGAAGCGTAATATCAAACATATGCAGCTTACGGTATCTCGCTGCTTCCCTGCCGTGGGGATCCAAAAGAACTGTTGTGTTAAAGCTCTTTTCCCCGTCAGGATTTTTTTCACTAATCGAACCGCAATGGATCCAGATGCCGTGTTCCCTTGCTTTCTCCGCCATCCGGCTGATGGTCGGTCCGTCCGGAATCTCCTCTGGTTCCCGCGTCTCACTGCCAATATAATTGAAAACCTCCGGAAACGCAACAACCCTTGCGCCCTTTGCCGCAGCCTCGTCAATGTAGCGGCATGCCGCTTCCATATTTGCCTCATAATCATCGCGCGTATCCATCTGGATCACACCAATCCTGTATTTTCTGATCATATCCTGATATCTTCCTTCCTGACTCTATGATCGAGCAGGAGGCCTCTTTTTCGCCTCATACTCGCCGCGCGGGCTGCTCCACACTCCGTTCCGCTCGGTGCTGAACGAGCGCCGCTGGCGCTCAGTACCCGGCATCAGCCGGAAAACTCCTTACACAACCCTGCACATAACAAATGAAAGGGATATCAACTTTCTCGTCGTTGATATCCCTTTTAAAATATTGCATCCATTGGACTATCCTCACTATTCTGTTTTTAGTTCCATCTATGTAAATGGTTTGTCTTGATTTTTTTAACGATCTTTTTCTTGATCTCTTTATCGGATTTTATCTTTTCACTTTACGGTTTTACTCCCGTTTCCGATTTTTCGAACCTTTCGAAATTTATTTTCTTTTTTATCAATCTGATCCTGATCTCATTTGATCCGACCCGATCATCTTAAATCCTATATTCAGTTTTTAATTTCGTCCTTTTCCTTTTATCTGGATTCCTCCTGATTCCCTTTGGAAATCATCCGCTTACCTGTTCATTGGACCGCTCCTCCTTGTTTATTCTTTCTGTCTCTTAAAATCCCCTTTTTTTATAATCTTTTCACCTCTTTTTCTTATTTTTTCTCTCTTTTTTTGTTGTCTTTATAATATCACATTCATTTGTCTTTGTCAACTTGTTTTTTCGGATTTTTTGATTTTATTTTCCTATTGTTTCTTTTTAATTGTTCGTTTATCTTTGAATATTCTGATAATTAAGTGGAGTTTACCTGTCAATATTCACTGATTATTTTATGCTATATGCGACTCATCCGTCTCTGCAAGGCAATCCTATCCTCCGAGGACCCCTTGCCTTGCAGATACTAATTTATTGACATATATCACAGTTATATTACAGAACCTGCTTTCTCTTCAGTTCTTTTACGCTTGCAAATATCGCATAAACCGCAGCAAGGATTTCCGATACCCAAAACGCGTACCAGGAATACTCTACTCCAAACTGATGCGACAAAAGGTAAACGCCGGGCACCAGCAATACAACCTGCCGAAGAGCGGTTCCCATCATGTTAACAAGCCCATTTCCCAGACCAGACATGGAATATCCCAATATCATGGTAACCGACGCAAACACAAATGTAACCGAAATTGTCCGCAGCGCCGGCACACCCAGCTCCAGCATCTCCTCGCTCGCAGAAAAAATCTGTAAAAGCTGTGACGGAACCACACAAAATACAATCGTCATGATCAGTGATATCGTAATCGCGGCGGGAATCATTGTCTTTAAAACTTCCAGAATCCGCCCCGGTTTCTTTGCCCCATAATTATAACCGACTATCGGAATCGCCGCCTGACCAAGTCCATTCATCGGCATAAACAGGAAATTCTGCAGCTTATAATATATTCCAAAAAAAGCCACCGCTGTCGGCGAGAAAGAAATCAGGATCGCGTTTACCGCACTCACCATCACACTGCCAAGCGCCTGTGTAATGATCGTCGGCAGACCTACACGGTAAATCTGCAATAATGTACCCTTATCCGGACGATAACCGATCAGTTTCACTTTCACGGTCGGGTTATGAACCGTATTCAACATCACTGCTACTGCAGCAGACACCCATTGCCCGATCACCGTAGCAGTCGCGGCTCCCCATACTCCGGTCGCCGGCAGGCCAAACAGGCCAAAGATCAGAATCGGATCGAGAATCAGATTCGTCACAGCACCGGCCACTAATGAGAGCATACTGTCAAACGTATTTCCGACCGATTGTAAAAATCGCTGGAACATCGTTCCCACAAACGTGCCCGCACAGAAAAGCATACAGATACGCAGGTACTGCCCACAATATGCTCCGATCGCCTCGTCCTTAGTAAAAGCATTAACAAAGAACCCGGTACAGGAAATTCCCAGCACCATGAAAACCAGCATACCGGCCAGAGCCAGCATCAGACCGGTTGTCGCGATATTGGTTGTCTTCTCATATTTTTTTTCACCGATACTGCGCGATAACAGCGCATTAATTCCCACGCTGGTACCAACAGATACCGCAATCATCAGCAACTGAACAGGGAATGCAAGAGAAACCGCCGTCAGTGCGCTTTCTCCAACCTTCGCCACAAAGATACTGTCCACAATGTTATAAAGGGATTGTACCAGCAATGATATCATCAGAGGCAGCGACATATTTACCACCAGGCTGGGCATCGGCATGGTTCCCATCTTATTATTTTGTTCCATAGTTAACCTCCATCTTCAGAACTGCGACCAATTGGGCAGAATGAGTTTTTCCCTGCAAACTTTTTCAGTGCCTCTGTCAACCAAAGAACACGTATTGGCGCATTCTGCCCGCAGGGCTTTTTGTTCCATAGGGTGCTCTTCCTATGACGCAAAAAAATGCGCAAGCCCTGAGGTTTGCACATTTTATATGGTCGCTTCCTGTCGGTTATTTTACACGATTCCGGGAAATTTTGCAATTACTTTTCTGAATTACTTTTTCAATTACTTTTTCCGAATTACTTTTTCCTGGCGTTTTGCCCTTTACTTTTTTTCGTTTTTCCGGTATAATCATTTCTGGCAATTTATTGTCTCTGGAGACGTAGCGAAGAGGCCGTAACGCGGCGCACTCGAAATGCGTTTGTCGGGCTTTACCCGGCACGGGGGTTCGAATCCCCCCGTCTCCGCTTTCATTCTACAAATCCCATTACATGCTTCCTATAAATCTGATTACATACTTCTGAATAACAGATTTCTATAGCAAATAAATCGTTTCCGCCAACTACCCCGCATTTTCACAGACATCCATTCCATCGGATCTTCACATTTCACAACGAGTAATTCTTCCATATGTACATGCAAAAGTATACTCAATGCATACATATGATTAATGGAGGGAAGAATCTGTCCCTTGAACCAGCGATAGATGGACTGCGGACAGGACAGACGCAGATACTCCTGTATCTCACGCACAGAATATCCAGCTTCTTTAATTGTCTTCTGAATACGCTGACCAGTCCGCTGCATATCTATGTTTGGATATTTCAGATATGGCACATTCCCGGTATTTGCTCTGCTTGTCATGTAACCCATCATTCCAACTCCAATCCGCTCTCTGTAAAGCTTTGGCCGATATATGAGATAAGGATACTACATTTTTGTCGAAATTTCATTGGACAGATAATCCAATGATAAGCGTCCGATCAAACTTCTAAAAACATTTTTTCTGTACCTCAGGAAGTATCTCCTGATCTGCCGGCAGCCATGCCACACTGCTCAAATCTTCCTTTGCCAGCCACCTCGCCGCCTCATGTTCTTTCAAAACGAGATCTCCGGATTTGATTTTGCACATAAAGCAGTCCATTGAAAGATGGAAATCAGGATAATCATATTCTACTGTATCCAGCAAATCGCCCACTTCAATTTCCGTATCCAGTTCTTCCCTGATCTCGCGGATCAACGCTTCCTGCGGCGTCTCACCGGGTTCGATCTTGCCTCCTGGGAACTCCCAGCCGTCTTTAAACTCACCATATCCCCGCTGAGTTGCGAATATTTTATGATTATGCGTGATAATCGCAGCTACCACTCTCACTGTTTTCATTCAGTCTCTCCTTTACCTGTCAGCCAGTTTCTATGTTCAGCTGACAATGTACTGATAAATATCCTCTCGCACAGGCGTATCCAAATTCCACTCAATCTCCACCGCCGTCTTCGTCGTATTTGGCATGCAGAACTCTTCCGTCTTTCCCGACGCATACATTCTTCCGAGATAGTAAAATTCTTTTGAAATTTTATCATCTTTGTTTTTTCGAACGAACAAATGCACATCAACACCACGTTCTTTTGCATAGAGAAACTTCATTATTTTCCCAGTGAAGCAATCTGCACACGTCCTCGTAAGTATATTTCTGATACAATACGAAATCCGTATTCTGATACCGTCGGCTAAAATTCGCATGATATCTGGAAATTCCGAAATCAACCAGTTCCCTGACAATCTCATAAAAATCCGGATTTTTCAGCATTTTCCCAAATGACCCGGATATCCCATATTCTTCGCCTTCTTCGATAAAAATGCAATTATCATAGGTTTTTTTACCCGAACCGGAGGGGAACTCATTCGTCATCACATTAACCAGATTCTGTTCTGCGTTTGCATCCAGATAAATTCCATAGTCTTTTTGCAGCGATTTCTCCAACATTCCCAGAATCCCATGTCCGTAAGCCATCAATCTCTTCAGCATTTCCAACTCCTGAACCCGTTTGCCTGCAGCAAGTTTCTTTGAGATAAACTCTACTACTTTTTCTTCCTCTCTCGACAATCGTACCTTATAGTCCTTTTCATATTTGACCAGGAACTTATAATAGGATCCCAGACTGTTGTTGTCAAAAATCCGGCAGACATCCATCTCTCCATATTGGTCAAAATCCCTGAGTCTGGGAATTCTGCCCAGCTTATACTTAAGATTTGTATAATTTTCCCGGATCAGCTTAATATCACTGAAATTTGCGCTGTCAATCGCAGCAAAGATCCGCTTCCGGCTGATTTCATCAAAATGGATGGTCGAAATACCGGGAATGATCCGGTCGCCTTCCATCACATAACGACGGATATTATCCTTGTTGTAGCTGCGATCTCCAGAGAGTGCTATCGGAATCAAAAAATTATTTTTATAATTACCGATAAAATCCAGCACTACGACAAAATCCTTATTTTCCGATTTTCGAAGCCCTCTTCCCAGCTGCTGTACAAAAACAATCGCTGACTGCGTTGGCCGCAACATGATCACCTGGTTAATCTCCGGGATGTCAACACCCTCTGAAAAGATATCAACTGTAAAAATATAGTCAAGATAATCTGTATCCGCTATATCTTTTTCTGCGACATCCATCACCAGGCGCTCAATCACTGACTCCCTCTTTGCATCACTATCTTCGCCTGTCAGAGCTTCTGTGCGAAAGCCTCTCTCATTAAATTTTCTGGATAGTTCTCGCGCCTCCTCTTTCCGGCTGCAAAAGACCAGTCCCCTGACACGATCACCACTATATCCGTAATACTTTGCCTGTTCGATCACATAATCAACGCGGTCATCACTGGTCAGCTGACGAAAACGGCGCAGATGATCAGCATTGTCAGCATCCCCGATCACATCTCCCTCGATCGTCAGATCTGTAATCCCAAAATAATGAAACGGACATAATAAATTTTCTTCCAACGCCTGCTGCAAACGAATCTCACAGGCGATATTATGATGAAAGATTTCATAAACGTCAAAGCGATTCGTCTCCGGACTCGCAGTCATCCCCAACCAAAATCCCGGAGTGAAATATTCCATGATCTTCTGATAACTGCCAGCGCCTGAGTGATGCGCCTCATCCAGACAGATAACCGAAAAAGCATCCGGAGAAAATCTTTGCAATACACTTTCCTTACTCATCATTTGCATCGTGGCAAAAATCAGATCCGCATTCTTAATTGTCCCTATATCGGATGACGTATTTCCAGATAGGAGTGCATATTGATAATCCGTTCCATCCTCACGTTTCCTGCCAAATACTTTTTGATAACTCTCCAGTGCCTGTCTCGCTATTCGTTCTCTATGTACCAGGAACAACACCTTTCTTGGTTTCATTTCCCGCAGGGCAAAAGCGGAGGCATATGTTTTTCCCGTACCTGTAGCCGAAATCAGGAGCGCACGCGTCTCTCTTCGCGCAACCAGCGCCTGAATATTCTTCACGAAATCAATCTGCATCGCATTTGGCTGCAGTCGGTATTCCTCCACAGAAACAGGCATCTGCGCTCTGGCGATTCTCCGCTGTTGCCTGATTAGATGATACCGAACCCGATAATCCTCAATAAAATCCTTATAATCAAGACTATTCGGCGCATTCCACAGATTCTGAAATTCCCTCAGAATATCACCGATCACCTGCCCCGACTCATATCCAACCAGTTTGGTATTCCATTCACGATTCACTTTCAGTGCCTTCGCCGTCATATTGGAGCTTCCAATGATAATCCTGTATAGCTCCTCCCTCCGGAACATATATCCCTTTGTATGAAAGCCATTCTGATCTTCGTCGGTAAGAAACATTTTCAGTTCAATATTTTTCAGCTCATGCAGTTTGTCCAACGCTTTCGGATCATTAAACACCTGATAATCCGTTGTGAGGATTTTCCCCGGGACTTTCTTCTTCTCCAGCTCTTTCAATATCTGCAAAAGCGGCGTAATTCCGCCCATCGTAATAAAAGCAACGCTGATGAAAAATTCATCACAATTTAACAGTTCCTGCTCAATGGAAGAAATGACACTCTTTCCCTGACCGTAATCGTTGGAAACAAACTCCGGCCGATAAGCCAGATTGGAATTGATCTGATAATCAATAAAAGCCGTTTCAAAACCGGATTGTAAATCTTTAAGCTTTTTCATACACCATTTCCTTTTTAGCTTTTGTCATCCATATTACGGCCCTGATCGATGCCACAGTCTCATATCAGCAAATCAGGTGTTTTTCATGAGGTTCCGCAATCGATTATAGATCGTAATTCCAACATTTGCAAAGATTTTCCTTTCATTTGAGTGAAGTATTAAGCGTTTGCGAAACGCCAGAACCCGCATAACTACGGGATTCTTTTTGTTACA
>JAJBUA010000070.1 GCA_020860565.1 Clostridiales bacterium
CCTCAATAATAATAATAATATTTGATGTATTCGATTTACTCATCTTGTCAATCAGATTAAAAATCTGATTAATCAGCTTAAAATTCAGCGGAATCAGCTGAAAAATCAGCGGAATCAGCGGAAAAATCAGCGGAATCCATGAACTCGGAGCTGTTGAGTTCTCTTTCAACAAGGCAACGGGAGATCCTCGAGTTTATGGAAAAAAGTGAGCCATACAGTTCACAGGAAATCGCAGATGTATTGGGTGTAAAGCTGCCACGAACCAGACAGTTACTTAATGAGTTAATTTCGCTGGGACTGATTCAGGCCACTGCTGCAACCAAAAACAGAAAATATATAAAAATATAAAACAACACTGACAACGCTTTACTGCTCCATTTTTTACTGTTAATGAAGCGGTCAAAATGGAAGCGAATTTCGCAAGAATCCTTTAAAATCGAGGGTACTGAAAAAGCCCGATTCTTTTCACAAAGAACCAGACTTTTTCAGTACCCTCATTTTCAAGGCTTTCCGGGCTTTTTCTATGCCCGAAAAAAAGTTTGTCGGCGCTGTCCTGATTTTGTCCTAATCTGATATCTTTCATCTGAATCTAAGTTACCTGTCTTAATCTGTCCTGATCTGACTTAAAACTATCCATACATAAAAATTTGAGCGTGTATCATCCCGTCTGTGTGGGATTGGCTGCACGCTCTTTTTTTATGCCATTTTTCCATTTTTCATGGATCGGAGGTGAAAATGATGAACGGTAACGCGATGGATGCCAGCGTGTGTTACTCCAGAGACAGACCGAAAAAATGTGAGTTCTGTTATTACTGGAAAGGACGGCTGGCGGGCTGTTCCCTGGGGGAGCAGAACTGCTTTTACATCATTCATGATGCTGACTATGTGGATGAAGATGACGAGGAAGACCTCTACGAACTCCCTGACGCATATGCGGATGATGATACAGATTATTCCAATGGGAACGACAGTGGCTACGAGGATAATGAGCCGGTGTAAACCGGTGCAGACAGGCCTCTGTCCGGGACAGCCTTCGGGCTGTCTTACATAGAAAAATGCTGATATTGCTTCTTGTTTGGAGGTAGGTGAGCTGATATAATCAAGCGTGAACAGCACGAGAAATCGGAATTTGACTGAATATAGCATAATGGAGGACATATGAATATTCTTTTCAGGGAAATGAAATATGATGACCGGCATGAAGTGCTTGCAATGATGCGTCTTTTTTATGATTCATCCGCTGTATCTACAAACGGTTCCGAAGAAATCTTTTCAAATGATTTTGATAATTGTGTAAATGATTGTCCATACTTGGATGGATATATTTTTTTATGGAACAACGTCGTTTGCGGGTATGCAATGGTTGCAAGGAGTTTTTCAACAGAGTTTGGAAAACCGTGTCTCTGGATAGAGGACCTATACCTGAAGGAGAACAGCAGAGGGTTGGGAATTGGAAATCTCTTTTTGGACTATCTTGAAAATCGGTATGCAAGCTCTCATGCCATTTTTCGGCTGGAAGTTGAAAAAGAAAATGATTCCGCCATTCACTTATACCGAAAAAAGGGGTATCGTGCTTTGCCTTATATGGAAATGAAGAAATAAATTCCTATTTGTCGGCAAGGTAGGAGGACGAAATGGACAGGCAACAGATTTTTGATTATGCAAAAGAAAAATACGGAACAACGCCGGAGTACCTGTGGGCGCGTTATCCATCTTATGCTGTCCTGCGCCACCAGGATAATGAAAAATGGTATGGAATTGTGATGGATGTTCCAAAGAACAGGCTAGGGCTACAGGGAACTGATGTTGTTGATATTCTCGACGTGAAATGTGATCCGGTGATGATCGACATGCTGCGCCAGTCTCCCGGTTTTCTGCCGGGATATCATATGAATAAAACGAACTGGCTCACTGTCCTTCTTGACGGGATGGTATCGGATGAGCAGATTCTGGATTTACTGGATATGAGTTATCAGATGACGGCAAAGAAAAAGAAACAACGGGTGGAATAAGTTATGTCACTGCAGAGTACAAGCAAATATATGAGCCTGATCCTGCGCCACAAGCCGGAAGTGATCGGCCTTACACTGGATGAGCATGGATGGGCAAATGTGGACGAACTGATCGCGGGAATTAACCGGACTCATCCACTGACAATGGAAACGCTGGAACAGATCGTCAAGGAAGATGAAAAACAGAGATATTCTTTTAATGAAGATAAAACGCTGATCCGCGCCAATCAGGGACACTCTATTCCGGTGGATGTGGAGCTGGAGGAAGTAATGCCGCCGGAAATCCTGTATCATGGGACTGGTGAAAAATCGGTTGCTTCGATTGATGTACAAGGGTTGCTTCCGATGTCAAGACTGTATGTTCATCTGTCTGTGGACTATCCTACTGCCAGGAAAGTCGGACAGCGCCACGGGAAGCCGGTGATCTACCGAGTGCTCAGCGGGAAAATGTCCGAGGACGGCATCCCGTTTTACCGGAGTGTCAATGGCGTGTGGTTGACCAAAACAGTTCCGGTGAAATATTTAGAGAAAATAAGTACGAAGGAGCCTGGACTGTAATGCTGTCTGAACCAATTATTACAATAGATGTGCATGGTATGACCGTTGAGAAGGCGCTGGAAACTATCCGTAAAAAAGTGAACGGAGCCGGCAGCGCGGTGTATGAGGTTCGAGTGATCCACGGCTTTCACGGCGGCACAAGGATACGCTCCGCTGTCAGGGATGAGTTCGGTTACGGACGGGAACCGAAGGTAAAACGCATTCAGCCGGGCGATAACGAAGGAATAACCCGGCTGATCCTGAAAGAATTGTACTGACTGCAGCGCCGGAGCGGTCGGGAAACGAGATAATAATACATAGCTCATGTGATTTCACTCCGATGGCTGCGGGCTGTATTTTTATTGATGAAAACGTATAATTGTTTTTGTCCAGAGACAGATCCATTCGTTTGTATCCTTTTAATATCCCTACGGATTTGTTTTACTTCATTGCCTAACTCATATAATGCTACTTCAATCCTGTCATCTCCTGGACGGGAGCCTGTACCTATTTATTGCGGGATATTGACTTTTAAATTTTCTTGAAGTATAATGCCAATGTTCGACCGACTGTCAGTCTAATAGAGGTGTAAGAATGAGAGTAATTAAAGATGCAGATGTCCGAAAAGCTGAAATCCTGGATGCTGCCGAAAAACTGTTCCATGAAAAAGGATATGCGAAGGCAACGACGGAAGATATTTTGCAGATGACCGGTATCGCGAGAGGAACCTTATATTATCATTTCAAGGGGAAAGAAGAAATTCTCTTAGCGATCATTGACCGGCAGATTGATAATCATGAAAAGGAATTCCGCTGCCTTGCAGAAGATACCACTCTTTCCGCGGTAGAAAAGCTTGTTCAGGTAATCCGGCTGCAATCCAGTAATGGGGTACTTGCAGAAGGACTTCATGAAAAAGAAAATGCTGAGTTCCATCAGAAGAGTTTCCAACGCAGTCTTTTGCGATATGCGCCTGTCCTGACCGAGATTGTAGAGCAGGGAATCAAAAGCGGGGAGTTTACCTGTACTTATCCGAGAGAATGTGTTGAGATGCTATTCTGTGCTTCTCAGCTTTTTGACCCAGGTGTTTTTGCATGGTCGCAGGAAGAACGACAGCGAAAAAAAGAAGCGTTCTTTTGTATGCTGGAAGTCACCCTTGGTATTTCCGAAAATGCAAAAAAACAACTATATCAGATCGCGGATATTTCCGTGAAACAGGAGGAATGAAATCATGGAAGAAACTGAAAAGAACCCATTTTTGGCAGGGCCTGTCTTTAAGCCCCTGCTGAGTTTTATGCTTCCCGTGTTGCTGGCCAACTTTTTACAGGCCATGTACAGCGCGGTTGATTTGATGGTTATTGGCCGGTTTGCAAATGCCGACACGGTTCAACTTGCGAATGCCGCAGTTGGAACCGGCAGCATGATTATGGTGATGGTGACTTATGTCATTACCGGTCTGGCAATGGGGACAACAGTTGTTCTGGGACAGTACATCGGGGCAAAAGATCGCAGTGGTGCAAGTAAAGTAATTGGTTCAGCCATATGCATATTTGTGGTGCTTGCCATTGGACTGATGGTCATTATGGAGATTTTGGCTCCTGCATTTGCTGCGTTGATGAATGCACCTTCCGTAGAAATGACCACACTTTACCTCCGCATTTGCTGCGGTGGACTGGTATTTATCACGGCATACAATGTGATCAGCGGTATTTTCCGCGGCATCGGCAATTCAAAACTGCCACTGTTGTTTGTTGGAATTGCCTGCGTTGTCAACATTGCCCTTGACCTGATTACAGTCTGCATCCTGCACTGGGATGTGGCGGGAGTTGCCATTTCTACGATTACAGCACAGGCTGTATCGGTTATTCTCTCCCTTGTGGTTATCAGAAAAACGCCTTTGCCTTTTGATGTGAATGCAAAACTGATTCGGTTCCACCGGGGCTTCTCATCAAAAATATTAAGAGCAGGTATTCCGCTGGCCTTTCAGGACTTGCTGACAAACCTTTCCTTTGTTGTCATCAATTCTGTCGCAAACCAGCTCGGCCCGGACGCAACTGCCTGGGCAGGCATCGCTTCGGGATACTCTGTAGACAATAAGCTGACCGTATTTACTATGATTATCCCCACGGCATTCCTGCAATCCATGGCTGTCTTTACAGCGCAGAATGTTGGTGCCGGAAATCGTGAACGTATACAGAAAGGGCTTCGTTATATGTTGATGTCCGCTGTTTGTGTAGGTGTGGTTCTTGCTCTGTTGTGTGAATTTGGCGGTTCAGTCATGGCGCGTGTTTTTACAAACGACGCGGAAACTATCTATTATGCTGCACAGTACCTCAAAGGATATGCTGTTGACTGCCTGATCTGTGCTTCCATGCTTACCTTGCTGGGGTATTTCAATGGATGTGGGCATTCAACGTTCGTTTTGGTACAGGGACTTATCGGTTCTTTCGTTGTCCGGATTCCTGTTATACTGATGCTTCAGAATTATGATGGCGTCACACTAACGCATCTCGGACTTGGATGCGCCTCTGCTACAGTAGCCTCATTGCTTATTTGCATAGGTTATTACGTTGTCAAAACGAAAAGGGATACGATGTTTCCCCCTCATATGCAGATAACCTGATATTCCAGGCTACAGAGTACTACAGCACAGAAGCTGCCTGGCTCGTGACTGTCGGTTTTATTCCGGTGGCTGCGAGCCGTATTTTTGTTGTTCTCAAACATCAGAGAAAAGGAAATAACAGAAGAAAAATATCCAGGGATGTGATAGAATAAACAGACAGAGAAGGTGACAAACGTGATTATACAGACAGGGCTTCGGACGGATATACCGGCTTTTTATTCCAGATGGTTCACAAACCGGTTGCAGGCAGGCTTTGTCTGCGTGCGCAATCCGTATAATCCTGTCTCTGTGACCAGATATACGCTGTCATCGGATATCGTTGATCTGATCGGTTTCTGTACAAAAAATCCCGCACCATTATTTCCGTACATGGATCTGCTTGCTCCTTATGGTCAGTACTGGTTTGTCACCATCACGCCTTATGGAAAAGATATCGAACCGAATGTCCCTGAGAAAGAGATTGTGATGGATAATTTCCGAAAGCTCTCCGATATGGTCGGCATTGATTCGGTATGCTGGAGATATGACCCGATCCTGATCTCAGATGTTTATCCTGTAGAACGGCATATTTCTGATTTTGAAAAAATGGCGGCCTATCTGTCCGGATATACTAAGACCTGCGTCATCAGCTTCATTGATATTTATAAAAAGGTCGAGCGCAATTTTCCGCAGGCACGTTCGGTCAGACCTGCAGAACGCATGGAAATCGGAAAAGAGTTTGCAGAGATCGGACATAAATATGGTATGACAATCAAAGCCTGCGCGGAGGGCAATGACCTGGTACCTTATGGAATTGACTGTTCCGGCTGTATGACGGTTGAAACTTATGAGCAGGCACTGCACTGCCGCCTGGATGTGCCGAAGCGGAAACCGGCCCGCAGGGAATGCGCCTGTTATCTTGCTAATGATATCGGCGCATATGATACCTGCGGACATCTGTGCCGCTACTGCTATGCCAATGCCAACGCATTAGATGTAAAACAGAATATGCGGCTGCATAACCCGGAGTCCCCGTTTCTGATAGGAGAAGGCAGGCCGGATGACCAGATCCATGAAGCAAAACAGGAAAGCTGGATTGACAGACAGCTGAGTTTGTTCTGACTATTTCAGCTGCAGACCATCCTTAAACGCAGACCCGATTCTCTCTGTGACTTTATAGTAGCCATGTGTATATGGGTCAAATGCAATCGCAGCAACTTTTTCGATATCTACAGTGTCGCCATTCATTACAGATTCATCTGCTGTGGTGTTGACAACTTTTCCAATGACTCCACAGCCATACTCTCCATCCTGATATTCTATGAATTCACACTCCATGCAAAGAGGAAATTCGTTGATGATCGGAGCGTCCACATGTTCAGACTTTGTTGTGGTCAGGCCGCTCTTTTCAAATTTATCAGGCACGTTATTTCCGGATACGACTCCAAAATAATCTGCTTCCACAACATGCGCCGCGTCTGCAATACTGACCGTAAAAGCCTTTCTCGCTTTGATATTCTTCACTGTTTTGTGTGTTTCCGTCAGGTTTAAAATCACCTGATTCCTTTCAAGCATGGTTCCCCATGCGGCATTCATAACGTCCACGCTGCCGTCCTCATTGTAAGTAGCAATCATCAATACCGGCATCGGGAAAATGGCTTCCGTTGTTTTGATATTTTTTCTCATGATGCGATCCTCCTGTTTATTTTTCCAGGGGCAAAATGTCTCTGCATTCTTCCTTGCCCTTGAACTGAATCTATGGTATCATGACGCAAACAGGTTGACAAGTACCTACATTTTTGTAAGGTACTTATCCGGAGGTAAGCTATGGAAAGAAAACGGATTGAGGATGCTAATTTTGAGGATACCGGTTACAGCTATACGCTCTCGCCCATTTCAGGAAAATACAAATCGGTCATTCTCTACTGTCTGATGGAGTATGAACCGGTGCGGTTTAATGAGATGCAGAGATATATCAAAGTCGCTGACAGAACGCTGAGCGCAAGGACCCCAAGTTTGTTAAGCTTGGAGAGAAGCTGGAACAGCTGCGTGAAAAGCATGAGCAAGGCCTGATTACCAGCATCGAATTTTTGAAAATGCTTCTGGAGTTGGCAAGAGATGCCGCAAAAGCCGAAAAAGAGGTAGTGCCGGAAGAAGAAGTCGACCGCGGTATCGCAGCGTTAACTGAGTTATTCAATGGAGTCAAAAACAAAAGCACGCCGATTATTGTTGGGCGAATTGTGGCTGATATCGACAGCATTGTAAAAATAGTTCGTTTTGAAGGCTGGCAAAGCACTACTGCAGGAAAGCAGGAAGTTAAAAAAGCTCTTAGAAGTGTAGTCTGGGTAAAATATAAAATCAAAGACAAAGAGGTTTTTGAAAAAGCATATAGCTATATCGAGCAGTATTATTAAAATACAGGCAGGCTATGGTATGCCAATGGAGGCGCGCAATGTTCGACAAAACGAAATTAAAAAGAGTAATCGAGAATTACAAGCAGGACTTTTATCCCTACCTATGGGAGAAAGGCTATGATGAAGAGCAATTTAAGTGGATTGCCGTAAAAACCTTTCAGAAACACTGGGATATTAATGCAGAAAATTTCCCCAGTATGCTTGAGTCTGCGTTGTCTGATACCAAGGGGCTTCTTGATATCGGCATGAAATATCCGCGCAGTATGATTACGGGATTTGCCGGGGACGATGCTGAAAGAGTTCGTGCTATGTTTCTGGACTTATTCGACGAAAGCAGAGATATAGTGGAAAGAATCTCTGCTTTCAAACACAACTCGGAGGAGCTGTTAAAATTATATGGTAATGGCGCTAAGAACCATTATCAAGATGAAAATACAATCACTACCTATATGACGAAGTATGATAGACGGCATGATACCGCTTCTTCTGGTAGCTGTCATGATGGCTGTGGTCACGGCCGGGACAGTGCTCTCCCACAACTGAGTTCTTACAAAAGCACTTCGAAATGAAGGGAATGATGAGGGGCGTTATATGACTGTCAGAAGAGTAAAAACGACAATGAGCAAGGTACAGAAAGCAATTTCCCCGTATGTACAGAAACATGTATTTGGACGGGATACCATTGATGCAAATGATATCGAACAGATTGCCGTTCTGCTCCTGGGACAATATAATAACGTTTCGATTTCTCAGGGGCTGGATCATGGCAAGGACGGGAAGCCCTGGCTGAAAATAACGGTAAAGTCTTTTCCGTTCAGCGAAGAGAAAATACTGGAAGTTACTGGCATTCCGAAAAAGAAAGAGAAAAAGAAGAAAGATGACCTGGACTGGATCGACCGAATAGAGGAATACGAGGCTTTTATGGATGATTAATCATCCTTTTCAAAATTTGTCAGGAGGAAAATCAGAATGAACGAGATGCTGCAGACGATTATGGAACGCCGTTCTATACGGAAATATAATGACAAACCGGTCACGGAGGAACAATTGACTGATATTCTGGAGGCCGGGCGCTATGCTCCGACTGGAGGCAACTGCCAGACGGTGCATTTTGTTGTGATTACGAATGAGGAAATCCGAGAGAACCTGCGGGGATTGGTTCAGGAAGCTTTTTTACAGATGGAGCATTCCGATGATCAGTACTCCAACATCCAGAATTCCATTAAACTGTCCAGGCGCGGGAATTATGCGTTTGATTACCATGCACCGATTCTGGTCGTGGTTGCTAACCGGAAAGGATATCCGAACGCGGTCGCGGACTCTGCCTGCGCGTTGCAGATTAAGCCAAGGACCGGAATGCAGGTGGACTATATCAGGTAACTCTGAATTGAAAGAAGGCAGACGATGAGCAGAGTGATATGCGTACTGATTGGATATCTGTTTGGAAATTTCCTGACTGCGGAAGTTGTCTCCCGGCATATTTCCAGAGAAAGCGCTTTTGACAGAGGAACCGGAAATCCGGGAATGGCCAATATGGTCAGTGAATACGGGATTAAAAACGGTGCCCTGGTGCTAATTGGCGATTTGCTCAAGACCTTTATTCCCTGCCTGCTCTGCCGCCTGTTTTTATTCCCTGAGATGGATGCGGCAGCTGCGGCATATGCAGGGCTTGGCGTGATCCTGGGCCATAATTTTCCATGCTGGCACCACCTTCGGGGTGGAAAGGGCGTGACCTGTACCTGCGCGGCGATTGTCAGTATTTCTTTTGGATACGGTCTGCTGGCGTGTATTGTGGGTCTGATCGGTGTCCTGATCAGTCATTATCTTCCGGTTGGGGCGATTCTGATCCCGTTGGCATTTCTGCTTCCGGCCTTCCGATTTTACGGAAATGAAGTTGGAATTCTTACACTGATCATGGCTTTGCTGATGCTACAGCGTCATTTCATCGGCCTTAAGAATATCCGGACCGGAAAGGAACCGAGAAAGGATCTGCTGAAAAGCTTCCGGAAGAAGGATTCCTGATGGCTCACAATCAGGCCGTAAGATCCATGTAAAAAGAAACTGAAGGGAATTCGGTAAATATGTGCAGCAGATATTATATTGATGATAACACTCTGGATGAAGTCTCCGGTCTGCTTGCAGACAGAAAAAGTTCCGGATTGAAATGGACTGCAAGGGATGTGCATCCGGATGAAATGGCTCCGATTATAATGAAGAAAAACACAGGCCTGCAGCTTGATGAAATGAAATGGGGCTTCCCGCAGTACAGCGGAAAGGGTTTATTCATAAATGCGCGGGCGGAAACGGCCCTACAGAAGAAAACATTCAGCGAAAGCGTTCTGCATCGGCGCTGCGTGATACCGGCGCGGCATTTTTATGAGTGGGATGCCTCAAAAAATAAGGTAAGTTTTTTGCGCGAGAACGGATCTGTATTGTATATGGCCGGATTTTTTAATATGATACAGGATGATGTCCGGTTCATAATATTGACTACACAGGCAAATCGGTCCGTATCACCGGTGCATGACAGGATGCCTCTGATCCTGGAGAAAAATGATGTGGAAAACTGGATTTGTGATGATGAGCAGACACAGAGCTTTCTGCAGAAAATTCCTGTGCTGTTACAACGGACACAGGAATATGAACAGCAGAGCCTGTTCGGGATGCTGTAGTCATTGGCTCGTGATTAAATAAGGAGGAGATGCGATTGGGTACACTTTACTTCACCAGACATGGGCAGACAGTCTGGAATGTCGAGAATAAAATCTGCGGCGCGACGGACATCGCGCTGACGGAACTTGGTCATGCGCAGGCGGTTGAACTTGGCAGACGCCTTGCCGCTGAGAAACTGCCAGTGGATGAGATTCTGTATTCTCCATTGGTGCGGGCGTCTGAGACGGCGCGCCATATTTCAGAGGAAACCGGTATCCCTATGCGGATGGAGCCGCGGCTGAAGGAACAAAACTTTGGCCGCTACGAAGCCACTCCCAGAGACGGGAAAGAATTTCAGATTGCGAAGACACATTTTCTGGATCACTATGACGGCGGGGAAACGATGATGCAGCTTTGTCAGCGGGTATATAATCTGATCGATGATATCTGGGCAGATGATAAGACCTACCTGCTGGTGGCGCACAATGGCATTTCCCGCGTGATTCAGTCTTATTTTTATGATATGACCAACGAAGAATTTGCTGCGTTTGGTATCGGGAACTGCGAAGTAAGGACCTATACCTGGTAAAAATACAGGAGTGATTATGTGAAATGAAACCAAAATCAGAAGTCAGTCAGGAACTGTATCAGATGATGCTGGACAGAGGATATCAGGAGCGCTTCTGCGATCTGGTCACACAGAACCTGAATACGGATTTTACTGCGCAGAGAATGATCGGCTACCTCTCTTATTACAGTGAACTGCCGGAAAGAGAGATCGTGGACGAGATGCTTGCGATCTTAAGTGACCGGAACCGGATCACGCAGAAAAAGGAACTGGAGTACAACAACGCGAAATATAACGAGTATCTGAATCGGAAAAGAACGGAAGAAGAATGACAGGAGGCTGATTTTCATGGATCATCTCCGCTGTGTCGTGGAGCGAATTACATACCAGAATGCTGAGAACGGCTTTTCTGTGATCAAGTGCCGTGCAAAAGGGTACAGTGACCTTGTGACGGTAGTTGGAAATATGCCGGATGTCCATGTCGGTTCCGTCCTTACCATGCAGGGCCAATGGCGGATTGATGGTAAATATGGCAGACAGTTTTCTGCGGAGAAATGGGAGGAAACGCTTCCCGCAACAACTTATGGCATTGAAAAATACCTGGGCAGCGGCCTGATCAAGGGCGTCGGCCCGAAGTTTGCGAAGCGTATCGTGCAGAAATTCGGCAAAGATACACTGGAAGTCATTGAGACCGATCCGGACAGTCTGATCCAGGTGGAGGGCATCGGCCAGAAACGGGTAGAGAAAATTAAAAAGGGCTGGCAGGAACAGAAAGAAATCAAGAATATCATGCTTTTTCTGCAGAGCTATGACGTCAGTACCGCCCATGCCGCGAGAATTTATAAGACATACGGAAATGACAGTATCAAAATCGTAGAAGAAAATCCATACCGCCTGGCGGATGATATCTGGGGGATTGGGTTTAAGACGGTTGACCAGATTGCGGAAAAACTTGGCATTGAGAAAGACCGCTTTATCCGCCTGCGGAGCGGCATCCTCTATACGGTGAACAAGCTGTCAGAGAACGGCCACTGCTATGCTGTCCGGGATCAGCTGATTGACACAGCGGTGAAGCTGCTGGAGGTGGAGGCACCGGAGCTGGAAATCACATTGGATGAAATGCTGCGTACTTCGGATGTAATAAAGGACAAGGTGAGCCCGTCAGGGCGAGAAGGTGGCCTGGGCCATGAGGAAGCCATTTATCTCCCGCCATTTTATTTTTCAGAGACAGGTTGCGCAAAGCGGCTGCTGAAACTGCTGTCATCGGATCGAAATACCCGTCTCGACGTGGATAAGGTCATGGAACGTGTGGAGAAAAATTCCAAAATCACCTATGACGAAGTACAGCTCCTGGCAATTCGTCAGGCAGTCTCTTCCAAAGTAATGGCTCTGACCGGCGGACCTGGAACGGGAAAGACCACAACAACGCTTGGTATTATTTCTGCGTATCGGATGGCAGGCTGCCGGATACTGCTGGCTGCTCCCACCGGCCGCGCGGCCAAACGAATGTCGGAAGCAACCGGCATGGAAGCAAAAACGATTCACCGGCTGTTGGAATACCAGCCTGCGGAAGGCTATCAGAAAAATGAGGAAAATCCTCTGGAAGCGGACGTCCTGATCCTGGATGAGTGCTCCATGATCGATATTATGCTGATGTATAATCTGCTGAAAGCATTACCGGATTCCATGACATTGATTTTGGTGGGTGATACGGATCAGCTTCCCAGTGTAGGCGCAGGAAATGTTCTGAAAGATATTATCGCGTCAGGGGCAATCCCTGTTGTGCGTCTGACGAGAATCTTCCGACAGGCACAGGGCAGCCGGATTATTATGAACGCACACCGGATCAATCACGGAGAAATGCCGGATCTGCGGGGCGGCAAATTTAAATCAGCTTCTGCAGGAAGCCATGAACCCGTCCAACATTTTTCTGAAACGCGGCGGCACACAGTATCGTCTGCATGATAAGGTGATGCAGATTAAAAATGATTACGACAAGGAGGTCTTCAATGGGGACATTGGAATCATAGTCCGTGTGGATACAGAAGACGGGGAACTGACCATTGATTTCGATGGGCGTGAAGTAACTTACGATATAACGGAACTGGACGAACTGGTGCTGGCCTATGCCACAACCATCCATAAGGCGCAGGGCTCTGAATATCCTATCGTGGTCATGCCGTTCGCCATGAGCCATTATGTCATGTTGCAGCGCAATCTTCTGTATACCGGCGTCACACGTGCGAAGAAAATTCTGGTGCTGATCGGTGAAAAAAAGGCGATCTCTTACGCGGTCAGAAACGAAACAACTACGTCAAGAAACACGAGGCTTGCAGAAAGACTGCAGGATACTTCGGCTGAGCATGCGATCAACCGGCAGGTCATGCATACAGCCGGTACGAAGCAAACCTCAGCAACTCAGCAGCCCGTGCAGATTCAGAGTGTAGGAATAAACAAGGTTACATATTTCCCAGATCAGAATGTCGAGCCCCAGATGGTCGCGGAGCCGCCCATACAATATGGCGGTAGCAACCTGTTTGACCGCCTCGCGCAGTCGAAATTTCGGAGCAGTTTTTCTCTGAAAGCAAATGATAGAGCCTATGTAAAGGAAAAAGGGATAGACAGGATCCGTTCTCACGCGCAGGATTTTGTGAGCAAGCGTCTTGCTCCTGCAGAACCTGCGAATGATGGCAGACAGACGCCGATGAAGGGGCACCCGGTGTTTATCGCCCAGCACGCTACCGCCACCGGCTGCAGAGGATGCCTGGAAAAATGGCACAGAATTCCGCAGGGCATAGAACTGACGAAAGAACAGCAGGAATATGTGGTGAATGTTCTGATGGAGTGGATCAGGAAGCAGATGCAAAAAATACTGGCTTGTTGATGTGACAACCAGTAAGGTCACTGTTGAGGAAGCACCATCGCATTTACTGCGGTGATAACAGCTACAGAACATAGAACAACTGAATATATTGAGACATACTGTGAGCGCCGTCGAATTAGGCTGGCACCCTCAAGGATGTAAATCAGGAGTCAAAAGTTTGTTAGGTAGAGCTGAACCGGACAGAGAGCCGGACGAGTTCGGCAGACGGAAATGCAATTCCACAGGAGAATTGCGGCCATCTGCCGGACTCTTTTTTTGTCTCTGAACATCTGTCGACGGTATGTCTGCTGTTTTACTGCCTCCATTCAGGATTGCATATCCGCGATGCCTGGATGGAGGTATTTATGTATTTTAATTTGATGGAATGCGGGAAACGTATCGCTGAAATACGCAGTTTAAACAAATATACCTAGGAGCAGTTCGCTGACATCCTGGTATTGACCGGAGTTTTTTAAGCCGGGTGGAGGCAGGCAGGAAAGGCTTTTCGATTGATCTGTATATCCGGGTTTCTGAAATTTTCAATATCTCTCTGGATTATCTGATCACCGGTAAGGTGACGAAAGCAGATACCAGTTTGTTGAAAGAAAACATGGATGATCTTATATTCAGGCTGCAATCGTTCAGAGATAGTCTTTAATTTCTTTTAGGAATGCATAAACAGCCTTGCTAAGCTATAATGTTGTGTCGCAAAAGTTGCATAAGAAATGCGACAAAACAGAAAAGCCATCGCTTTGCGTTGCCGATGGCACGTTATTTCTCGGAAAATATGTGTCATCGGCATATCGGGGATTGACAATCACATATCAATTTTGTTTACTCGCTCATTTGATAATACTTCCATGCGTCATTTTGCATCAATCTATTTTGAATATTCATAATAGCTTTCGATGCGGTATCAAAGGAGATTCTGTCAGCCGTGCGCATAACGTATTGGCGTTGCATGATTTCGTATGCCTGGCGGATCTTCTCATTCGTCTGTACAGATGAGAAAAAAACGAATTCTTCCGGTAATACTCCCGGCACTCCGTCCAATCTGTCTTTTTCCTCTGTCATTCGTATATCGAGCAAATATTTCATTTGTTTTTCATCCTTGTAAAGCTGCTCAATGCTGGAATGATTTGCCAACACTGACAAATCATAAATATGTTTGGCCGCTTCAAACGCCTTGTGCGAATCATCGGACTGTCTCGTGTATGCTTCCGCTGCAAAAATCTTATCAATAAAAATGCGTTCTAACGTCATTGTCTGTATCTGAAATGGTCTTACTTCATATCTGGTCTCCAGTATCTGTTTCTGTGCATTATCTGCAAGGTCATAGATCATTGCGGATACTTGCAAGTCCATAACCGGTTCACTGATTGTAAATGAAGTAGCCTCTATTTTCAGGCGTCCAAAGCGTTGCAGAGCATCCTCACGGTCATAACTGGTTACCGGTTCATAATGATATACTGCAATCACTTCGGAACGGTTAGTTCTCCCTTCTTCGGGGACACGAGGGAGAACACTATATTTCTTTGTTGCCTGCTCCAGACGTTTATCATTTTGTGTCCGACTACAGTTTCTGGTATCTACCGAAAGGTCAATGTCTTCACTGAAGCGATTTGTGGTTTTTAAAGCCTTATACAAGGCCGTTCCGCCTTTAAAATAGGCTTTCAGGCCATCTCTCTGTTTCGCTGCAAGTTCTTCCAGCATTAGAGTAACATAATAGTCTTTCTCCAACACATCAGTGCGATATCCCATCTTTGCATGGATACTGTCCAGAAGAACAGTAAACGCAGCCTGATCCAAATGCAGTTTCATCCATTCACTCCTTCCGCAGCTGTTGCCGTGTGAGCAATCTGAAAAATAAGATTCTGCGGATAATAATGTTCCGCCAGTGCAAGCAACATACTGTATTTCAAATTATATTGTATCAGAATATCAGCCACCCGTCCATATGGGTCACTGTTATCCACCGGGGCTTTTTCCATCAGTTCCAAAACATCCAGTACCTGCAGATAGTCTTTATTTTTTGCCGTCACTTTTACCTTTGGCGGGCGCACATACACGCCTAAGGTTTCATCAAGCCGCTGACAATCTTTTGCCCGGTTTGTCACCAGAACACGTTCTCCCGGCATCTGCGTAGTCAGCCCAAAATGATAGAGCGCAGCATAACCGGTTTCATAACCAATATCCGGAGACAGATATTTATGTTGAATCAGCAGTTCTTTATTAATCCCGGTTTCACCGAAAGGTGTTTCCTCTGCCAGATAATAGATGCCTTTCTGATAAATTCTTAGTTTCGGGCATAATCCCTGATCCATAATACGTTTCATTGCCACACTGACTGCAGCACTGGCTTTTTTTTCATCTATTCCATCTTTTTCAGCCAGTTTTGCGGCCAGATCCGAGATATAAATTGGAACTCCTATACTGATATCACTGATACTATCCATGATAAAATCCTTATTTGTCATTTTCAAGCTTCCTTTGATATATTTTTACCGTTTTTCGTATTTTATATGCGTTATCATTATATCTCACAGATTCTTCCTTGTCAACAGGATACCTTGGTTTACTCAAGGATTTGTCAATATTATTACGGCACTAATCAGCCTTTGGTGCCGATTTGATAAAGTCTTTAAATGATTCATCTGTTTTCATCCATGTAAATCCGTTCGAGGCTGGAATTGTTTGTCGACACTGACAAATCATAAATGTGTTTGGCTGCTTCAAATGGTCAGGATACATCAAAGTATTTTTACAACAACTCATAGGAGGAATACGCGTGTCCAATGGTCACATTATGTGTCCGTTGGTCTCTAAAAAAGCGGATTGAATTCCGATACAATTTACTCGTAGCCGACAAAAAGGAACGCTTTGTACTTTGAAAACCGCATATACATTCTTCAGGTACTTTCCTGCCAGGAACAGCCCCATCAGCGGCGCGCCGTGACCCAGCCTTCAGGCTAGCAGCGATTCCGTCGGCTGTGATGACCGCCTCGCAAGCGGTTCGGCCACGACACCTGCCAGGGACAATGATACTTCTGTCCAGCCACAGCCCCGGCTTTTTTGATGCCGGGAATACGCAATGGGGGCAGCCCGGTGAGACCCACGGGGAGGTCAGATTCCTATGGAGCTGCGCGAACAGCCGCCTGAATGTATTCCTGTAAGCTCTGGGGTGTCGAGGACAAATAAGAGTTCCATCATAAAAATTGTGAGGGCCGTCAGCACGAGGATTCGTGGCCGGCTCTCTTTATATCGTACAGCGATGAACTGGTAATACAGCGGAGGAAAAGAACTGTGATGAAAAAACTGATCATTGACTGCGAATTTGCCGGTCAGATACCACCGCTGACAGAGGAAGAACTTCAACAGCTGGAGGATAATATCCTGTCTGACAGAGAGGTGATCAATCCGATCATCATCTGGGATGGCATCATCGTTGACGGTCATAACCGCTACCGGATACTGGAAAAGCATCCGGAGATACCTTTTCGGACTTTTGAGAAAGCTTTTTCAAACAGAAATGAAGTCATGGCCTGGATCTGCAGAAACCAGCTGGGCCGGCGGAACCTGTCTTCCGTTCAGAGAAAATATCTGATGGGGAAACAGTATCACGAGGAAAAGGCTGCTCATGGCGCAAGCGATGGTTTCCGTGGAAATCAGTTCACCGAAATGGTAACTGCTTTAAGAGAAAGTCAGGGCAGAGACGTAAAACCTGTCCCATTGGTCGGGATGGAGACCTAAAACCCACTCCCATTGCAGAATAAACTGTGAATAATTAGGTAAAGAGTGGCATTGTCCACTCTTTTCTTTACACAGACAGTAAAAAGTAATTGGCACATGTAACCTGGTAATAAAATCCGGATGGTTAAAGTTTGTTTTCAAAATTTGCGCAAAAAATTCAAAATCAAACGATAAATGTTGACTCTGTGGCTGTGGGAGGTTATAATAAGCGTGAAATGGAAATACTGTACTCATTCAGGGAGGTGTTTGCATTATGCTTATTCAGTTTACCATTGAAAATCACCGCTCGATTAAAGATACTGCGGTAATCAGTTTTGCAGCATCCAAGGATAAGTCTTTGGAATCCTGCCTGCTGCATCCAGATGAAAAAAAGTCATTGCTTCCGGCGCTGGCTCTGTATGGAGCCAATGCCGCCGGGAAAAGCAATGTTCTGCATGCCCTTATGACCATGAAGGATATGGTTATTGGAGATACGGCGAAAATATCAAAGGGGCAGAAGCTTCCCTTTGAGCCGTTTGGAAATACGACAGCGCCGACTTCATTTGAAATTGTTTTCATGTATAGAGGGGTTCGGTATGCTTATGGTTTTTCTTTTGACGAAGAAAAAGTTCATAACGAATACCTGTATCATTGGCCCAACGGCAGGGAGGCCCTGATTTTCTCCCGGGAAAACGGGAAGTATGAATTCCGTGAAAATGTCAACGAACAGACTACGCTCAGTAATCGCACTCCGGAGAATAAACTGTATCTGGTTTCTTCCAATGACTGGAATCTTCCGCAGACAGAGAATGCATATAAATGGTTCCTCGAGAAGCTGACATTTTTTATGGAACAGACTCCGGCGTGTTCGGAGACGGTTGCTCACATCGTCAATGGAGATGATAAGAAGGCCCGTATCCTGAAAGCGTTGTTAATTGCAGATCTGGGCATATCAGATGTTACTGTCAGAAAAACAAACGGCAATGCACCGGTTATTACAACAACCCACCGGGTTGAGGACGAGGATGGCAGCGTCAGCTATTTTCAGTTGCTTATGGAGCAGGAATCGGCCGGTACGCAGCGATTTTTTTCCCGCATCGGCGGTTGGTTGCAGGCATTGGAGAATGGTTCACTACTTGTAGTGGATGAAATTGAGGACAGTCTGCATCCGCTGCTTACCAGGCGGCTGATCGAGATGATTCAGGATGGCGGCATCAATACAAAGGGCGCACAGCTTCTCTTTACCACGCACGATGCCATGCTGCTTGACCTGAGTTTCCTGCGTAGAGACCAGATCTGGTTTGCAGAAAAAAATGAGCGCTCCTGTGCTACTGAAATATATTCATTGTCCACATTTTCTCCCAGGAAGGGTGAGAATATCCGCAAGGGCTATTTACAGGGTCGTTTTGGTGCAATTCCTTTTATCGGAGGAGACGGGTTATGGCAAAAATGAGAAAAGAGTATGACCCGGATCATGCCAGACGGCGTAAACGCAGGCCAGTCATTTACATTATCTGCGAGGGAAAAGAAACTGAGACAAACTATTTCAGACATTTCAGAACCAGAAACTGCCTTGTAGATGTAGTACCAATTTCCTCAAAGCATACTGCAGCAGAGCATTTGGTGAAGCATGCTAGGACGTTGCTTTCTCATGAAGAATATAAAGCAGCGGCAAATCACTGGATTGAGAAAGACGCTGTTTCAAAAAAGATGCCTGCAGACCAACTGTGGGCGGCTATTGAAAAATATATCCAGGCCAATATACCTGCGCTCTCGCGACCGGGAACGGCAGCTTCATTCGCTGCACGCCCATTGAATATGCCTGGCATGACGGCGCATTCTGGATGTTCTCGGAAGGTGGGCAGAAATTTGTCGGTCTGGAGGAGAATAAATCTGTCTGTCTTGCCATTTATGACCGATACGATGGATTTGG
>JAJBUA010000046.1 GCA_020860565.1 Clostridiales bacterium
GCCTGTTTCAAGGCTTTGCGAAGAATCGAGAGGTATTTAGCTGTCAAACTTCCGGAGTTTTATTCTTAAACTTAAAAAGAAAAATCAATTCTTTATTTATCAATAAAAGAAGAAGTTCGGAATCCTGCTCTTGACGCGATTTACAAACTCTGCTAAAATTCTACGATAGATTGAGTATTATTAAATTTCTTTTTTAAGAAAGGGGTTCCCCATGCCAAAATTAAACGAAAATTATCAGAATTTAAAAGAAAGCTATCTGTTTGCTGAAATTGCACATCGCGTTGCAGATTATACCGAAAAAAATCCGGATAAGAAGGTGATCCGTCTGGGGATCGGTGATGTCACGCTGCCAGTGGGAAGTCTTGCTATCCAGGGACTGCATGAAGGTGTTGACGCAATGGCTTCTTCTGAGACATTCATGGGATATGGCCCGGAGCAGGGTTATGCGTTTCTGCGGGAAGCAATTTCTGGTTATTACGCGAAAAATGGTGTTGATGTGAGTGCTGCTGACATCTTTATCTCAGATGGTGCGAAGTGCGATACCGGTAATATTGCCGAGCTTTTTTCTGCAGATAATGTGATTTTGATTCCGGATCCGGTCTATCCGGTCTATGTTGATTCGAATATTATGAGCGGCAAAAAGGTCACCTACATAGACGCGAACGCGGATAATAACTTTCTTCCGCTGCCGGATCCGTCTGTCCATGCTGATATCATCTATATCTGTTCTCCCAACAACCCGACAGGTGCTGCGTATAACAGAGAGCAGCTGAAAATATGGGTTGATTATGCACTGGCCAATGAGGCGGTTATTCTGTATGATGCCGCGTATGAGTGTTTTATCTCGGATCCTGAGATCCCTCACAGCATCTATGCGATCGAAGGAGCTAAAAAATGCGCGATTGAGTTCTGTTCCCTCTCTAAGACCGCAGGATTTACCGGAACCCGCTGTGCCTACACGATCGTTCCGCGGGATCTTGTATTTACCGCATCGAATGGAGAAGAGATGTCTCTGCATGCCATGTGGAACCGCCGTCAGTCCACGAAGTTTAACGGTACCTCGTACATTGTGCAGAAGGGCGCGGCTGCGGTATTTACTGAGGAAGGTATGCGTCAGTGCCACGAAAACATCAGTTATTATAAAGAAAATGCGCGTATTATCGCGGAGACTCTTACACGTAAAAATATCCGCTTCTTTGGCGGCGTCAATTCCCCGTATATCTGGCTGGAGTGTCCGAACGGTATGGAGTCGTGGGCATTCTTTGACTATCTGTTAAATGAGATTCAGGTAGTCGGTACACCCGGCGCCGGCTTCGGCGAGAACGGCAGAAACTTCTTCCGCCTGACCTCTTTTGGCAACAGGGAGAATACGATCGAGGCGATGGAACGTTTTGAAAAGCTGATTTAATATCACTGGGTTTTATCTGCGGTCACGGTAAATAAAGTTGTTTACCATGATCGCAGATTTTTTTTCGGGGCAGTCTTTCTATTTCCCTTGCTGGATAGATTCTGGGTTATGATACACCAATTTTTAAATCCCTGCACTTTACTTTTTATCTGTCGTTATTTATAATAAAATGGATTGTTAAAAAAATCAGAGGGAATACTATGCTGACATGCAAAGAAGCGGAAAAAATGGTGATGCCTTATATCGAGGACAAGCTCTCGGATGCTGATGAGGAAGCTTTTCTGAGGCATATCCATACCTGCCCGGAATGCCGGGAAGAACTGGAAATCTATTATACGGTTTCCCTGGGATTAAAACAGCTTGATGACCAGTCGGATGAATACGACATTGCCGGCGCGCTGGAGGAGAGTCTGGACCACTCGTGGCTGCGGGTGCGCGGAGTAAAGTTCCGCAGAATTGTCAGCTATGCCGTTGATGCACTGGGAACGACCGGACTTCTGGTGGCGCTGATTATGCAGATTCGGATGTGGATACAGAGTTAAAAGGAGACGACTGTTTATGGGAAGAGCAGTGCTGATCGATGGACACAGCATTTTAAACCGGGCTTTCTATGGGGTGCCGGAACTGACCAATTCGGAGGGACTTCACACCAATGCGGTGTATGGGTTCCTTAATATTATGTTTAAGATTCTGGAGGAAGAAGGCGCGGAATATCTGGCAGTTGCGTTTGATCTGCGGGAACCGACGTTCCGGCATAAGATGTATGACGCTTATAAGGGGACAAGAAAGCCGATGCCGCCGGAGCTTCATGAGCAGGTCGGACTGATGAAAGAGGTACTGGCTTCCATGGGTGTTCCGATCCTGACCCTGCCGGGATATGAGGCGGATGATATTCTGGGTACGATTGCCAGGAGGCTGCAGGGCGAGGGTCAGGACGTGACAATTGTATCCGGAGACCGGGATCTGCTGCAGCTGGCGGATGAACATATTAAGATCTGTCTTCCGAAGACGACGAGGGCGGGCACAGAGGTGCATAATTATTATCCGGAGGATGTCAGACGGGAATATCAGGTGAGTCCGAGCGAATTTATCGATGTAAAGGCTCTGATGGGAGATTCTTCTGACAACATCCCGGGAGTTCCATCCATTGGAGAAAAGACGGCGACCAGCCTGATTGTGACTTATGGAAGTATCGAAAATATCCGGGAGCATCTGACAGAGGTAAAGCCGCCGCGTGCGCAGAAAGCGCTTACCGAACATTATGATATGGCTGTGATGAGTAAGGAACTGGCGACCATCTGTCTGCAATGTCCGATCTCATTTTCACTGGAGGATGCGAGAATCGGGAATCTTTATACGCAGGAAGCGTATCAGTATATGAAGCGTCTGGAGTTTAAATCGCTCCTGACCCGGTTTGACGAAGGACAGAGGACGGCTCTTTCTGTCGAGGACCATTTCTGGACAATATCCGATCCGGAAGCGGTGGAAGAGATCTTTACAAGAGCCGGAAAGGCGGATCGCGTCGGATTTCAGCTGATACTTGCGGAGGATCATGTAAGCGGTCTGTCCCTTTGTTTTGGTGAGGAAGACTGCTATCTGGTACCGGTGCAGGGTTCATTGACAGAGGAAACTGTCTGCGGGAAAATGATGGAGCTTGTGAATCTCGCAGCAAAAGAGAAAAAGCAGATCGCGGTTCTGGATTTAAAACCGCAGCTGAGATATCTGAAGCTGTCCTGGGGCAGCCCGGTCCGGGATGCCGGGGTAGCAGGATATCTGCTGAATCCCCTTAAGGACACCTATGAGTATGATGATCTGGCAAGAGACTATCTGTCCTTAACGGTGCCGTCGCAGAAAGACCTGTTGGGGAAACAAAAGCGTTCCACAGCAGTGGAAGAGGAAAATGACAAGGCGGCGACCTGCGCCTGCTACATGGGATACATTGCATGGAAATCCCTGCCGATCCTGTTGAAAAAGCTGGATGAACAGGGAATGCTGAAATTATATGAGGAAATGGAGATGCCTCTCATCTACAGCCTGTACCGGATGGAAGAAGCCGGGATCCGCACAGATCGGGAAAGTCTTAAGGAATACGGCGATCGGCTGAAGATCCGCATCGGAGAGATGGAGGCGCAGATCTATGAACTCGCAGGTGAGAAGTTTAACATCAATTCACCTAAACAGTTGGGTGTGGTTCTTTTTGAACATATGAAGCTTCCGCATGGGAAAAAGACCAAAACCGGGTACTCGACCGCGGCGGATGTACTGGAAAAGCTGGCTCCGGATTATCCGATCGTGCGTATGATCCTGGATTATCGTCAATATACTAAATTAAACTCCACCTATGCGGAAGGGCTCTCCGCTTTTATCGGACCGGACGAAAGGATCCACGGAACCTTTAACCAGACGATCACGGCGACGGGCAGGATCAGCAGCACCGAACCAAATCTGCAGAATATCCCTGTGCGTATGGAACTGGGAAGAGAGATCCGCAAGGTCTTTGTGCCGGAGGAAGGCTGTGTCTTTATTGACGCGGATTATTCACAGATCGAACTGCGGATTCTGGCTCATATGTCCGAGGATCCGATGCTCATTACCGCATATAAAGAAGCGCAGGATATTCACGCAATCACGGCGTCGAAGGTTTTTCATACTCCGATTGACGAGGTGACGCCTTTGCAGCGGCGCAATGCAAAGGCGGTAAACTTTGGCATTGTTTATGGAATCAGCGCGTTTGGACTGAGTGAAGATCTGAGTATCAGCCGCAAAGAAGCTCTGGAATTTATCAACCAGTATTTTGAAACCTTTCCGGGGGTAAAGGCATATCTGGACCGTCAGGTGGAAGACGGTAAGAGCAATGGGTATGTGACGACGCTCTATGGCCGCCGCCGCCCGATCCCGGAATTAAAGTCCAACAATTTCATGCAGCGTTCTTTTGGTGAACGTGTGGCGATGAATTCACCGATTCAGGGAACTGCGGCAGATATCATGAAGCTTGCGATGATTGCCGTAGATCAGGAACTTGTGCGGAGAGGTTTCCGGTCGAGGATCGTTCTTCAGGTACATGATGAACTGCTGATCGAGGCGGCAGAGGAGGAGAGCGAGGCAGTTCGGGGAATACTGGAAGATAAGATGAGACATGCCGCGGATCTCCGGGTTGCACTCGAAGTGTCAGTTGCGGACGGAACCAGCTGGTTCGACGCAAAATAGCTATGCTTATCTGTCCATTGAAAATGAACCATCGAAAAATAACTATGAAAAAGAAACGGTGGAATTGAAGACAGGTTTATGTTATACTAAAGTCCGGTTTATGATCTGGCGATGCCCGGACGAACGGGCAGAGCTTTTTGCAGGATCCTTAATTTAGAAAAGAGAGGTACATTTATGAATAAAAGCAGCGATCAGAAGGTACGGAATCCGCAGCTGGTCATGGCGATGCGCGCAGTCAATAACAGCAACACCGCATCCAGCAGGAGCCGGATGGCGGCAGAATTGATGAACGCCCGGCTGTTGTCGCCGATCCAGAGTGAAACGGTGCTGATGGAAAAGAGCGGACCGTCTCATCGAATCCGCTTTGAAGATATTACCAATACTTCCGGGGAAAAGTTTTATCTTGCTTTTACGGACATGGAAGAATATGACAAGTGGAATCAGGACGGCACCCATGACCGTGCGCTGATCATGACAATGGAAGATTTCGGACACATTCTGATCCGCACCGTCAATGATTTAAAGGGCTTTGTTATCAATCCCTGTGGAGAAAATATCAGCATTTCCAAAGATCTGCTGTTATCCCTGCTCAAACAGAGAGAAATGCGGCAGATGCAGGAAAAACAGGGAAATTAAACAAAGGCCGGAAACAGGAAATCAGACATGAGTCTTACAGATAAAGGAAAAACCGGAGTATGTGCCGGAAAACGGGTCATCGGTATTACCGGCGGGGTAGGCTCCGGAAAGAGCCGGATTTTATCCGTATTAAAATCAGAATATGGCGCAGAGGTGATTCAGGCAGATCAGGTGGCTGCGGAACTGGAGGAACCGGGGCAGGAGGGACTGGTGCTCCTGGTGGAGCGGTTCGGAACCGATATTCTGGCTTTGGACGGCACTCTGGACCGCAAAGCGTTTGCAGACCGGATTTTTGCGGATCCGGCTGCTTTAGCGGAAGTTAACCGGATCATTCATCCGCTGACGATCCGTGAGATGAAGCAGAGAATTAAGGCTTCCGGATCGGAACTTGTTGCAGTGGAGGCTGCGCTTTTTGATGAGGAAAGCAGGAAGCTGTGCGATGAGATGTGGCTGATCGATACCGATGAGGAGACCCGGATTGGCCGGCTGATGCGGGACCGGAGATATTCTTACGAAAAATGCAAAAGCATTATGAAAAATCAGCCGTCGAGGGAACAGTTTCTGGCATTGTCGGATCAGGTGATTGATAATAACGGCAGTATCGAAGATATCCGGCGGCAGCTGCGTGAGCGGCTGGGGAGAGATCACATATGAGAATGGTAAGTATTGCCAGCGGGAGCAGCGGCAATTGTATTTATATTGGATCAGAGCGTACCCATATCCTGATTGACGCCGGGATCAGGACCAAACGGATCGAGCAGGGACTTTGTGATATCGGTCTTTGCGGCAGTGATCTGGATGCAGTTGTGATCACGCATGAACATTCGGATCATGTCCGGGGGTTGAGTGTGATGGCTAAAAAATTTGAACTTCCGATCTACGCTACCGGCGAGACTCTTGAAGAGATCCGGCAGCTGAAATATCTCGGAGAATACCCGCAGGAACTGCTTCGCGAGGTGATTCCGGATGTTCATTTTGGCATCGGGGATCTGGAACTGCTTCCTTTTTCGATTGACCATGATGCGGTCAATCCGGTGGCTTACCGGGTAAAGAACGGCCGCGGACAGGTAGCGGTAGCGACGGATATGGGGCATTATGATCAATATACAGTCGACCATCTGATGGGACTGGATGCGGTGCTTCTGGAGGCAAATCATGATGTCAATATGCTCTTAGCCGGAAAGTATCCATACTATCTGAAACAACGGATCCTTGGTGATCATGGACACCTGTCCAATGAAAATGCCGGCCGGCTGTTATCATGTATCCTGAATGACCACCTTAAGCAGATTCTGCTGGGCCATCTGAGCAAAGAAAATAATTATGAAGCGCTGGCTTATGAGACGGTTAAGCTGGAGATTGATCAGGGCGACTGTCCTTACCGGGCGAAAGATTTCCCGATTGCGGTTGCCGGCAGGGACCGGATGTCGGAAATGATTACGATATAAGGAAGGAGAGAGGACTATGAATAAAGTAATTATTACGGTAGTAGGAATTGACACCGTGGGCATCATCGCAAAGATCTGTACCTATCTTGCAGAAAAGCATGTCAATATCCTTGACATTTCCCAGACAATTGTCCAGGAGTATTTTAATATGATGATGATTGCGGATATTGACAAGGCGACGGTATCCTTTGGGGAGATTGTGGAGGAGATGAACCGCATTGGTGAGGAGATCGGTGTGACAATCAAGTGCCAGCGGGAAGAAATTTTCACGCGGATGCACCGGATCTGAAATCCGCCTGAGATACGGCGAGTAGCGTGAGGCGATTCATAGCGTCTTGTCTGGGAATCATCCCATATTATGTTTATATAGAAAGCAGGTTGTCAGATGTTAAATATGTTTGAAGTGATCGAGACCAACAATATGATCGAGCATGAAAACCTGGATGTGCGCACGATAACGATGGGTATCAGCCTCCTGGACTGCTGTGACAGTGATCTGGATCGATTGAATGAAAAGATATACCGGAAAATCACAACATACGCAAAGAATCTTGTCTCTGTGGGAGAAGAAATCGCGCGGGATTTTCGTGTGCCGATTGTCAATAAGCGTATCTCAGTGACGCCGATCGCGCTGGTGGGCGGCTGCGCCTGCAAGACTCCAGATGATTTCGTGACGATTGCCAGAACACTGGACCGCGCGGCAAAGGAGGTAGGAGTTAATTTTATCGGCGGATACACTGCGCTGGTATCCAAGGGTATGACTCCCGCAGAAGAAAATCTTATCCTGTCGATTCCTCAGGCTCTGGCATCAACGGAGCGGGTCTGCAGTTCGGTCAATGTCGGTTCGACGAAGACGGGATTGAATATGGATGCGGTCAGCCTGATGGGGCGCATGGTGCACGAGACTGCGGCTGCGACCAAGGATCAGGACTCCATCGGATGTGCGAAGCTGGTCGTCTTCTGCAATGCGCCGGATGATAATCCCTTTATGGCAGGGGCTTTTCACGGAGTGACCGAGGCCGACGCCGTGATCCATGTCGGAGTCAGCGGGCCGGGTGTTGTGAAGGTTGCACTTGAATCGGCACGGGGAAAGGATTTTGAAGAGCTCTGCGAGACAATCAAAAAGACCGCGTTTAAGATCACGCGGGTGGGTCAGCTGGTAGCTCAGGAAGCATCAAAACGCCTGGGAGTTCCATTCGGGATTATCGACCTGTCGCTTGCACCGACCCCGGCGGTGGGAGACAGTGTTGCGGAGATTCTGGAGGAAATCGGCCTTGAGAAGGTCGGTGCTCCGGGAACGACGGCTGCCCTTGCGATGTTGAATGATCAGGTCAAAAAGGGAGGTATCATGGCGTCCTCGTATGTAGGCGGCTTAAGCGGTGCGTTTATCCCGGTCAGCGAAGATCAGGGGATGATCGATGCCGTTTCGTGCGGTGCGCTTACGATTGAGAAGCTGGAAGCGATGACCTGCGTCTGTTCGGTAGGACTTGATATGATCGCGATACCGGGAGATACTCCGTCCAGTTCGATTGCCGGTATGATCGCTGATGAGGCGGCAATCGGCATGATCAATCAGAAGACGACGGCGGTGCGCGTGATTCCTGTTATTGGAAAGGGTGTAGGTGAGAGCGCGGAGTTCGGCGGCCTGCTGGGGTACGCGCCGATCATCCCGGTTAATACCTATTCCTGTGAGAAATTTGTCACGCGGGGAGGCAGGATCCCGGCGCCGGTTCACAGCTTTAAAAATTAAATCACGATGACCGATTTTGTATATTCGTTTGGCATCCGCTTCCCACTTTTGGCGAAAAGGAGCGATTGGTACAGATGGGATGCAAAAAGGTCCTTCTCAAAAATCTTCAGACCGTCGGTGTCCAGACAAGTTCGGGCATCGGCGGTTTTTGTGATCAGCGGCAGGTCGCAGGAATGCTTCAGATCTGTAAGCAGAGGCGCCGAGGATCTGCGAAAACCCAGAATCCGGACATAAGGAGTATAGTTGAGCTTTTTTGCGAGAGCAACATCATCTCTGGTAATTCCCAGAATCAGATGTAGCAGGGCTCTGCTGATCCGTGCGTAGGTAAATGATTTTGTCTTGAGCTGTTCCACCCGTCCCTGAAAAGATGCAAAATCCAGGATCCGGCGCGCAAGTCTTGACGCAAGCTCCGGCGGGAAGTCTGCGAAGTCTGTAAGATCCGCATGATTTTCTGACAGAGCAAGCAGCTTTGCGTTTAAAATCCCGGTGAGATCTTCCGGGAAAATCGGAGTCAGATCACCGATGCCGCTAGTCAGATCACCGATGCCGCTTATGTTTCTGCTAGGGAGTCCCCCAGTGGCAGGAGAGTATTGAGACAGATCGGAAATAACGTCATGAAAATAATCGATCTCACCGGAAAAAATGGCCTTTCGCAGCGCGGCGGCAGAAGGAAATCCCCCGGCGGCAAAGAGGTCAGTCTCATGGTAATCCTGCCCGGCTCGTCGGATGGTAAGGGGAGTAATGTGGCTGCCGCGGCGGCGCAGCGCTTTCAGATACTCGATTCCGAGAATATTATTCGGAGCGTCAGATAAAAGATCCGTGCTCATGGACCGCTCAGGATCAGAAACCATGGTTGGCTCCGCAGCCAATACGGCAGCAAGCGCCTGACTCTGCGCCTTGGGATAAGAATCGCCGGACCGCAGACAATTTTTCAGGATATCCTGAAAAGCAGATGGCTCTGAGAGCAGGATATCAGCTGCCTCGGCAAGCGGAGCAAGATCACCGGTTTCGCTGCCAAAACAAAGACCATTCACGATGCCAAGATGGTCAAAGAGCGATACTCCCGCCGCGGCAAAATCTTCAGCGCCTGCGGTCGCAAAGCAGACAGGAAGCTCAAGCACAAGGTCGGCTCCGGTATGCAGGGCGATCGCGGTGCGGACGTACTTATCATAGATTGCCGGTTCCCCGCGCTGGACAAAATCACCGCTCATTGCGATGACGATATATTGTGCGCCGTAACGGCGGCGGATTTCCCTGAGCTGATAGAGGTGCCCGCCATGAAACGGGTTGTATTCGGCGATGACTCCGATGATACGCATAGACTGATTGATCCTTTCGTGATACTTTCAGAATTATTTGGTCCCAATGTGGTATAGCTATAAGAAACAGCAAATATCGGTTGCTGTTTCCTGATCATTATAATAAAAAAGGGATATCTGTTCAAGCAGACGTCCCAATATTTTTTATTGGGATATGGATAGTGACCATGAAAGTTCTTTGTGTGCATTCCTGTTTGACATCTTTAGACAATCATGATACATTATCTTAGTAAGAAATTATGACAAATAACGAAGTGAAAAGAAGATGGAAAAGGATTGCTTCATAGAAAAAGTGGTCAGAGAGCACGGGGATGAGCTGATTGCGCTGGGAAGGGTTCTCTTTGCCTGCCCGGAACCTGGATTTAAGGAAGAAAAGACCAATGAGATTCTTACCTCCTTCCTGACAGAAAACGGGATCGCCTGTCGAAATGACCTGTCTCTGACCGGGATCCGCGCGGATCTTGGAAGTGGGACGGGCTATCATATTGCGCTGGTGGCAGATATGGACGCACTTATGATTAAGGAAGGGGAGAGAAGTTATCCTTTCCATTCCTGCGGACACAGCATCCAGACAGCGGTGATGGCTTATGTGCTGAAGCTGTTAAAGGACAGCGGTATGGTGGAGCGCCTGGGAGGGACGGTCAGCTTTATTGCCACTCCGGCGGAGGAATTCATTGATCTTGATTACCGGGAGGGCCTTCGCAGGGAGGGACGGATCCTCAGCTGCTCCGGCAAGCAGGATATGATCGCCCATGGTGTCTTTGACGATATTGACTGTGTACTCACGATGCATATCAACGGGGATACGGACACCTTATTTGACGTGGGTTCTACGCTGGCTGGTTTTATGGTGAAAAAGGCTGTTTTTCAGGGACAGGCGGCGCACTCCGGAGCGGCTCCTCATCTGGGGCGCAATGCGCTTCACGGCGCGAGCCTCTGTCTGGACGCGCTGGCTTATATGAAGGATCAGTTCCCGGCGCAGGCCGGTATTCAGATCCATCCGGTTCTCAGCTCCTGCGGCGGGAGCATGAATGTGATTCCGGATGAAGCGGTGCTGGAGAGTTATGTGCGTGCGAATACATTAGAAGATCTCATGGAAGCGGGCGCACGTTTTGACCGCTGCGCGGTTCACTGTGCACAGGCGCTGGGGCTGGAGTGCCGGATTGAGAACAGGACCGGTTATATGCCGCTGAAGCAGTCCGGCGAGCTGAACCGGTTGATCTATTCTCACATGCGGGAGATCTGCGGGGATGAGAAGATTGTCCACGGCGTGATATCCGGCGCTTCGGGAGACGTCGGCGACCTGGGGTATCTGTTGCCCTCAGTTCAGTTCGGTTTCTCCGGGATGCGCGGGAGGATTCACAGCGCGCAGTTTGAGATCGTGGATGAAGAAAACGCGTATCTGCACACGGCGCAGATTGTCATGAAGACAGTCAGGGACCTGCTCTCTCACAGGGAGCTGCAGGTCAAAAACAGAGATTATACCGCACGGAAAGAATTTTACTTAAAAAAATGGCTTTGTTCCTGAAGAAATGATCAGGATCAGAAGAATAAAACGACGTATGTCGTTTATTGTCGCGCCGGTCGCGGGCTGCTTAAGCAGCCATTCCCTGTGCGGTCATGTACATTATAATCACATCAGGAGGTATGTCATGTCTAATCAAAACACTCCCACTCCGCATATCGGAGCTCTTCCGGGGCAGATCGCAGAGACGATCCTGCTCCCCGGCGATCCGCTGCGGGCGCAGTTTATTGCCCAGAATTTTCTGGAAGGGGTCACTCAGTTTAACGCGACGAGAAACATGCTCGGCTTTACCGGCACCTACCATGGAAAGCCGGTGTCAGTTATGGGGACAGGAATGGGATGTCCGTCTATCGGTATTTACTCCCATGAGCTGATTCACTTTTACGGCTGCAAAAACCTGATCCGTGTGGGAACCGCGGGCGCAATGCGTCCGGAGGTGAAGGTGCGCGATCTCGTCTTTGCCATGGGCGCCTGTACCACATCGAATTATGTCAGACAGTTCCGTCTGTCCGGTGATTACTCCTGTATCTGCAGCTATGATCTGCTGGCAAAAGCGGTGAAAGCGGCTGAGGAAAAGGGTCTTCCTTATCACGTGGGCAATGTCCTGAGCTCGGATATGTTCTACAATCCACAGCTTCCGCAGGTTGGCATCGGCTGGGATCAGATGGGGGTGCTTGCGGTGGAGATGGAATCGGCGGCTTTGTACAGTAACGCGGCCTACGGCGGAGCCAATGCGCTTTGCATTCTCACGGTATCCGATTCAGAGGTTACGGGAGAAGCGACCACAGCCGAGGAACGACAGAGCACCTTTACGAGCATGATGGAAGTGGCGCTGGAACTGGCATAGACAGATAACAAAAGAAGGGGGTGGGACAGGATGGCGGAGGAAATTCTGCGGGTGGAGAATCTGACGAAGATTTACCCTGGCGGTGTGCTTGCCAATTATCAGATCAATTTTAGTGTTAATGAGGGAGAAATTCATGCACTGGTGGGCGAGAACGGCGCAGGGAAATCGACGTTAATGAAGATGCTTTTCGGCATTGAGGAGATCACCGAGGGCAAGGTTTTTCTTCATGGCGAGGAGGTTCATTTCAGCTCGAGCAAGGACGCCATTGCCCATGGAATCGGAATGGTTCACCAGCATATGATGCTGGTGCCGTCGCTCACGGTGGCGGAGAACCTGGTGCTTGGGATTGAGAAGAAAAAGGGCCTGTTTCTCGATAAGAAAAAGGCGATTGAGGAGACAGAAGCGATTTCTAAAAAATATAATCTCTACGTAGAGGCAAACCGGCGGGTGCGGGATATTTCGATCGGGATGAAGCAGAAACTGGAGATTTTAAAGACGATGTACCGCGGGGCAAAGATCATCATTCTGGATGAGCCGACGGCTGTGCTGGCACCGCAGGAGACGGAGGAACTGTTTGAACAGCTTCTGAATCTGAAAAAGGAGGGCTATACCATTCTCTTTATCTCCCATAAGCTCGGAGAGGTGAAATATCTCTGCGACCGGCTGACAGTCTTAAAGGATGGCCGTTCCATCGGGACGTATGAGGTGAAGGATGTGACCGCCGAGGAGATTTCTCACCTGATGGTGGGGCGGGATGTGAAGCTGGAATATGAGAAGACGGAACAGGAAGCGGGAGAACCGATTCTCACAGTGGAGCATCTGAATTATACGGATAAGTTCGGAACGAAAAAGGTAGATGACCTGTGTTTTTCTCTGCGCCGGGGAGAGGTGCTGGGCATTGCCGGAATTGAAGGAAACGGACAGAAGGAAATGGTTGAGATCCTTACAGGGAACGGCCAGGCGGAAAGCGGCGCGATTCATTATGGCGGTCAGGATCTGACGAAGCTCAATGTCACGCAGAACCGGCGTTTGGGTATTTCCCATGTGCCGGAGGATCGGAACGCAAACGGTTGCGCGCCGGATATGAGCGTGCGGGACAATCTGATTGCGGCCAGCCTGGACCGTCTGTCGGACAGGGGAATTTTAAAGCCGGCGGCAATCGAGGATTACTGCCAGAGCTGTGTCCGGGATTTCAATGTGAAGACGGTCAGTCTGGAAACCAGCATTAAGAGCCTTTCCGGCGGAAACGTCCAGAAGGCAATTGTGGCCCGCGAATTCACCGCCGGAGCCGACGTGATCATTCTCGATCAGCCGACCCGGGGTGTCGATGTAGGCGCAATGGAGTTTATCCACAGGAAGATTCTCCAGATGCGGGATGAAAAGAAATCCCTGATTCTGGTGAGCGCTGATCTGACAGAGCTGCGGGCCTTAAGCGACCGCATCATCGTCTTCCATCAGGGTAAGGTAGTCGGCGTGCTGGATGATATCAGCCATGTGACGGATGAAGAGCTTGGTCTTTACATGCTGGGCTTAAAACAGGATCCGGAAGAAAGGCTGAGGGAGGCATAGGGATGAAAACAAAGAAAAAATTTGAATGGTACGGTGTGATTCGGGTGATGGTTTCCATCCTTATTTCCCTGCTGATTGCGGCGGCGATCATTTTCGTGGTCGCGGACGATCCGGTTACCGCCTTTTCCAAATTCCTGCTGGGACCGTTTTCTACGCGCAGAAATTTCTTTAATGTGGTTGAAACCATGATTCCGCTGGTCTTCTGTGGGCTGGCAATCAATGTGATGCATAAGAGCGGTCTGTTTTCCATGGTCGCGGACAGCTCCTTTTATTTTTCCGGCGTCACGGCGGCGGCCATTGCTATTGCCTGCCCGATGCCGAATATTGTCCATCAGATCGTGATTCTGGCGGTGGCCATGCTGGTGGGCGGCGTCATCGGTGTGATTCCGGTCCTTGTAAAGAGGAAAACCGGGGCGAATGAGCTGGTGATCTCGCTGATGATGAACTATATCTTTTTCAATTTTGGCTACTGGCTGATCCGGCGCTTTTTCCTGGATACCAGCAACGGATCCTATTCAATCGCCTTTCAGCCGACCGCCACGCTGGGCAAGCTGATTCCGCGGACAAACACGCATTACGGCTTTCTGATTATGATTGTCGTGGTTGTGCTGATGTGGATTCTGATGGATAAGTCAGCCTTTGGGCGTGCGCTTCGGATTACCGGCGCGAATGAGAGCTTTGCCCGTTACGCGGGTATCTCAGTCGGCATGGTGGTGCTGGGCTCTCAGTTTATCGGCGGGATGCTGGCCGGGCTGGCCGGAGGCGTGGAAATGATCGGTATGTACCGGAATTTCCAGTGGATCACTTCGCAGAGCTATGTCTGGGATGGGATTCTGATCAATCTGCTGGCCGGAACGAGGCCGTTGATGATCCCGGTGTCCGCGTTTTTTATCTCCTATATCCGCATCGGCGCTCTGGTGATGTCAAGGGGCGGAGATGTAGATTCGGAAATTGTCTCTATCATTCAGGGCATAATGATTCTGCTTATTGCCTCTGAGCGTTTCCTCTATCAGATGAAGAAGCGCAAGGAGGAGCGGGAAGCCCTGCAGAATCAGTCTCTGGAAACAGAGAATGCGGCCTGAAAGGAGGGGGAACGAAATGTCTTTTCTGACAAGTCTTGATTTTTGGTTTACAGTTCTCCGCTGCACGACTCCGGTGCTTTTTGCCACGATGGCCGCCTTGATTGCCAGCCGTTCCGGCGTTCTGAACCTGGGACTGGAGGGTGGTATGACGATTGCAGCGCTCTGCGGTGTCTTGGGCAGTGGATTTACAGGAAGTCTGTTTGTCGGTCTGCTTGCCGGTCTGGCGGGCGGTGTGGGATTTACGATGCTGCTGGCGTATTTCATTCAGCATTTTAAGACAAATCCGGTGATTTCCGGTGTCGCCATGAACCTGGCGGCGAGCGGTGGTTCTGTCTTCTGCCTGTATTCGATCACCGGAGACAAGAATGCCAGCAATTCTCTGGCTTCCCTGGCTTTCCCGAGCATTGATCTGCCGGTGATACAGAGCATCCCGGGGCTGGGAGATGTGCTTTCCGGCCATAACTGCCTGACCTACCTGGCCTTTCTCCTGACGGTGATTCTCTTTGTGGTGCTGAGGAGTACCTCTTTTGGCGTGCATGTCCGCTCAGTGGGAGAATCCGAGGAAGCGGCGCGTTCTGTGGGAATCAGTGTGGAGAAGGTACGCTATCAGGCCATGCTGATCAGCGGAATTCTGGTCTCCTTCGGCGGGATGTATCTGTCGATGGGATATGTCAATCGTTTTACGTCAGGTATGGTGGCGGGCCGCGGTTATGTGGCGCTGGCAACAAATGCCATGGCAGCGGGGAATGCGCTGCTTGGCATGGTGAGTTCCATTCTTTATGGATTTGGAAGCGCACTGTCGATTTATCTGCAGAATAATAACGTCGATCCGTACCTGATCACGATCATTCCTTATGCCTTTATCATTGTCTTTTATGTGGCGTTTATTTTCTACTATAAATGCAGAAAACGTCTGGATGAGATCATCTGAGGCAGCGGGACTGCGCCATATCTGAGTAAAACCGTGAATCCGGGGTTGCTTTTTGCCCCTGATATCATAGGGATCTGATATTCTGATCCCAACATTATCATTTATAAGGAGGAAAAGAATCATTATGAGAAAATCATGGAAGATTGCGTCGGCTCTTCTGCTGACGGCACTGACGGGGGCAGCGCTTATCGGCTGCGGCGGAAGCTCAGAGACGAGCCAGACCGAAGCGGCGGCAACTGAGGCAGCGGTAACCGAGGCGGCTGCGGATGCGGGAGCGTCGGCAGAGACAGAAGCAGCGGCTGCGGCGACGGATGGAGAGAAGATTAAGCTTACGCTCTGCATCGGACGGAAAAACGACCTTTCCTTCCAGCAGTCGGCTTACGAGGGTACTGTAAGGATCGAGCAGGAGCTGGGCGACAAGTATGATGTCACCGTCGTCGAGATGGGCGATGAGACCACAAAATGGGAAGCGGCTTTTTATGATGCTGCGGACAGCGGCGCAGATATTATCGTCGGCACGGGCTTCCAGAACAAGGGAAATTTTGAGACGATTCCTTTAGATTATCCGGATACCAAGTTCATCCTCTTTGATCAGGATGTGGATTACAGCATCGGCGGGCTGGACAATGTGCTGACCGTTCTCTTCCAGTCCAACCAGTCCGGTTATCTGGCGGGTGCGGTCGCGGCCTATTATACCGTAGGCGAAAATGCAGCCAATGAGGATCGGACAATCGGATTTGTGGGCGGCACGGAGAGCACGACTATCCATGAATTCCTGGTCGGCTATGCTGAAGGTGCGAAATATGTCGATCCGGATATCAAGATTCTCACCGCTTATGTCGGTGATTTCATGGATACCGCAAAGGCCAAGGATCTGGCTAACGCGCAGATTTCTGAGGGCGCGGATATTGTCTTCCAGGTGGCCGGCGGCGCCGGAAACGGTGTAATTGAGGCGGCGGCAGAGAAGGATGGCGTGATGGCCATCGGCGTGGACAGCGATCAGTATGAGGCGCTGGCAGGCTCCAACCTGCAGTCCGCAGTCATTACCTCCAGCTTAAAGAGACTGGACAACGCGCTGTTTAAGATCTGTTCGGATTATGCAGAGGATCCGTCCTCTGTGCCGTTCGGAACCACAGCTACCTACGGTCTGGAGGATGACGCGGTGGGTATCGTCTTTAACGACAATCTGACCCAGAGTATCGGCGAGGAGAATGTGGCGAAGGTAGAGGAGCTCCTTGGCAAGATCCAGAGCGGAGAGATCGTTGTCTCCGAAGCCGGGGATCTTTCTGCGGAAGAGATTTCTGCCATTGTAAATCAGTAAGGCATTTGCGGCGGCTGTTATTTTACAGCTGCCGCATTTTCATGATGATATCAGGGTCAAAAGAAAGGAAGGAAAAATGGCCGGAATTATTGACAGCCATGCACATATCTGCGGGAGGATTTTGTTTCCCCGTTTTAAAGAAATGGTAGTCGGGGCAAAGAAAGCCGGAATTGAGAAAATTATGATCGTCTGCACGGAGACAGAAGAGGCAAAACGGGCGATTGCTTTGGCTCAGGAATCCGAGATGTTCGACGTGGCCTGCGCCTTTTATCCGAATGACGTCGGGAAGGTAAGCGAGAGGGACTGGGAGGAACTGCATGCACTGCTTGCTCTGCCGCAGGTAAAGGCGGTGGGAGAGATCGGCATGGATTATTTTCCGTATGAGCATACGGTGCCAAAGGAAATACAGAAAGAGGCTTTCATCCGCCAGATTCAATGGGCGAATGAGCTTGGCAAGCCGATTCTTGTCCATATGCGTCTGGCAACGGAGGACACCCGGGCAATCATGCGCGAGCATCTGAGAGTACCCGGGATTATGCATTGCTACAGCGGCGGTGCGGAGGCGATGCAGGATTTTCTGGATATGGGAATGTATCTGTCCTTTTCCGGAAATATTACCTTCGAACTGGAAGATGAGAGCACGCAACGGGCGGTGCGTGAGGTTCCTTTGAACCGGCTGTTAATTGAGACGGACGCGCCGTCGCTTACCCCGGCGCCTGTGCAGGGACGGGACAACGAACCTCAATATATCACATATGTTATCGATCATATCTGCCGCCTGCGGGGAATGGAGCGAAGAGTGCTGATTGACGCGGTGGCGGCAAATTATCAACGTCTGATGAGCTATGGGAGCTTCTGATATGTCAGAAGATTTCCGGAGCGGAGCGTAGACCGGGTGCGGTATAAGCCGCAAAATTCTTTACCCGGCCCTGTGCATGTAATAAAGGCTGGATAGCAGTGAGTGCCATCCAGCCTTATTTATGATCCCGGAACCTTATTTTGATCAGTCAGCCAGAGCTGCCGTGATGATTGCCATCGAATAAACTTCGTCTGCATTGCAGCCGCGGGACAGGTCATTGATCGGAGCGTTCAGGCCAAGAAGGATCGGGCCGTAGGCATCAAAGTTACCGAGACGCTGTGCGATCTTATATCCGATATTACCAGCGTTGATATCCGGGAATACAAATACATTTGCATAACCGGCTACCGGGTTGCCCGGACATTTGGTACGTGCTACACGCGGGGAAACCGCAGCGTCAAACTGCAGCTCGCCTTCGATCGGGAGATCCGGTCTCAGAGCCTTTGCCTTGGCAGCCGCATTGCGCATCTTATCGACATCCTCGCCTTTGCCGGAACCCAGAGTAGAATAGCTCAGGAAAGCAACCTTCGGATCAATACCGAAGATCTTGCCGCATTCTGCGGTACCGATTGCGATCTCAGCCAGCTCGTCTTCGTTTGGTTTCAGATTGATTGCGCAGTCACCCATTGCCAGGACTTCGCGCTCACCGGTTGCGGAAGGACGTACCATGATGAAGCAGGAGCTTACGATATTGTAACCCGGTTTTGTTTTGATGATCTGCAGTGCCGGCCGGACGGTGTCAGCGGTAGAGTAGGTAGCGCCGCCAAGCAGAGCATCCGCGATGCCCATCTTAACCAGCATGGTTCCGAAATAGTTGCCATGAGCCAGCATCTTGCGTGCTTCATCCGGCTGCATATTTTTGCTCTTGCGGATCTCACACAGCAGAGCAACCATCTCTTCCATATGATCAAAGTTGTCCGGATCAACAATCTGTGCACCTCTGATATTGTAACCATATTCCTCGGCAGCGTTCTGAACCGCTTCTTCGTTGCCGACCAGGATCGGGGTCAGGAAATTGCTTGCCAGAAGACGGGAAGCCGCCTCCAGGATACGCTCGTCGGTACCCTCGGTAAATACAATCTTTTTCGGATCCTTTTTCAGCTTGTTGATCATCATGCCGAAGCCTTGCATCTGGTTTGCCATAATAATTATCCTCCATTCATTATACAGTGAAAGTTTTCTAGTTCTATTTTATCTGATTTTACGAATATTTCAACCGGTTTTTTGTATAAAAAGCCGTACAGAAGAATTCCCGGAAGTTTGACAGCTAAATACCTCTCGATTCTTCGCAAAGCCTTGAAACAGGC
>JAJBUA010000092.1 GCA_020860565.1 Clostridiales bacterium
AATTTCGTTACTATTATTCTTATTCTGTGGTATACTTGACATGGCATGAATCTCCCTGCTGTGTGATTGTTTTTTGGTCAATTCAATTATACCATGTAAGGTCGGGTTTGTGCCATTTTTATGCGCTAAAGTATTGAGTTTTCAAGGTTCATCATACCAAATGGTGTGGGAAGTTTGAGTTACTATAATTACTCCTCACAACCATCCTGCATCAAATCCCGGTAATCACACCGCACAACAACGCGCTTCTGCCCGCCATATGTACAAGTAAAGAGCGTCAGCGGATAACCGCTCCCTGTCATCTCTTCGACTGCCGTGGGTTCCAGAACCTCAATCTCTGCCACAGCATAGAAGTCTGCATTTCCCTCCACATCTGTAAAGATCACATTCTCACCGCCGGACAGACTTTTCAGCCTGCCAAAGTGGCGGCTATAGTTATGTGCCAGGATAACAAGATCTCCTGTCTGCACAGAGCCTGCATATCGGCATGGTGCAATGCGAAGTTTCGGGTAGTCCCAGTCTGCCATCACCGGAAGTTCCAGGCCCAGTGCCGGGATCGCAAGAATGCCGATGGCAGCATAGCCGTCAATCATAATGAAGGCATCTGGATCACCTTTCTCACTTTCCCATGGCACAACACCACCAGACAGAGCCACTGGTGACGGATCATCCTCAGTTTCTGGCTCACGAACAGCGCCTTGCTGCCGGATCTGAGATAACAGATCTGCCGCTTTATCACCAGCCCGCTGATCTTCCAATTGATTATATGCTAACAGGCCAATGGCCGAGGCGATCAAAAGAGCGCCTGCGGCCATTAACCCCATTCCTGCTTTATGCTTCCTGTCCAAGATGCCTCTTTCCTCCAAAAACCAATTTCCAGCCGAATGCAAACAACAGCAATCCGCATAACGTCATCACCGGGATCGGCCAGTTGAGCTGCCCGGTCTGCGGAAGCTTGAAAAGTTCCGGGCTTGTCGAATCAAACGGAGTCAGCACCGATGACGCAATGGTATCACCACTGTCTTCAGGAACACCTGCCCCGCTGCCTGAAGACGAGCTGCCGCCCGAAGTAGATCCTCCCGATGAACTGCCGCCGCCATGGGAACTTCCCCCGCCTCCGGACGCCTTCTTACGGATCTCCACTTTTGGAGTCGCCGTCACTGCATACTCATAAACGTCCTCGGCCTCATCATACAGCGGGACGCTTATCAGGAAAGGCGACGCAGCATAATAACCACTCGCTGCCTGATGCTGTACCAGCAGATACAGCCCCGGCTTCAGACTTTCAAATGTCACCGTCCCATCATTTCTGATCGGCTGCGTCGTCCCGCCAAGGTTTTGTGCTGCCGCGTAGTCGGACAATGCGGCAGCGGTATCGGAAGAACTGACATCCGTTAAAGGAATACCGCTTGAGGCGAACTCCTCACTCAGCACAAAACTGTAATTACCATGATCTTCCAGAATATCACCCACCTGATACAGGGTCATCTCCCCGCCTGCGACCGTCTTTGTCTCACAGGTCATCGTCAATGTAATGGATCCCTCCTGCGACAGGTCAGGGACCTCTGCGGCATAAGCCGCAGAGCCTGCCGTACCCAGCAGGAAAACCGCCATCAACAATGCAATTTCTGATTTTCGCATCAACATATCTCATTTCCCTCCCTGTCATTTCTTTCGGGTTGTCATCAGCAATACCATTAACAGTATCAACAGAATCGGCACTGCAGCCAATGGAGCGACGATGACCGGATCCAGCTGATAAGCGTCGCCGGTGACACGGACATTTGAGATCGTCTTCGCCGGATCATCCACATCGGCAATATTGTCCGTCCGCTTTCCCCGCACCAGCATGCGGTGACTGTTCACGCCATACGGCGTGCAGGTCAGAAGCGTGCAGTAATCTTCCTCTTCGTCAATATAGATTGCTTCGATCTCATGCGGCTGGACGATCAGGATCTGATCAATCTCATAGGTATAGCGCCGATCCAGAATCGTAATTGTAAAGTAATCGCCGACTTCCATTTTATCGAGATCGGTAAACAGACGTGCACTCGGAAGTCCACGGTGAGCACAAAGCACACAGTGCGTTCCTTTGCCTCCCACCGGAAGACTGCTTCCCTGCAGATGCCCGGCTGCAATCTGCAGTACGCCCTCACTGGTGCCGTGGTAAATGGGCAGTTCCTCATTAATCCTGGGGATCGTCACATATCCCATGATCCCGGTACCGGTAATGTCCAGCGTATCCCAGTAGCCCTCGATCTGCTCCGCATCCTGCAGCGCCTGAACAGAACCCAGCTCGCGCAGCGCATCATTATAGCTGTCTGCTTTTTCAAACATCTTATTGAAATCCTGTACCTTCATCTCTGACACGATGGAGTCATAATTCGCCACCGCTCTGGTCTGCACTCGGGAATTCCACCAGTCGCTCACGGACGGATAAAGCAGAAGGGACACGCCCACAATAAAAACCACAAATAACAGAATTGTTGACAGATGTTTTCTCATATTTCATTCAGATATCCTTCTTATTCCGTCTTGCCCATGCGTCTTCTGGTCACCAGCAGGATCGCAGCCCCTGCAGCCATCACACCGCCAATGACGTAAAAGATCGTCGTACCGATGCCACCCGTAGAGGGCAGGTTAGAGCCCTTCTCATTTACAACATTTGTCACAATGGAGGCAGCGTCAAACGTAGCGGTGAATGCATCGAGTACTGTCATTCCTGCGGCGTCAGAACAGACCCTCAAAGAAGTGATCCCGCTCTCGCTGTGTTCTGCCACGACATAGAACACCATGTCAGCCATCTTGTTGTAACCGGCCGGTACGGTGGTCTCTGCCAGTTTGTACCGGCCATCATCAATGCCTGTCCAGGTAAAGGTGGTCAGATCCGTGCCTTTGACTTCGCTGCCAACAGCAACATAGTCTCCAGCGTCAGCGTCAAACTTGTACAGCGTGAAACCAGCGCCTTTCAGAGCGGTTGTACCATCTTCGTCAAACTTGTTGACCGTCAGTTTATAGGTGAATACCACCACCGTATCATCCGGAGTCTCGCCGGTGGGTTCCTCACCGGTGCCGTCCCAGTTGGGATTGTTGGAATATTCGATATGCATGGTGTTTTTGTTGCCATCATTACCGATAACAGCGCTGCCGTTCAGCTCGGCATTGTAGTTCACAGTGATGGTGGACAGATAATCCACAGGGATGGAATTGCCATCTTTCGTCAGCGAATTCGTATCGGCGATTTGCACCTCAAAGCTACAGCCGTCGCTCAGAGCAGTACTGCCCGTAGCCGGAATCTCCACCTTGTAGCAACCAGTATCCACTGTATAGGTAGTTCCATCTGTAGCCACAGTTACGACCACAGAACTGCTGTTAAAGGTCAGCCCGGCATCCATCACATCGTGAAAAATCAATTGATAGGTATCATACTTAGTATAGTCACCGGGCAAGGCCGCAGTCAGTGTAAAAGGGACACTGTCGCCAATGTCGTAATCCGCAGAGGTCTGTCCCGTTGCTTCATTGGTCTCGGTAGAATCATTGATGTCAGCAACGGTTTTTTCGGCTGAAGGAACCTCATCCTTGGGGTCAACGCTCACGCTCTTCACAACTTCCAGAATGTAATCACTGTATGCGTAATTCCCGTCGGGAACCACCGTGTTCTTGACCAGATAATAGCCCGCGCCGGTGACAGTGATCTTATAGGGACTGGCAGTTCCGGAAGAAGTGCCAATGGTCAGAGCGAGGGCAGCGACGGATTCAGCAAAACCGGCGGCCGCAATCCTGCCGTCCCCCAAAGCCGCTGCCAGACCAGCAGCACTGGATGCGTAATCCGCATGACCGTCGCCGTCCTCGTCAGCACTTAAAACATCGGCATAACTCGACAGTACGGCAGTCTGGTCAGTCTCGCTCAGTGCGGCACCAAACGTAATGTTGGACAGGGTGGTTGTGGTAACGCCCCCAACTGTTTCCTCGGACAGATCGCCGGCGAAAATCTGATATGCGATGTACTTGTAGCCGTCAACATTGTTATTGACTGTGATAGTGTAAGCAGTGTCCGCAGCTAAAGCGGTGCCGGTCATACCAAACGTCAAAACCAGTACGAGCAGCAGGCTCCCCAGCCATCTCAGTTTCTTCATTCTTTTCCTTTCTTTCATCCTCTTCACTCTCCTCATTCCATTTTCTTATTGCCCATTTTCTTATTGCTCACTTTCATTCCTTTCAACCGCCTGCCACATAACAGATGGTTCTTTTTATACATCAAGCAGACTGCACAACTGATTAACAGCAGTATGCCTTCCCTTCTGTACCGATCCGTACCCGCACCTCCGGATTTCGGAAGTTCATAATACTTTGTGTTGATGATGTGCAGAGTCATCGTGTCACTGCCGTCATATCCCCATGTGCCATTATTCTCGCTGGTAACTGTCAGGCCGGAAAGATCTGCGGTAAATGTAATCGGATCACTCAGCGCGGTATATCCTTCCGGGGCGTTCACTTCTTCCAGACAATAGGTCATGCCGCTTTCTATATTTTTGATCTCGATATCGCCGAACGGAAAGGCAGCCGTCGGGTCTGTTACCCATTTTCCTTCCTGATCAACGACCTGATAGTAATAAGTTTCGCTGTCGGCTCCCACATAAGATAAGCGGAACGTTGCATTCAGGGAATTTAAATCAGAATCCTCTTTCTTTAATGTAATGCTGAGCGAAATCTTTTCGTTAGTCACATCCATCTCAACAGGATTCCCTGCTCCGGTTTCGAGCGGATTCCATATCTCTGTTTTCCCCGAAAGGCCTGCGGCGATCTCACTGCATGCAGCGCAATCATCTCCTGCCTTCTTTACCGTATTACAGAACCAGAAATAATGCGGAGTTTCATCCCGTTCATAGCCCGTTGGCGCCTGAAGTTCTTTCAGGTAATAGACAACATGTTCATGCAGAATCACCTTCTGTGACGTATCCGTGTTTACAACAATTTTACCTTCCGCATCCGTTTCATACGTTTTGATCAGACTTCCGCCGGAATTATAAAGTCCAAACAACGCATTCTCCAAAGGTTCTCCTGATTGATTCTTCTTATTTAATGTAATCTGGTATTTCTCTCCTGTAATAGTCACAGACACGCTGGAATACTTTGTTACGGTTTCAGAGTAATATTTCCCATTAAAGACCAGCTTCGCTGTATTTCTATAAGCATCTCCTGTTTTTATATCAGAACTTATGATTGCGTCATAGCTCATCTGGTAACTGTCATGATTACCAGGCGAAGGAATAACTACCAGAAATCCATGGCCATCACCATCCACAGTCAGCGTATAGTCCGTACCTGCGGTTAGTTCTCCGCTGCTGCCATCTTCATCCTCCCAGACAATCACAAGGTTGCCTTCAAGGAATGTAAGGTTATCACTCATAGAGTCCTCAAGCGTAAGTTCTGTCAGAGCGTCCCAATCCTCATCAGACGCTTCCACACTTTCTCTGTCAAAATCAATGCGATAGCTGGCGATATACCCATTTTCGCTGGTCGCCTCGCTCGAGATGGACTTTGAGAAAAGGTCCTGAATTTCAACGGTTGCCGATGATGAGTCTTTTACGTCGTAATATTTATTTCTGCCGGAGAAATGATTTAATTCCTGTAACTGGACAGTATTGGTCACCTGTTCAAAGCTTTTATTACTGTTTAACGTAATCAGGTCTTCCACCTTCGAATCGTAAATGATGGTGATGGTCACATCATCCGTCATATTCCAGCATTGGCAGAAATAAGGCACTCCCTTATCCGTATAATCCCAGACTTCATAGTAATCATCGGTATCGCTGTCATAAAAGCTCTCATAAACACCGCCTCCGCACTCATTGACATATTGTTCATTCTCATTGGCACACTCATATCCTTTCACATCGCATAGACACTGATTGTATAAGATGATGCCCGCCCCGGGAAGATCATCTGCTGCAAACGAATATTTATTATCATTATTAACATCCTGCACATAGGTAGAGCCATATGCAGAATAAACAGCATTTTTTGTTACGGTGCCATATGCGACCGGGTAGTTGACTGCTGCACTTTTGATTTCCTCTTTGGTGCCGTAACTTCCTAACTCCATATATGCTGTTGACATCTTTTTTACCGCATACTCGGAACCATTGATTTCTGCGGTTATGCTTTGTACCTTATCGCTGGAAAAATCCGTTTTTACCGTACGATAGCGAGTTCCGTCATAAAATTTTAAAGTCGTATCGATGATACGCCAGGAATAATCCGGTTCATCGGCTGTTGGATCCAGTCCTGGGATCACAGCCTCCAGCGTCCAGCGGATATAAGTGGATAATTCGCCGGTTGTCTCATCCGCCTTCGTAATCACCTCCCCGGTCTTACTGATCCCCGGCTCTACCGTCAGTCTCCCGTCCCGGATCTCCTCTTCGTCACTGGCTCCGTCAATGATTGCCTTATTTCCAAAGGTTATTAATGTCCCGCTATAGCCGGACTGCAGCGTACTTGTGTAATTGACAAAAAATGTCCACCCTTCTGCCCCATACGACGGCAGCATCGCCGTATTTGCGCTATTGGCATCATCCGTGATGACGGAAGGCATAATATAGCTCCAGCTGGTACTGTCCCATGTCAGATAGCCTTCTTCCTCTGCGGTTCCTGACTCGCCATCTCCATCTTCATCCTTTACCGTCCAGCTGATACTGATGGTATCCTCCCCGGTATTCGGATCAATATAGACCGCTGTGATTTCAATCCCGTTTGTCTGCATATCATAGACCGTAAAAGAATGATTCGAATATCCATCGTCATCAGTGATAATTTCATCCGTCAGTACAGAGCCCGGAATGATGGAATGTTTAGCTCCTGTGATCACCAGACTCCAGTTGACATGCTGTTTCCCGTCGGTTCCTGCTCCTTCTGTCATTTCACCGGATTTATCAACTCCTGTCATCGTTTCCGGGTCGCACGGGATGACATTCACTGCCAGATCATCAAAAATGATCTGTTCTCCCTTTTCTTCAAAGCTGGCGTCCAGATATACCCAGATCCCGACATTGACATAGCTGCTGATCTCATCATACAGTTCGATAATCAGCCGGTTATTCTCCGCATCGAAAACCACCTCACCGACCGTGGTGTTCCCTATGGTCAGGCTTTTATTCTCCGCTGTCATCGTTACATTTTCAGGTAATGTCACCGTATAGGTACCGGATGCTATCCCGTAAATCGAATAATAATACAGCTGTATCGTATAATCGACGTCAGCTTCCAGCGTGTAGACTCCGGAGGCGTCCGGCTGTATCGTACTTCCTCCCTGTGTGATATAATAATTGATCGTAGTCGTCTTCCCGGCAGCATTCTGCCGGTCGGCATATTCAAACAGATCCATCGATGTATTTTCCGAGGTAAGGACATAACCGCTTACCTCAGCTTCCTCCCCATCTTCCGAGGCAAGAGAAATCCCGTCTGAGCCAAGTGTATATGTCGTCACACTGACCTCGCTGATGATGCCTTCTGTGTCCATGTCGCCTTTGTCTCCTGCGGCTGGTGCTGTCAACGGAAATGTCCTTCCTGTTCTTTTCCTTCCCGCGTCGCTCAATGTCGCCTTTTCCGCATCACTCGGACTTGTGACATCGTGATTGACCTCATACGCTTCCACTGCGGTGCGGGAATCCCCCTCAATCACCTTCAGTTCTCTGGTCTCTCTGTCATACGACACCACGATGCCGATGCGGTCCGTCCCACCGTCCCCGTCCATATCGAGCAGAATTAGCTCGCCCGCTCCCGGTGTGCGCTCTCCCGCTTTTAGCAGTCTCTCAGGGTCCATATCTGCCAGTTTTTCTGCCAGCTTCGCCGCGCTGGTCTCCCTCGGGATCACATCTTCCGGCACTTCCGCCACGTCCAGACAATACGACACGAACATTGCGTCCCAGTCATCATACGGTTTGCCATACCGGTCGCCGTAATAACTCCTGCCCTCATAATCCGCTATATACCCGATCTGGCTCTCCGCCACAGCAAGCAGATCCTCAGACCCGCTGCCGGTCAGTTCGCCGTCAAAGGCCGGCACATCGTCCCACCCCGAGAGCATCCACTCCGGCACACCCATGTCCACATCGATCCCCAGTTTACGCGCTCCTCTCGTCAGGGAACGTCTGGTTGTGAGGTCATAATCCAGGTCAAAAATCAGGTCGCCGTCCTCCTCCGGATCGTCTCCGCTTACTGTTGTGCTCTTCACCGCATTCCCCGGCGTTGCCTTCCTCTCTGATGTATTTTTCTCTGCGTCGCTTGCCGTTGCCACCCCGGCATCTGCCTTTTCCAGCGTAACCGCCGGAAGAATCAGTATGTATGTCGTACCGAATACGACCACAGCCGCAAGCAAAGTCAATACCGCCTGCCACTTTTTCTTCCAACGATGGTCCTTAAGATATTCCGCAATCTTCTTCAGAACCCTCTCCCCCATAATGCCACCTCTCTTCCTGCTCATTTCCCAAGTGTCTGTGAATCCCCTGTCATCGGAATCATTTTATTGCAGCGGGCCGAACCGTTCGAGCGGCCAGACCCGAAATACAATCTTGCCTACAACTTCTTCATCTGCGATACAACCGATCATCGTATTCCTTGAGTCCACGGACGTGCTGCGATGATCCCCCAGGCAGAAAATCCTTTTCTCCGGCACCTGATACGGGAATTCGATATCGCATTCTCCCAGCGCTTTTTCAACCAGATACGGCTCATCCAGCACTATATCGTCCACGGATACATTCCCTTCCTCATCCATAGCTACCCACTGCCCCGGTCCCGCGATATAACGCTTGACCAGCAGCTTGTTTCCTGAATAAAAACAGACCATATCTCCCGCCTCAAAATCCACGCCCTTCAGGGAAACCACGATATCTCCCTCACTCAATGTCGGAGCCATCGACGTCCCGTAAATCTGGAGCACCGGCATGAAAAGCACCGCTGTCAGAATGGCCGCAGCGGCAACCACGATCAGGATAAAAACGGTACTCCGCAATACCTGCCGGTATCTCTGGCTATACCGTTCCCTTTTCAGTTCCTTCCGCAGCTGCTCAATTGCAGGCAGTTCATCTGGTATTTTCCCTCTCCTCTTATGAAGCACACTGCTCATGAACTTCCTGTCCCTTCCCCTGTCCTGAGCCTGATATTTTCCAGATACTGTGCCGCCGCCCGGTCAGCCGCTGCGAAAACATCATTCAAACGAAGTGCTGCTTCCGCGAGTGTTCCCGCTTCCAGAATCTCAATCTCACGATTGGCAAGCGCCGTTTCTGCTTCTGCCAGCTCCCTCTTTAATCCTTCATTCTCCTCCATCTGTATGACAAGCATTTCCAGAAGTTCGCTCCGGCTCAGGCGTTTACATTCCTTATCTGTCATGACTTATCCCCTCCCAATTTGCTCAATCAAACCGTTTTATATTCCGCTTTCCTCCAGACAGCGCTTCAGGCTGCTCAGAAGTTCATAAACTGCCAGCTGCAGTCCGTCCGGTCTCTCCCCGGATGATCTCCATGCGGAATGATATTGCCCTCTCTCCTTCCCCCTTTTTGCCTGATAACCCAGAACCTCATCGGTTGATACGCCAAAATAATCGGCCATATCGATCAGATTTTTGACCTGAATCTTACTCCGGTCCCTTTCCATCCGGCTGATAATCTGCTGGGAAACCCCGATCGCATCAGCCAGTTCCATCTGTGTAATATTGTTCTTTTCCATTCTCAGCCTTCGTATATTGCTTTCCATTCAGTTCCCTTCCGTTTCCGACATCCTTCGAAGGATGCCGGAATATGATTCGACCACGATCACTATACAACAAAAATATGTAATTTGCAAGTCATTTTACTCAATTTATGAATAAATTTGTTTTTTATCCTTTTTATTGTATTCAGGCCGGACTGATCCATCGGCGATTTTCTATACGTGACTTTTTTATACGTGACTTATGACAGGAAATAAAGTATACTATTAGAAGTTTGTCCGGCTCGGTATCACCGAACTACACCGGAAATCTCAGGAAGGTTATTCAGATGAAAGAAAATTTAAGAAAACTGATTCAATATTATCGGCCATATCTTGGCGTCTTCTGGGCTGATATGTTTTTCGCATTTCTGCAGTCCGCCGCGGCTCTGGCTCTGCCACTGGTAATCCGTCATATCACCGGAACCGTTATCAATATGCAGCAAAAGGAGGCTTTGAACCAGATCCTCCTCCTGGGCGCGGTCATGCTGGCGCTGCTGCTCCTGTCCGCTTACTGCAATTATTACGTCTCCTACTATGGTCATGTAATGGGTGCCAAAATTGAATATGATATGCGCGCCGAAATATTTCATCATTATCAGAAGCTGTCCTTTTCTTTTTATGATGATGAAAAGGTTGGGCAGCTGATGAGCCGGATCACTTCGGATCTGTTCGATATTACTGAACTTTTGCACCATGGTCCGGAGAACCTGCTGATCTCACTGATCAAAATCATCGGCGCGCTGGTGATTCTGTCGAGAATCAGCCCCCAATTGACGCTGGCGGCCTTTATCATGGTCCCGGTCATGGCCATCTACGCCTGGCTCGTCAATAAATACATGATCGCCTCCGCGCGTAAAAACCGGGCCCGTCTGGCGGAAATCAACGCTCAGATCGAGGATAACCTGTCCGGGATCCGGGTTGTCAAATCCTTTGCCAATGAAGACATCGAATGCCGGAAATTTGCCAGAGGCAATGATGAATTTCTGGATTCCAAGAAGGAACGCTATTTCTTCATGGGCGTTTACAACGGCGGTATGAACAGCTTTGCCACGCTGATTCAGATCCTGGTGGTGATCGCCGGCGCATATCTGATTATCATGGGCAGTCTGTCTGTAACCGATCTGTTGACTTTCCTTTTGTACATCAGTGTTTTCACGGAACCGATCCACACGCTGATCACATTTACGGAACAGTTCCAGAATGGCTACAGCGGCTATGAGCGTTTTCTGGAAATCCTCGCCATCGAACCGGATATCCAGGACGCGCCGGACGCCGCAGAGGCCAAACCTTTCGCCGGTGATATTTCCTTTGAGCAGGTTTCCTTTGCTTACAACGACCATACGCCAAAGGTCCTCAACCATGTTACCCTGCAGATCCCCGCGGGCAGCTATGTTGCCCTGGTCGGTTCCTCCGGTGCCGGCAAGACCACCCTTTGCTCGCTGATTCCACGTTTTTATGATATTGCGGAAGGCTGTATCCGCATCGATGGTACCGACATCCGCAAACTGACGCTCAACAGTCTGCGCAGACAGATCGGCATCGTCCAGCAGGACGTCTACTTATTTGCCGGCACGGTCTATGAAAATATTCTTTACGGCAAACCGGACGCCTCCAGGGAAGAAGTCATCGCCGCGGCCATCAGCGCCAACGCCCATGAATTTATCACGAATCTTCCTCAGGGCTATGAGACCGACATCGGGCAGCGCGGCATCAAGCTCTCCGGCGGCCAGAAACAACGCATCTCCATCGCCAGAGTGTTCTTAAAGAACCCGCCGATCCTGATCTTTGATGAAGCCACCTCATCTCTGGACAATGAAAGCGAACGCATCGTCCAGGAATCTCTGGAAAAGCTGGCGCAGAACCGGACAACACTGGTGATCGCCCACAGGCTTTCCACCATCCGCAATGCCCAGCGGATCCTCGTATTAAATGAGGATGGCATCGCGGAAGAAGGCACGCATGCGGAACTGCTGGCAAAAGGCGGCATCTATGAAAAGCTTTATCATATGCGGTAGGCCGCTTTTCGCCTCTCTTGTGCGCATAAAAGGAGCGTTTCTTCTTTGATTCATGGAAGGAACGCTCTTTTGCAATTTCAGGTACTTCTACCTGTTTTCTCTTTGTAATTCCGCTATCACTTCTGTATGTCCGGTCGCCGGAAACATATCATACGGCCACACACCCTCCGTCCGGTATCCTTCCCTGCGAAATACCTTCAGATCTCTCGCCAGAGTATCCGGTCCGCAGGAAATATAAATCACCTTTTTTGTCCGGACGACCTTAACTGCATGGATAAATTCTTCCGTGCTGCCGCTGCGCGGCGGATCCATCAGGACAACATCAACCGTATCCCCGTTTTGCGCCATCTGCGTCATAAACCGGGTAGCGTCATTTTGATAAAAGCGGACATTGCGGATCCCATTGATCTTTGCATTGCAGATCGCGTCCCTGACCGCATCCGGATTCAGTTCCACGCCGTATACCTGACGGGCGCGGTTTGCGGCGATAATACCGATCGTTCCGATACCGCAATAGGCGTCGAGAACCGTCTCCCTCCCGCTGAGTCCGGCCAGTTCCAGCGCTTTTGTATAGAGTCTCTCTGCCTGTACCGGGTTGACCTGATAAAAAGATTTCGCCGAGATACGGAACCGACAGCCGCACAGGATATCTTCGATATATCCCTTCCCATACAAAACATGTTCCCGGTCGCCCAGAACCATACTGGTGTCGCGGTCATTCATGTTCTGAATGATGGTGGTGATCTCCGGATGTCTCTCACGCAGCGCCGCCACAAAATGATTCTTTGACGGGAATACCGGAGACCGGGTAACCAGCACGACCATGATCTCCCCGGTTGCAAAGGCCCGGCGCACCAGGACATGCCGCAGCAGGCCGTAACCAGTATCCTCATCATAGGTCCGGATCTTAAAGGACTTTAAAAGCTCCCGTATCGTCACAATGATCTCGTCGGACTTCTGATCTTCGATCATGCAGCGGTCGATCGGCACAATGTGATGTGTATTTTCTTCATAAATTCCCGAAATGATCTGCCCCTTGTGATATCCAAATACCGCATGTACCTTATTCCGATAATAGAGAGGATGTTCCATCCCGGCAATCGGATACACTTTACAGAGGCTTCCGAACAAAGCCTGCATCTCAGACTGCTTTTTCCTCAGCTGCTCGGGATAAGGCATCTCGATATACCGGCAGCCGCCGCATTTCTTCGTCGCCGGGCATACCGAGGCGGGACAGGCGGGTATCACTGCAGGTATCGGATCACGACGGCCTGGTCTTCCGGTTCTCCCGCGCTCTGGTCTCCCGGCTCCCGCTTCCCTGCGTGCCGGCCTGCCGTCATCATTTCTCATTCTCATCGTTAACTCCAATCGGCGCAGTCACCTCTCTCAGCCACTCCGCCTCTTCTTTTGTCAGCCAGGGGGAAATCTTCTCATACACGTCCGCATGATAGAGATTTAAAGTTACGATATCCCGCGGCTCCATAAGCGCCGTATTAACCGGTTCCAGGTCGATCGGCACGTAGGTCAGCATTTCAAATCCTAAAAACTGTCCGAACTCGGTTTTCTCGCCCTCTGTGCACAAAAGCAGATTTTCCGTGCGGATCCCGTGACTTCCCTCCTGATAAAATCCCGGCTCATCCGAACAGATCATACCGGGTGCGAAGGCAACCGGTCTTACACCTGCCGCACTCTGTCTGTAACGGATCGTTACAGGCCGCTCATGCACATTCAGCACAAACCCAACTCCATGGCCTGTGCCATGGTTGTATTCCAGGCCGCGTCTCCAGAGAGGCTCGCGGGCAATCAGGTCGAGGGCTTCTCCGCTGCAGCCGCTCATGAATTTGGCACGGGAAAGTCTCAGCATCCCCAGCAAAACCAACGTGTAATGTTCTCTCTCTGCATCTGAGACCGGTCCCAGTGCGATCGTACGCGTAACATCCGTCGTTCCCTCCGGATACTGCCCTCCCGAATCTACCAGATATAATCCCTGCGGCTGAAGCTCCGCACAGTTTCCCGGCTCCGCGTGATAATGGCACATGGCCGCGTTCGGTCCGTAAGCCGATATGGTCTCAAAGCTCAGATCCAGTGCTCCGGCCTCGCGCCGCATCGAGTCAAGCTTCTCCGCGGCCGTACATTCTGTAATCGGCGTTTTGCCGATATGATGCTTCAGCCAGTAGATAAATTTTGTCATCACGACTCCGTCTTTGATATGAGCCTTCTTAATATTCTCAATCTCAGTCGAATTTTTGCGCATCTTGCGCAGCGTAACCGGATTCATACTGTCTATGATATGGTTAGAGGAATCCAGGCTGTGGACAATCGCGTAATTGACCTTTGATTTTTCCAGCAGGATGGATTTTTTCCGAAGCTCCGCAGCGAAGGTATAAATTTCCTGATAGGGAGCAGGCGTAACGCCCAGACTCCGCAGGTAAATCTCCGTCTCTTCCGTAATTTTTCTGAGATTAATAAACAGATAAAACCGATCCGGCGTCACAGCCGCATAGCACAGGGCTACCGGATTGCAGGCAACGTCATTTCCCCGGATATTTAACAGCCAGGCAATATCATCCAGCGATGTCAGGATATGAACATCCGCCTGTTTTTTCCGCATATCACTGCGCAGCTCTTCGATTTTTTCGGAAGCTGACCTTCCTGCATAACAGTCTTTGAGGATCCATATCGGTTCCATGGATATCCTTGGGCGATCCTCCCAGATCTCGCCGATCAGATCCTCCGTAGAAGCCAGCGTAATATGCCTTTTCTGCAGCCGTTGCTCCAGCTCCTCTCCCATCTTCGCACTGATCACACGCCCGTCAAATCCCAGTGTTCCGTAATTCGGCAGATCCTGCTCGATAAATTCACCGACTGTCGGCACTCCCGCCATGCCTTCCTTCATCAGCATAATCCCGCTTCCTGCCAGTTCTGCCTCAGCCTGGATATAATAACGACCATCGGTCCACAGTCCGGCCCAGTTCTGCGTGATCAGCGCTGTCCCCGCGGAACCTGTAAACCCCGTAATAAACCTGCGACACGCGAAATGTTCGCCCACATATTCCGAATCATGATAATCCGATGTCGGAACCAGGTACGCGTCAATACTTCTCTCCCGCATATACAACCGCAGTTTTTTCATTCTCTCTCTTACATCTGACATATGCTACACCTCATTTAATTTATCCCCCGGAGGGATTATAGGAAACGGCAAATTTATTTGTCGTTTCCTATGATCCGATCAGATCAAGCGCGACGCACGCTTTCCACACCCCGTCTTCTCCGATCGGTGCCGTCACATAATCCGCAGCCGCTTTCAGGTCAGGAAACCCGTTCCCCATCGCGACGCCGATCCCGGCCGCTTTCACGATCTCATAATCATTCATACTGTCCCCAAATGCAACGGTATCCCGGATGTCAATATGAAAATATTCGCAGAGCCGCCGCAGACCCTCTGCCTTAGACGCGCATGTTTCAATCACATCCGCCCCGGTCTTTGCCGCAAAGAGCGGAAGCTTCACCGCCGGAAATGTCTGCTCGATCCGTCTGGCCCAAATCACCGGCCCCATATATACCATCGTCCGCACCGGCAGCTTCCCAATCTCATCTGGATCACCGAAGGAACGTGTTGAACTTTTCCAGCGAAGCATATCATGGATCGTCACATATTGCGGATTGACATAATAATCCCGTCCCTCCGCAGTTACTCCGATCGCAAAAGGTTTTCCCTCGGCATAGCGAACCAGTTCCTCTACCAGCTGCGGATCCATCCGATGTTCATAAATCAGCTGATCCCCAACCGTGATTTTGGTCCCATTCTGGTGAATGACCGCGTCCGGATCTACATGATCCAGAAGCCCTGCGCTGTACGAAGAATCCATATCCCGCCCGGTAGCCACCACAATATAATAATTTTCACGCAATAGCTCCAAAGCCCGCACGGCACTTTCCGGTACTTTATAATCTTTATGATCCAGAAGCGTCATATCCATATCAAAACTGACGATACCCTTTTTCATAAAATTTTTCTCCTGCCTCATTGGTCTTGTCTTATCTGTTCTCCATTATAATCAAAGATTTTGCTTCCGTCAATCGCCGACCTTGCACACCCTGCGATCGGGCAGGCGGCGGCTTGTCGCCTCCTGCCCGCCGCGCGGGCCGGGTGCGGCGCAAGCCGCTGAATACCTTACCCGGCTCTGTGCCTAAACACAAAAGCAGAACGGCTTTCGCCATTCTGCTCAGTATGGGGGACAATAAAATTGAGAGTGCCTCAGTCATCACGCTACGATGTAGCGTTCAATATCGCGGCGAAGATCGTTACAGTCGTCTGCGCTGATCACCAGATTTGCCGCCTGATTGAAACCGATATAGATCACACATAAAAGAGATTTGGCATTCAGGACGACATCACCACAATTCAGCCGCATTCGGTACGGATACTTTTCTACTTTTCTGAGAAAGTCAATCATATCATCCATCGTCTGAAATCTTACGTTGACCTCACTCATTTGTGCCATCTCCTTCTTTATAAACTTTTCAGTCTTTCCTGTCTATGTCTCAACTTTCTTTTTATTTATTAACTTTAACTATATTTTATCAAAGCCGACACAAAAACAAAGTGGAACTTTATAAAAAAAGAGTAAGTTTTTAATCTGTTTTCCCGCGGAATCCCCCATTTTATTGACATTTCTCAGCGGTTTTTATTGCGGAATTCCGTCGGAAGCATGCCGACTTCCTCACGGAAAACGCGGCTCATGTATTTCGGGTCCGAATATCCCGCCATGTCCGCAATCTGCCCCAGTTTGAGATTGGACTGCAGGAGCAGTTCCTTTACCCGCACGATCTGATACCGGCGCACGGTTTCCTTAAACGTAGATCCGGTCTCCTTCTTAAACTGTGAACTCAGGTATTCCTGTGATACGCCAAGCTTTCTCGCCAGCTCCTCAAGTGTGATCCCTTCGCTGTAACATGCTTCGATGATACGGATCGCATGGCGGATCAGCGGACTCAGATTCGCGTCTTTTTCATTTTCAGCTACCACGGAATGATACAATTCTTCAAAAACCTCCTCAATCGTATCCCAGGCAACCGCGCTGCTCACCCGGCCGACCACATCCTGGCGTGAAATCATCGGGTCGATCCGTCCGATTACCTGTGTCTCCGCAAGAATCGCCAGACAGAACCTCACACAGATTTCCCGGATCTCATCCGGGTGATGAGTGCCGCTCTGGCAGTCACGGATCAACATCTGCAGCACCTTCTGATAGATATCCTGACGCCGTTCAATCACCGCCGCCTTCAGATGTCCTTCGATCTGCATGGAATACCGGAGCGGGACGGTCTCCCTTTTTTCCATCTCACGCACGGGAATCATCGTTCCGACCGGAAAACACAGATTCCACTTACGGCAATCCACAAGTTTGCCAAACGCTTCCGGCAGCTCCCGGAATCCCTGACACAGAATCCACTCCATCACCGGCGTATGTTTCAGATTACGGGTCATCGCCGGCGCAATTGTCCGCATACTTCGCTGGTAAAGTGCGTCCGGATCCCTCATCCGGTACAACACAAACAAAATCATATGAAAACGGCTCGACTGGATCAGCGTATATGCATAATCACCGGATTTCCCGGCATAACTCTCGATAATACGCACCACCTGTTCCCGTTCTTCATCATAATGACCGCCCATACTGACGCCGCAGATTGCCAGGGAATCCTCCGTACCAACACCATACTGACTTCTTATGATCCGATCCAGATTATCGTCAATCTCGACCTCTGCCAGGATACATCCCCGGATAATCTGTTCCAGAGAAAACAGCCGCTCCCGGATGCCGTTCTGCTCTGCCTCCGCCTGATATTGCCGGTAAATCTTATCGAGAGTCTCCCGAAGCTCCGGAATCTTGATCGGCTTCAGCAGATAATTCTCAATCCCCAGATGGATCGCCTGCTTCGCGTACTCAAATTTATTATATGCGGTCAGCACAATCACGCGGCACATCACTTCCCGCTCCCGAAGCCTCCTGAGCATCTCAAGACCGTCCATTTCCGGCATCTGGATATCCATAATCACCAGATCCGGCCGCGTCCGGGCAATGACCTCCAGACCCTCCCTGCCATTTGGAGCCAGGCCCGCAATCTCATACTCCGGGCTTAATTTCGGGATCAATCCAGCCAGTCCGCCGCGGATCGCCGCCTCATCCTCCACAATTACAATCTTCATTTTATTTTCCCCCCGGGATCCCACTTATGAACAGGTGAACCGTCGTACCGGCATCTTCCCCGCTCTCAAAATACAATCCCGCGTCTTCCCCATAGTATAATTCCAGTCTTTTTCTTACGTTGGTAATTCCCACATGGCCGGTCATCTCCGTCTCCGGCCTGTTTAACTGTTCGAGTACCTCCGGCTTCATCCCCGCTCCGTTATCTTCAATTATAATATGTACCTGTCTGCCCGTCAGATGTGCGTGGATTCTCAAACGGCAATCTTCCTTCATCTCACGGAAACCATGACGGACAGCGTTTTCCACAAAGGGCTGAAGCAGCAGCTTATGAATCCGATAATCCATAAGATCATCCGGGATCTCGATAATCAGCTCTAACTTCTGTGTCAGGCGCTCCTTTTGCAGCGTAATATAGTGCTTAAGCCACTCAACTTCCTCCCAGAATGTGATCGTTTCCCCCATCCTCTGCATCGAATACTGCATAATGTCAGCCAGCGCTCCTATCATACTGCTGACCTCATAATCCTCATGCTCGATGGCTTTCCAGTTAATCGTATCCAGAGTATTGTAGAGAAAATGCGGGTCAATCTGCGCTTCCAGTGCCGACAGCTCTGCCGTTCTCTGTTCCATGAGCAGGCGGCGCGCTTCCTGCCGGAGTTCATCAGTCTTTCCTGCCAGTTCATTAAACCCGACCGCGATCTGGTTCAGTTCGCGAAAGCTGCCCTGCTCCGGATCAACACGGACAGAATAATCGCCCTCCTCCATCTTCTGCATGGCGCTTACCATCTCCTGCACCTCTGCCAGAACAGGATTAATCAGCATAGTCAGCATCGCATAACCGAAAAGCCCGATTACCAGCAGACAGACAATCCACACCAGTGTCTGATCCAGCAGCGCCCGCTGATACTCCTTCATCGAATAATAGTCATAGATCAGCCATCCGGTCTTCTCATTGAGCAGGCTGTCAATCCGGTATCCATCCGTATTCGCTGCCGCAACGGCCTGATCAATCATCTCAAAATCCTTTGACGCGATTACGGTTCTTCCGCAATTATCCGTAACTGCACCTCGGCCGATACATCAGTTTTGCCG
>JAJBUA010000082.1 GCA_020860565.1 Clostridiales bacterium
TTTCATTACTATTTGTGCCGCCAACTGAAAGGCGGCGGAATGGAGATTACTATGAAAATTGAGAAGGTTGAATGTATCCCTATGATTTATCACATGAAGCATCCTATATACAGTGGGACAGGAAAGTGCAATACAAGACAAATGCTGCTAATCCGTATCTATACTGATACAGGATTAGTTGGTCTGGGAGAGGCGGCGACATTTGGCGGTCCGGTATATACAACGCAGGTAGTTGTAGAAAATGAAATAGCTCCGCTTTTAATTGGTGAAGATCCTGTCAATACAGAGCGATTGTGGCATAAATGCTTTTATGCGCATTTTCAGCATGGACGCGGAGGAATTTTTATCTCAGCATTATCTGGCATTGATATTGCACTATGGGATTTAAAGGGTAAGATTGCGGGAATGCCTGTGTATAAGCTTTTGGGTGGATTCTGCAATCAGGTTCCTGTGTATGCAAGCGGTGGCTTTTATAAAGAAAATGAGGGGATTAAGGAACTGGTCCAGGAAGTAGAAAACTATGCGAATTTAGGGATGCATGGCGTTAAGATTAAAGTCGCACGTACTGGTTCCCCGTTTTCTCTGCGGGTATTTAATAATGATGTAAATTGCAAAATGTTAACTCTCGAAGAAGATATCGAACGGGTGGCCGCTGTGAAAAAAGCGTTAGGAAATGAGTGTCCGTTAATGCTGGACGCGAATACAAACTGGGATTACTTTACAGCATTGGAAGCTGGAAAAGCGTATGATAAAATCGGGGTACATTTTTTGGAAGAGCCAGTAAGAACCGATGATTATGAGGGAAGTGCAAAATTAGCAAAAGAACTGGTAACCAAGATTGCCGGATATGAGACGGAATGTTTGACAACGAATTATTTGCGTATGATGCGCATGGGGGCTGTAGATATTGTCCAGCCTGACTTAAGTTGGTGCGGCGGCATTACTGAAGGATATAAAATTACTATTTTGGCAGCATCTCATTTTATTGAATGCGCTACTCATGTATGGAATTCCGGTATAATTGTAGCAGCAAGTGCGCACTTGAGTTGTGCAGTGCCAAATGGAGCTACTATGGAATATGACATGACCGAAAATGCATTCCGCACAGAACTAATGGTAAATCCATTGACCCCGGATCATAATGGTATGATTACCCTGAGTGATGAGCCGGGATTAGGTGTCGATGTGCGTGAAGAGATTATTGCAAAATATCGTCTTCCAGATGTAAACGATGTTCCGGAATTGTCGTAGTGGCATGGAAATATGTTTGCGGAGAATACGACATATGGAAGCGAACGCTATATTACACATTGTTTAGCAAATCGAATAGGGGCTGTCACACGAAATTTTATTCATTAAAGTGACAGCCCCTTGTTTCATCCTTTTCTTTGTATTGGTTTGATATATCCTCTTATCTCTTTTTCTCCAGTTCTCCATCTTCGTTGACATAATAATTGTCAATCCACTGGCTGGTCGCCATAACGCCGTCGCTGTCGAGATAGTACCAGTTCCCGTCATCCTTGAGCCAGTAGTCCTCTTTGCGATTGCCGTTTTCATCAAGGTAGTAGGTCTCGTCGTCGATTTCGAGCCAGCCGGTTGCTTCCGTGCCGTCGTCCTGAATGTACTGCCATTGATCGTCTTCATCCTGCGTCCATTCACCCGCGAAAACGGGTACCGCCTGCAGGAAGAGGCTGCTTAATATGATAATCAGTGCAATGCCTGTTTTTCGTCTCATGGTGTTACCTCCGCGCCCGCCTGAGCGGACCACTTTTTTCTTCCTTTCAAAAATCGTGCGCATCCCCCGGAGGGGTTATAGTAAACGGCAAATGTATTTGTCGTTTACTATAATATATCAGGCAGGGGACAAGGTTTCAAGTACCTGGAGGTGATCGTAAGGAAACGTAAGAAATTTGTTAAAGATGCTTTGAAGGTGCCGTAGAGCGGCGTTCGAACTCTCTGTTTTTAGTGATCAGATCCCAGATCAGCTGATGCATCCAGCTGACGGTTTCATTGAGCTGACGGTTTTCCTTTTCCAGTTCCTGAATCCGTGAGCGCAGCAGATCTGGGGAGGTGCAGGTTCGGAGAGATTCTTTCCGGATCAGGTTGTCCCGGTCTGCACTGTCGAGGCGGACAAAATGCAGATAGTCAATGGAAAGAGGTGACATAGCTGTGCTGCATTTCATACAGAAGGCGGCGTTTTCCGACTGATAATAACCGTAGCGTCTGCATTTTGGACAATAATATACCGTTAGCTTGCGCATGACAATTCTCCTTCTTATAGTCTGACAATTTCGGACAGCAGTTTTCTGGTGATAATGAATGAATTACTACAGTATAGTCAGGAAAACGTCAAAATATGCCCGGATTATGAAAAATTTTTTGGATTTTACGCGACAAAAAGGACCGCCTCGCGGCGGCCCTCACAGACAGTGATTACTGGATGATTCCGTTCACATCGACGGTCCATACTTTATCATTTGAATCCTTGATATCCTTAAATCCGTTTCCGAGATCCGGGTTTACCGTGGATTTCGAGGAAGAAGATGCCTTCTGGATGGTGCCGGAGGCGTTGACCAGATACTGTGCGCCGTTGAAAGTAACCGGAGCGTATTTCAGATCACGGTCTGCATCCTGGCGGAGTCCGCCGATAAAGATACTGTTGTCACGAATTCCGTTATAGCCGACTCCCTTATTGGCGCCGTCCGTCTGGAAATACCAGGTCTGGGTCTCACCAAGCTCCTCGTCATAGATGCTCTGCTTGCCGGTCTTTACAACTCCGTCCGTGCCGAAGTAAGCGTTGCCGGTAGTGCCGTCTTCCAGAGTTACCACCTGCAGATCCGTCTGACGTTCGCCGAGCGTATTGAAGCCGTAGCGTTTGGAGTCGATGGTGAAGAACTGGATGCCGGTCTGAGCGTAGTAAGGCTTGCCTTCTTTAAAATAGAAGGTAGAGTCTTCATTGTCGTCGTGGATGCCTTCAACGCCTTCGATGGTGTACCAGCCGGCTGCGCGGGTACCGTCAGCGTTGTAATACTGGTAAGAAGCGATTGCCGGAAGTTCAGCTGCCGCGGCTGAGGCATCGGAGGCTGAAGCCGTCTCATCTGCCGCAGTGTCAGATACTGGGAGCCGGTACCAGCCGGTCTGCATCACACCGTTTTCAAAGGTGTAATAAGAACCGCTGATTTTGCGGTCGATTTCGTTGACGACCATCCTCCCTTTGGTGTCAAAGAAATGCCATACAAAATCATCGTCGGCATATTCGTCTTCATTTTCCAGCAGCACCCAGCCGGTCTTTTTGGCGCCGTCATCTTCATCGCCAAGGTAATAGGTGTAGCCGTCCAGTTCGATCTTGCCGGTCTGCATATGACCGTCTTCATTAAAATAATAATCTTTGCCGTTGATGGTGATCCAGCGGGAGACAACGCTCTTCCCGTCTTTGCCGAAGTAATACCAGTAGGTATCCGGCTCATCGTCGCCCCAGTTGTCGTCATTGTCTTCTGCGATCCACTGGTTCGATACACGTTTGCCGTCCTCATCGACATAATATTCATCGACTCTTTCCGAACGGGTGATATAGCCGTCTTCATCCAGGTAATACCAGTTGTTGTCACGTTTCTTCCAGGAATCGGTCAGATAATAACCGTCGCTGTCCTTGTAGCGAAGCTCGCCGTCCTCATCGACCCAGCCGCTGCTGGCGGCAAAAACAACCTGAGTGAGGTGGGGAAAGACCGATGGGAATGCCGGAGCCGCCGCTGAGATCACTGCCGCGGTAGAAAGCACAGCCAGATACTTCATGTTTTTCTTCATGGATTTAACTCTCCTTTTTGTGATGGATTGGTGTTTGTCGGAATGTTTTCCGTCCGACAGGTCACAGTATAGCGGTTCAGGGGCTCCCTGTATAGTGAAGGTTGCTGGCAGGGATGGAAGGCTGATACTGTGCTAGTCTTTTTTGACAAACTGTGCTACAATGTACGCGAAGGCAATGAGCAGTGCCGCAGGCTCTCGAATATGCACTGCGACGTTCATAATATAATGTGCAAAAGAAATCTAAATACATGCCGGAAAGGGGTTCCACCTGATATGAAAATAAAAGTTTCCAATTATATCTCACAGAAGATTGTGGACGCAGGCATTTGTCAGGCGTTTACGGTTGTCGGCGGGGGCGCGATGCATTTGAATGACGCGCTGGGGCATCAGCCGGGGCTGTCCTGCCTGTATCAGCATCACGAGCAGGCGTGCGCGATGGCGGCGGAGGCTTATGCGCGGATGCATAATAAGATCGGCCTTCTGTGCGTGACGACGGGACCCGGCGGTACGAACGCGATTACCGGGGTAGTCGGAGGCTGGCTGGATTCCATTCCCATGCTGGTACTGTCCGGACAGGTTCGTTATGATACGACGGCGCGCTGGTCCGGAACCGGGATCCGCTCGATGGGAGATCAGGAATTTGACATCGTCCGTGCGATTTCCTGCATGACGAAATACAGCGAAATGGTGATTGATCCTCTGCGTATCCGTTTTTGTCTGGAGAAAGCGCTTTATCTCGCGCAGCATGGCAGACCGGGTCCCTGCTGGCTGGATATCCCGTTGGATGTGCAGGGCGCTTATGTAGAAAGTGATGATCTGATCGGCTTTGACGCGGATGATTATGAGAATGGAGGCACCGGCTGGGCAGGCGGAGCTTCCGGGCATCAGATTGCGGAAGATGAAGCCGGGAAAGGTGAACTGCGGAGAGTATCCGCGCCGAAGGTGACCAGGGAGACCGCGCGTGCGGTGATTGAGAGGATTCGTGAGTCAAAGCGCCCGGTGCTGATGGCCGGCAACGGCATCCGCATTGCGGGAGCGCATGAGGTATTCAAAGAAGTTGCCGAGCGTCTGGGCATCCCGGTTGTGACTGGCTGGAACAGTCAGGACTGCATCTTTGACGAGCATCCGCTGTATGTGGGAAGAAGCGGAAATATGGGCGACCGTCCGGGTAATTTTGCGGTGCAGAACAGTGATCTGGTCTTTGCGATCGGCAATCGTCTGAGTATCCGGATCGTAGGCTTCAATTATCAGACCTGGGCGAGGTGCGCCTATGTGATTGCGGCAGATATCGACGAAGAAGAACTGAAAAAGCCGAGTGTGCATATCGATATGCCGCTGCACTGTGACGCAAGGGATCTGCTGGAGGTCATGGCGCAGGAATTGCGGGAAGAATCTGTGAGAGAACCTCTGTCGCCTGAGGAGGCAGACGCCTGGTGCAGCGCAAACTGGCATACCGGCCGTGAAAACCTCTGGTCAGCGCTTCCAGGTAAGCCGGTTTTCGATTGCGGAGAGGGTCTGCCGGGGATGAGCTGGATTGAGACCTGCCAGCTCTGGAAGAAAAAATATCCGGTGATACAGCCGAAGCATCTGGAGGTTGACGAGACCAAAGAGGCCAATGTCTATGCGTTATGCAGGGAATTGAGCGATCAGGTCAGAGAAGGTGACTGGATCGTTGTGGGCAATGGTTCCGCGTGTGTGGCGGGCGGCCATTCCTACCGGATCAAGAGAGAGCAGCGCTTTATCAGCAACGACGCGATTGCGAGTATGGGATATGATCTGCCCGCGGCGATCGGTGTCTATATGGCGTCGCGCGATCCGGAGTATGCTTCCGACAGGCAGCGGGAAGTGATCCTGCTTACCGGGGATGGCAGTATTCAGATGAATATTCAGGAATTGCAGACGATCATCCATCATCGGATGCCGATCAAGACTTTTCTGATCAATAACGGCGGCTATCATTCGATCCGTCAGACGCAGAAGAATTATTTTGGAGAGCCGTTAGTGGGGATCGGAGTGGACAGCCACGATCTGAGCTTCCCGGATATGGAGAAGCTGGCGGCGGCTTATGGATTCCCTTACGTGCGTGCCTGCCATAACGGGGAACTAAAGGGTGCGATTGAGGAAGCGCTCGCGATCGAGGGGCCGGTGATCTGTGAGATCTTTGTGACAATGGATCAGAATTTTGAACCGAAATCATCAGGCAAACGCTTGCCGGACGGCACCATGGTATCGCCGCCGCTGGAGGATCTGTCGCCATTTCTGCCGGATGAGGAGATGGATGCGATGATGATTATCCCGCGGGTGAAGTAAGATGAGAGTGATTGTTACGGGAGCGGCCAGTTTTATCGGTTCTGCGGTGGTCCGCCGGCTGTTAAATCAGGGCGATTTTGTCTGTGCCATCGTGCGGCCGGCTTCGCGGAATCTGCCGGGGCTCATGCGGAAGATAACGGAGCCGGAGCAGGACAGAATCGAGATTGTTGAGATGGATCTGCATCAGATCGATCATCTGCCGGAACGGATCCCGGCCGTTTGCTGGGATGGGTGGATCCATGTGGGCTGGGATGGAGCCGGCAGTGAGAACCGGACCAGAAAGGATGTGCAGCAGCTCAATGTGACACAGACGCTTCTGGCAATTCGCACAGCAGAGAAGCTTGGCTGCCGACGGTTTGTTTTTACCGGTTCCCAGGCGGAATACGGGATCTGGCATGTGCCGGTCACGGAAGAAACTCCCTGTCATCCGGTTTCTGAGTATGGCAAGGCGAAGGCGGCGGTTGCGGCAGCAGCAGGTAAACTGTGCCAGTCACTGAATATCGAGTATGTCCATACAAGAATTTACAGTGTGTACGGGCCGGGCGACCATCCCTGGACGTTAGTAAATTCGTGCCTGCGTACGTGGCAGGAAGGGAAAACCATGCGGCTGGGAGCATGTACCCAGCAGTGGAATTTCCTTTATATCGAGGACGCGGCGGCGGCCCTGTGCTGTCTGCTGACAGAAGGAAAGCCGGGTTTTTACAATGTGGCGGGGGCGGACACACGCTGTCTGCGCTCGTTTATCGAAGAAATGTATCGACTCTGCGGAAAGCGGGGAGATTATGAATATGGAGAACGCGCGCAGAACGCGGAGGGAGCCGCAGATCTGATCCCGGATATCAGCCGGATCCTTGCGGATACCGGCTGGCGGCCGCGTGTATCCTTTGAAGAGGGCATCCGCAGGATGCTGGCGGAGGAAGGAGCAGAATGAAGAATCATTGCATTTCCTGTGGAAAAAAACTTCCGGTCAAACCGTTGTTTGTGCTGGAGGATGCGCCTGCGTCGGCGCAGGACATCCCGGACGCAAAAGCGGTAAAAACGGATTGCGGCATGACGCTGGGACTTTATCAGTGTGAGACGTGCGGTTTGGTGCAGTTTGACTGTGAACCGGTTTCCTATTATCGCGATGTGATTCGCGCAGGCGGTTTCACGACGACGATGACAGGACTTCGGCGGGAACAGTATCAGCGGATGATCGGGACTTATGGCCTGAAGGGGAAAAAATTTATCGAGGTCGGGTGCGGACGCGGAGAATTTATCAAGGTCCTGACAGAATTTCCGGTTCAGGTCTTCGGCATGGAGCATAAAGCAGATCTGGTGGATATCGCGAGGGATGATGGACTCCATGTCTGGCAGGAATTTCCGGAGAGGGCGGATCAGATCTTTGAGGGCAGCCCTTATGATGTGTTTCTGTCCTTTAATTTTCTTGAGCATCAGCCGGATCCATCGGTGATGCTGCAGGCAATTTATCATAATCTCACCGAAGAAGGAATGGGGCTTGTGACGGTGCCGGCTCTGGAATATATCGTGGAACAGGGAAGCTATTATGAGCTGATCCGCGATCACATTGCTTATTATTCGCTGGACACGCTGCGGAATCTGCTGGAGAGAAATGGCTTTCGGGTGCTGGAAGAAGGGCTGGTTAACCGCGATACGATTGCGATGACGGTAAAGAAAATGCCGCATGCGGATCGGACGGTTCGGACTGACAGAGAAGAGGTGCAGGATGACGCGATGGCGCGGTCTTTGCAGGCCGGTTACTATCAGGTGCAGGAGGAGATTGACAGATTTACGGAAAGTCTTGCTGCTGCCGGCAGAACGCTCGCTCTCTGGGGAGCGGGCCATCAGGGATTTACGCTGGCGGCGACAACAAAGCTGGGAGATTGTGCCCGTTATATCATCGACTCAGCGCCGTTTAAGCAGGGGCGTTTCGCTCCGGCTTCTCATCTGCCGATCGTGCCGCCGGAACATTTTTATGAGGAGCCGGTGGACGCGGTTCTGATCGTTGCGCCGGGGTATACCGATGAGATTGCGGGATCTGCGCGGGAAAAGTTTGGGGATGGGGTGTGCATTCTGGCGATGCGTACGGACCATATTGAGGTGATGGCAGTATAAAAAGCTCTTCACTTAGAATAACCGCCGGATCAGAGGAATTTTACGGCAAAGCAGTGTGACAGCGACAGATACTGCCGTAATCAGCAGACTTTCGCACAGGTTGAGCGGCCAGCCATTATAAGCGGCGAGGTGTTCAAAGAGGTACGGGGTCAGCAGTGAGATCAAGGGCAGGTGCAGGTAGAAGACGCCCAGACTGGATCCGCCCACAGTGGAGGCAAACCATCGCAACGGTGCACAGCGTTTAAATGGCAGGTGTTGAACCAGAAGAAAGGCGCCGCAGGAAAAAACGATGGTCGAGCACCAGTAATACCCGCTTGTCAGATGGACGCCGCCCCAGCGGATCGATCCGGTCTGGATATACTTGATGAGATCCAGTCCGATCAGACCGAAGAGACAGAGCAGGCCGGAGAGGCGGACGGATATTCTGCCGCGTCGTTCATAGAGCTCGGCGCCGAGCAGATAGTAAAACATATAGTTGGAATGATGCAGGCTGAAAGGATTGATCTCACCGAAGCCGGAGATATCCCAGACCGAGCGGCCGATCAGCTTTGAGAGGAAGGCAATCAGCAAATTGCCGTCCGCCAACAGCTGGTTAAAGATAAAGAGCACGGCCAGAGTGTACAGAGTCAGCCGTCGGTCATATTCACGGCACAGGCGCAGGAGCGGAGCGGCGAGCAGTACCGTGAGCATCGCGTCGATAAACCAGAGATGACCGGTAGAGACGGCGTTCAGGGAACCAAATAAAAAAAGATAGGATAAAAATTCCCTCAGAGTACCGGTCGCGGCGCCGTTCAGATGATGATAAAAAACAAAATAAATCATGCGCCAGCATACAAGAACGGTATACATATTTACAATACGGAAAATATGCTTTCGCAGATCAAAAGGGCGGGAAAAGAAAAGCGCGCCGGACACCAGAAAAAAACAGGGGACAGCGGTATTGCCCACCATCATAAAAAGATTATCGGTAATACTGGCCGGATTCAGCTGGACATTGTGAAAAAAGACAACCATAATAATCGCGGCGCCTTTGAGAAAATCCAGCGCCCGATCCCGTGTTGTGCCAGACTGGGACATAAGCGGTTTACCTCCTGTTCTCTTTTGCTGACTGTATGATAGAAAGATTACGACACAATCATACTGATTATAATAGAAGAAAGAAAAAATGTAAACCTTACCAAAAGGATTGACAGAGAGAGGATAATTATGGTAGAACTGGCAGGAAAAAAGATCATCATGACCGGCGCGACCGGTTTTATCGGCCGCAATACGGCCCGGCAGCTGCTGGAGGCGGGCGCGCAGGTTTACGCACTGGTACGCCCGGAATCCAGACAGCGAAGCCTCCTTCCGACAGCCCCCGGATTCCATGAAATCCCGGGAGATCTGGCGCATGTCAGGGAAGCGCTGGAGGCAGCAAAGCATCAATATCCCTCTCTGGGCAACGGTTCGCTGGACGCTTTTCTGCATTTTGCATGGGGAGGCGTCAATCGCGGGGAGATTGATTCTCCGGAGGTGCAGGAGCGGAATGTCGACCAGTCGCTGTCCTGCCTGAAAGCGGCGCATGATTTTGGCTGCCGTGTGTTTATGGATGCTGGTTCGCGCGTGGAGTATGGCATTACAGAGGATGGTGTGATGTCTGAGGAGATGGCATGCCGCCCGGTCAATGCCTATGGCAAAGCGAAACTTGCGTTTTATGAAGAGGCGGCGCCTCTTTGCAGAGAGTGGGGGATGACCTACGAACATCTCCGTTTTTTCAGTGTTTACGGACCGGGAGATCATCCCTGGTCGATTATCTCTACGCTGACCAGAGAACTGCCTCTGGGGAAGACCGTTTCTTTAAGCGCGTGCAGGCATCGATGGAATTTTATGGATGTTGAGGATGCGTCGCGCGCAGTCAGAGAACTTCTCTGTCACAGCGATGCCTTTGAGGGGCAGACTCATGTTGTAAATATTGCCAGTACCGATACCCGCGTGCTGCGGGAATTCGTGGAGGAGATCCACGGACTTTGCGGCGGGCTGGGGAGTCTCGAATACGGGACGTTTGTTCAGGCAAAGGAAGGAGCGCTGTCGATCTGCCCGCAGACGAAGGCGCTGATTGACCTGACAGAAGGAGCCTGGAAGGAAAAAATCTCATTTCAGGAAGGAATTCTGCGCATACTGGCGTCATCGCCGCAGAAGGCAGGAGAGAGCCAATGAAGAAAATAAGCGTTTTGATTCCATGTTATAATGAAGAAGAAAATGTAGCTCCCATCAGCGAGGCTGTAGTCGGGATCCTGACGCAGGAACTTCCGCAGTATGATTATGAGCTGGTTTTTATTGATAACAATTCGACCGATCAGACCCGTCCGATTTTGCGGAAGCTATGCGCGGACAATCCCAGAATCAAGGCGATTTTTAATGCGAAAAATTTCGGACAGTTCAATTCCCCGTATTACGGAATGCTGCAGGTGACCGGGGACTGCGTGATCGAGATGGTGGCTGATTTTCAGGATCCGGTGGATATGATCCCGAAGTATGTCAAAGCCTGGGAAGAAGGATACCGCATCGTGATCGGAATCAAGACCAGCAGCCAGGAAAACCGTCTGATGTACGCGTTGAGAAGCTTTTATTATAAACTGATCAAAAAGTTTTCCGACGTGGAGCAGATTGAGCATTTTACCGGTTCAGGTCTCTATGACCGGTCATTTATTGAGGTATTGAGAGATCTGGATGATCCGACGCCCTTTTTGAGAGGGATTGTCGCGGAGTTGGGATTCCGGCGCAAGGAGATCCCGTATGAGCAGCCGAAGCGCCGTGCCGGAAAGACTCATAATAATTTTTACCGTCTCTATGACGCCGCCATGCTGAGTGTGACCTCATACACAAAGGCAGGGCTCCGCCTGGCGACCTTTGCGGGAGCGCTCAGCTGTATCGGCAGCTTTGTGGTAGCGGTTATTTACCTGGTGATGAAGCTGATCTGGTGGAACCGTTTCCCCGCAGGTATGGCGCCGATGCTGATCGGCATGCTGTTCCTGGGATCGGTGCAGATATTTTTTATCGGCATGGTCGGAGAATACGTCCTCTCGATTAATCAGCGTGTGATGAAGCGCCCGCTGGTAATCGAGGAAGAACGGCTGAATTTTGAGCAGGAAGAAGATCAAGAGGAAAAGGAAACGTAAGCGTCTATGAAATATAAGATTGATGTAGTGCGGATCCGGGAAAATTCCATCCAGTTAAACGGCTGGGCGATCGGCAAAAAACCGGAGTCTGCGGCCACATTTGCCGTATTGGATGAAAACCGTCAGCAGCTGTCGATTCGCTGCGTATCTACCCGCCGCGATGATGTGAGCCAGATTTATTATAAAAAAATTTATGACCGGGACTACGGCTTTGATATCCAGTTTCCCTATGAGAGAGGGAAGGATTATTATCTTCTGATTACCTGCGACGGACGGACCGCCAGGATCAAATACAATGAGGAACTGATCGCGAAGCGTTCGAGCGTGGCGCGGAAACGTCTGGAAAAGATTCATGACCTGATGAATATGGAGACCGTGCGGGTCGCGTGGGAATTCTTTAAAAAACACGGCATAAAGGCTCTGTTCCTGAAGTCCGTGCATAAAATTCAGGGGCTGGACAACGACTATGAGTATTCCGAGTGGTATCAGCTGACGAAGCCATCGGAGGAAGATCTGCAAAAACAGCGGGAAACAAGGCTGGCTTATGAGCCGCTTTTATCCGTGGTTATCCCGGCTTTTAAAACTCCGGAAAAGTATCTCAGAGAAATGCTGGATTCCATCCTCGCGCAGACTTATGGGAACTGGGAAGTCTGCGTGGCGGACGGCAGCCCGAAGGGAGAAGGAGCGATCGTTCAGAAGGTGATGAAGGAGTATCATGCAAGGGATTCGCGGTTCCATTGTAAGAATCTTGGCGATAATCTCGGTATCTCCGGTAATACGAACGCGGCCATGGAACTTGCCGCGGGAGAGTACATCGTGCTCGCGGATCATGATGATACGCTTCCGGAGCACGCGCTTTTTGAAGTAGCCTCCGCGATCAATGACCATCCGGACTGTGAACTGATCTATTCGGATGAGGATAAGCTGGATATGGATGGCGGCGCACTGTTTGATCCACATTTTAAACCGGATTTTAATGCGGATCTTCTGACGAGCGTCAATTATATCTGCCATCTGCTGGTGGTGAAGCGTGAATTATTAGACCGCGTAGGCGGACTGCGGCATGAGTATGACGGTGCTCAGGATTATGACTTTATTTTCCGTTGTACGGAGAACGCGAGGGAAATCTATCATATTCCCAAAGTCTTATATCACTGGCGCTGTCATCAGAATTCGACGGCGAGCAACCCGGAAAGCAAATTATATGCGTTTGAAGCGGGGGCGCGCGCGATTATGGCGCATTATGAACGGCAGGGGATCAATGCTGCGCGGGTGGAGAAGGGCATTGATTACGGAATTTACCACACGGTTTTCCGGATTGCAGGCGCGGCGGTTCAGGCCGGGATCGACCCGGAGGCATCCCGGACTAAGGGAGGTCCGCTGATCTCTGTAATTATCCCGAATAAGGATCATTCTCAGGATCTGGATCTCTGTCTGCGGTCGCTTCTGGAACGGGCGACTTATGAGAACCTGGAATTTATTATCATCGAAAATAACAGCACGCAGCAGGAGACCTTTGCCTATTACCGGGACATCCAGCAGGAATTCCCGCAGGTGCATGTGGTAACCTGGGAGTGGGAATTTAACTATTCTGCGATTAATAATTTTGGCGTCCGGTTCGCCAAAGGGGAATATCTTCTTTTCCTGAATAACGATACGGAGCTGATCGAGCCGACTGCGATCGAAGAAATGCTGGGATTTTTGCAGAGGCCGGAGGTCGGGGCAGTTGGGGCAAAGCTCCTTTATGAAGACGGTACGATCCAGCATGCCGGTGTGGTCGTGGGATTTGGCGGTATCGCCGGTCATACGTTTATCGGGCTGCATGAAGCGGAGACAAGCTATTTTCACCGGGCGGCCTGTGCGCAGGATTACAGCGCGGTGACAGCAGCGTGTATGATGACAAAGGCGTCGGTCTTTGCGGAAGTGGGCGGATTTACCGAGGAGCTTGCGATCGCGTTTAACGACATCGATTATTGTATGAAGGTCAGAGATAAAGATTACCTGATTGTGTATGCGCCTTACGCAAAGCTCTATCACTACGAGTCCAAATCCCGTGGGTTGGAGGATACTCCGGAGAAGGTGAAGCGTTTTAACGGAGAGATAGCAATCTTCGCGAAACGCTGGCCGGATATTCTGCGCGATGGTGACCCGTATTATAATCCTAATCTGACGCTGCGTAAGTCAAACTTTGCGCTTCGGGATCTTCTGAAGGAAAAGATCGGGGAGCCCTATGAGTTGGAGGGGATCGAACTGATGAAAACCGATGAAAAACGGACAAAGAAGTAAGAAAGGCTGGAAAAACAATAAGGGCCGATGAGAGAACAACGAGAAACGATCAATCATGATACAGGGAGAAAAATTACAATTATTATCCCAAACTATAACGGGCTTCATTTTATGGAGCCTTGCCTGCGGGCGCTGGAGGCGCAGACCTGTCAGGACTTTGATCTGCTGGTAGTGGATAACGGCTCTTCAGACGGCAGCGTAGAATGGCTGAAAGAACGGGAGATCCCGACTGTTTTTCTGGAGACAAACACTGGCTTTTCCGGCGCGGTGAACCGGGGGATCCGGGCGTCTGAGACTCCTTATGTGATCCTGTTAAATAATGATACAGAGCCGGAGCCGGATTATGTAGAGGAACTGCTGAAAGCCATCGAAGCCTCGCCCCGCATCTTTTCCGTCAGCCCCAGGATGGTTCAGTTATATCATAAGGAACTGATTGACGACGCGGGCGATATGTACAGTCTGATGGGCTGGGCTTATCAGCGGGGAGTCGGTCAGGAAACGGAACGTTACAATCGCCCGTGCATGATATTTTCCGCCTGTGCGGGAGCGGCGATTTACCGCAGGGCGGTCTTTGACGAGATTGGCCTGTTTGATGAGATGCATTTTGCCTATCTGGAAGATATGGATGTGGGATACCGGGCGAAAATCGCGGGATACTATAATCGGTATTGTCCGGATTCGGTCGTGTACCATGTGGGGAGCGGAACCAGCGGCTCAAAGTATAATTCGTTCAAGGTGCGGCTGGCAGCGCGCAATAATGTTTATCTGAATGTGAAAAACATGCCGCTTTTCCAGCTTCTGGTAAATCTGCCTTTCTTGATTCTGGGTATGCTGGTCAAATATGGTTTTTTCAGGAAACGGGGCTTCGGGAAGGATTATCTGGCCGGCCTGTGGGAGGGTCTTACGACCTGCCATAAGACAAAGAAAGTGCCCTGTCAGAGAAAGCATCTGGTTAATTATCTGGCGATTGAATGGGAACTGATCTGGGGAACGGTTGTGTATGTAGCAGAATTTTCGAGGCGCCAGCTGCGAAAATCCAAACATTAAGAATTTTTTTATAGTACAAAATCATGATTTCGTGTATAATCACTGAGATATATAATGAGAATTCATGGGCAGGATTCAGGGTGGCACAATTATGATAAAAGACAATCAGAAAAAGTTTAATCGCCTTCATGTCGTGCTCGACGCGCTGGTGATTGCGTCAGCGTATGTGCTGAGCTGGTTTTTGATTATCGGAAGCGGCTGGTTCCATTCGGAAAACCAGGTGCTCCCTCCGCAGTTTTACCTGAGCGCGCTTGTGGCGATTGTTCCGGTGTATCTGCTTTTGTATACCTGCTTTCATTTGTTTACGCCAAAGCGAGTGCAGAGCCGGCGTCCGGAATTTGCCAATATCTGTAAGGCAAATATCATTGGACTGCTTTTGTTTTCACTGGTTCTGTTTCTGGGAGGGAAAAATCCGTACCTTTATAACTACTCCAGAAAACTGGTCATTGTCTTCTGTGCAGTCAATATCGTGGCGGAGACTCTGGAAAGGAATCTGATCCGGAGCGCACTGCATTCCATGCGCGCGAAAGGGTATAATCAGAAGCATACGGTCCTGGTCGGTTACAGCCGGACTGCGGAGCGATATATTGATCGTGTGCTGGCAAATCCGGAATGGGGATATCAGATTAAAGGCATTCTGGATGATAACCGGGAGTGGGGTTCTCAATATCGGGGCATCAGTGTTCTGGGAAAAATCAGTGATCTGGAGGGGATTCTTGATCTGAATGAACTGGATGAGATCGCAATCACACTGAGTATTCAGGAATACGGGCATCTGAAGGAGATCGTGGCGTTGTGTGAGAAATCCGGCGTACACACCAAATTTGTCCCGGATTATAATGACTTCATTCCGACAAGGCCCTATATGGAAGATGTTCAGGGACTGCCGGTGATCAATATCCGGCATGTTCCGCTTAACGATCCGTTAAATGCGTTTATGAAACGGGCGGTAGATCTGTTTGGCGCGGTGGTGGCACTGATCCTGTTTTCGCCGATTATGCTGATAACGGTCATCCTGATTAGATGTACGTCGCGGGGACCGGTTTTATACCGGCAGGAAAGAGTCGGCCTGCATAATCGTCCGTTTACAATGTACAAATTCCGTTCCATGGAAGTGCAGGATCCGAAAAAGGAAAAAAGTAAATGGACAACGGTTCATGATCCGCGGGTGACTCCGGTCGGAAAGATCATTCGCAAAACGAGTATCGATGAGATGCCGCAGCTGTTTAATGTACTGGCGGGACAGATGAGTCTGGTAGGTCCGCGGCCGGAACGGCCGTTCTTTGTGGAACGCTTCAAAGAAGAGATCCCCCGTTATATGATCAAACATCAGGTTCGTCCGGGTATGACCGGATGGGCGCAGGTGAACGGGCTCCGGGGTGATACTTCGATCGAAAAGAGGATCGAACACGATCTTTATTATATTGAAAACTGGACGTTGGGATTTGATTTCAAAATTTTATTTCTGACATTTTTCAGAGGATTTATCAACAAAAATGCCTATTAGCTAAAAGAGGAACTGTGATGAGCAAAGATTATGACGATCCGGGGAAAAAGCCGGTTTCCAGGGATTTAAGATTTATGGATGATGCCGGGGAACATCCGGCTGAGGACAATGCCGGGAAAAAGGAATCATTGTCCCGCAGAGCAGTGCGGACGGAGAAAGGTTCCAGGGGGAAACGGCGTGAGAAAAAGCTGGCGAAGGCGCCGCTTACGCTTCATCAGGAGAGGGAGCAGCGTAAGCGCAGAAAGCGCCGCCGCATCCTGGTCATGATCGTCGCGGAGTGTATCGCACTTGCGCTGATATTCGGATACGGGTATTTCCTTCGCCGATGGAATCAGATCCAGCGGCCCGATTTTAATGAAGAAGAGATCAAAAATAATGATCTGGATATGGATACGATCGAAACGATGAAGGGATACTGGACGATTGCGGTCTTTGGCGTGGATGCCCGTGACAAGGCGCTGACGAAGAGTACAAACGCGGATGTCAATATCATCTGCAATATCAATCTGGACACGGGTGAGATCAAACTGGTTTCCGTATATCGGGATACTTATCTGAATATTTCGAAAAACGGATCTTATAATAAGATCAACCAGGCATATTTTATCGGCGGACCGGAGCAGGCGGTGTCGGCGTTAAACCGCAATCTGGACCTCAATATCACAGATTATATGACATTCAACTGGAAAGCGGTCGCGGATGCGATTAATGTACTGGGCGGTGTGGATATCGAGATTTCGAAAGCGGAATTTTACTATATCAATTCGTTTATCACAGAGACGGTAAATGTAACCGGCATCGGTTCCACGCAGCTGACAAGTGCGGGAATGAATCATCTGGACGGAGTGCAGGCGGTTGCTTACGGGCGTCTGAGACTGATGGACACGGACTATGCCCGGACGGAGCGCCAGAGAAAGGTGATCCAGCTGGCGTTTGAGAAAGCGAAAAAGGCAGATCTGGACACGTTAAACCGGGTACTGGCAACGGTATTCCCGCAGGTGGCGACCAGTATCAATGTCAACGATATCTTTAACAGCTTAAAGATTATCAATCGCTATCATCTGGGAGAGACGACCGGTTTCCCACAGGCCCGCGGCGACGCCAATATGGGCAAGAAGGGCGCCTGCGTGATCCCGCAGACACTGGTCAGCAATGTCATCAAGCTGCATGAGTTCCTCTTTGGCGAAGAGGATTATACGCCATCTTCTACGGTGCAGGCGATCAGTGAGAAGATTGCGGCGGACTCCGGTATGTATAAAGAGGGCTCTTATGTGGAGTCTGTAGGTACCGATGGCGGCGTGATTCAGTCCGCGAAGGCGTCAAAGTCCGCGCAGGCATCGTCATCCGCGGAAGAGGATGATAAGAAGTATGCGGTAATCTATGTGCTGGATGAGGATGGAAATAAGGTGAAAAAGACCGTTGTGATGGAGACAGACGCAGACGGTGATGCGATTGAACCGGAGACAGACGCGGACGGGATTTCCACAGAATGGGTACTGAATGCGGATGGAAAGCTGGTGAAAAAGTCTTCGTTGTCTTCATCGAGTACAAGTGGGACCGACACAGAGGTTGAGACCGATGAGGATGGCAATACGATTCTGACGAACAAGGCTCCGGGAAGTTCGCAAGAGGAGGATGAGACGGATGAAGATGGAAACACGGTAAGCCCAGGTACGAGTTCAGGAACGACTCTGCGGCCGGGATTTTTAAGTGAGACGGACGAGGATGAAAGCGATGACGACGACAGCACATCGATAAGTCCTACGAGTTCGGGAAGCAGTACAACGACGAGCCCGACAAGTTCCGGCACATCGGTTTCCGCGAATCCAACATCGGCTTCCAGTACCTCGGGTGAGAGCAGCAGTACATCGCCGACCGCGGCGACAACGGCAGTTCAGCAGGCTCCGGGAACGACATCGGCGGACGGAACGACAAACAGCCCTTCGCCGACCGCAGCGACCACTGCGGCTGAAACGGTCAGCAGCGGTCCGGGAAGCTCGTCGACGTCAACGACGACAATTACGCCGACGAGCGGTACAGTCTCCGGACCCGGGGAATAGAAAAAAGGGGCTGTGAAATAATTAGCCCAATGCAAAAGACCATTTGAACTCGAATT
>JAJBUA010000054.1 GCA_020860565.1 Clostridiales bacterium
TGCATCATATATTATAATAACAGTAATAGAAAACAGCAACAAAACATGATACACAGCCCTAATCCGGACAACTGAAGGGAGTGATTATTATGAAGATAGAACGAATTAATGAAAATCAGATCCGCTGTACACTTAACAGTACGGATCTTAGCACGCGTAATTTAAACCTTGGCGAACTGGCATATGGCAGCGAGAAAGCACGTAATCTTTTTCACGAGATGATTCAGAAAGCCTCCAGCGAGGTCGGTTTTGAAGCAGAGGATATTCCCCTCATGGTAGAGGCAATCCCGATTTCCAATGAGAGTGTTATCCTGCTGATCACAAAAATGGAAGATCCGGAAGAACTGGATACCCGCTTTTCCCGGTTTTCCCCGCTTTCCGATGAAGAGGCAGAAAGCCTGTGGAACCCTCTCCCGACAGAATTGCTTGAGGGTGCAGACAACCTCCTCCAGTTCCTCAAAAATGATCTTCTGGGCATGCCTGCTCCAAATCCGGAAAACACAGACGCTCCGTCCGCCCATTCAGAAAACCCGCAGGCGGCTGCACCGGCGGAACCGATCGTCCGTATCTTCCGCTTCCACAGTCTCGATCAGGTAATCACAGCGGCGGCGGCTGCCGGTGGTATCTGCGATTGCTCCAACAGCCTTTATAAAAACCCGGCTTCCGGTCAGTATTATCTGACAGTATCAAACGCCGGCACAGACGCGCTTTGCTTCAGCCGGCTCTGCAACACACTCATGGAATTTTCCGAAAAGATTCATCAGGAGACCGGCAGTGAAGCTTACTATCAGGAACATTACGATACGATAATTTCCGGACAGGCGCTGCAAAAGCTTATGATGATTTAAAAACAAACATTGCCGGAAAGGAGGTTCATTTCCCCCTCTCCGGCAAATCGTCTGTAATCTGTATTTTGCTTAATCCACTGTCGCCAGGATCTCATTCATATTGGATACCAGTATGTCACAGTCGATCCCGTGTACCATACAGGCCTCTTCCAGAGACTCCATCTGTGACGACGGACACCCGATACAATGCATACCCGCATGCATCAGCATCGGCGCGATCAGTTCATGCTTCTTAATCAGATCACCGATGAGCATATCCTTATTAATCTGCATGTTCTCTCCTCCTGATTGTTTGATGGATTCATCATAATATGTTTTTACCCTTCTGGCAAGACTTTATTCTCACGGCTGCAAAGAGACGCTTTTATTTATACTCCGGTTAACCAAAGCTAACTGAAAATTGTATTCATTTTTATCCAATTGCGCAACATTTTCCACTTGAATATTTTGAAAAGATGGTATAGAATAAAGCCACAGGAATGTATAGATAATTTTTTATCATTTATTTTCAAGGAGGATAATGTTATGGCACGTGTTATTAGTGATGCTTGTGTAGCTTGCGGCACCTGTGAGGGTGAGTGCCCGGTTGGCGCTATTTCTATGGGTGATGGTCAGTATGTAATTGACGCTGATTCCTGCATCGACTGCGGTGCTTGCGAAGGTGCTTGCCCGACTGGCGCAATCAGCGAGGCTTAATTGACAACAACAGATGAAGCTGAGGGGCTGTGAGAAATGAAATAGATGAAACTTCATTTCTCACAGCCCCTTTTCATTTTCTGAAAAACCTGTTCTGCAAAACACAAACTCTCTCTGTCTATAATTTTTTTCCGCTTCTGGCAAACCTCTTCTTCCGGAAAAACGGCAAACGTGTCGCGGCAGCTTCCAGCTTCCCCTGATTTTCTCTCTGATATGCCCTCAGCGTTTCATCCAGCATCTTGAACCGCTCCTCTTCCCGCTCTTCATTGATACGCATCATATACTCCAGCTCCCGTACCATCCGGTCATTCACCTGGCAGCTGATTTCCTCACTCATGGTCTCATAATTTCTCTGAAGCGCTGTTTCAACAGCCTGTCCGATGATATGGTTCATAATTCGCTGAAACTGATTCAGCTTATCCGTTTCCTGTACCGTTTCAGCCGCTGTCTCCTCCGCCTTCGGTACCAGCCTTAATTTTGTATCATTTTCCATCTGATGATCTCCCACATTTCCTTCCTTTAAGATTGCAGCCGCGTATTTTTTCAGCACACCTTCGATCGCTTTCAACTGATAACCCTTTTCTTTCAGCGACCGGATCTTCTGAAACAACCGGATATGATATTCCGTATAATACCGGTGACCCTGCCCATTCCTTGGTATATCCAGATTAAGCTCGTCCTCCCAGTAACGGAGGACATGAGATTCCACGCCAACCCTTCTTCCCGTTTCCTTAATGGAATAATGTGTCTCCTCCATATGGTTCCTCTCCTTAAGTTTCTTCAAGATTTACGGCTTATTGTATCATATGAGGAAGATGGGAAATTTATGCTTGATTCTGTTCTTTGTCAGGTAAGTTTTATCTTCTGCCTGTTTACCGTGCCAGATTCACAAACCGGGTAAATTCCGGCTGCCACAGCAAATTGACTGTGCCGATCGGGCCGTTACGCTGCTTGGCTATAATCACCTCCGCGATATTGGGATTTTCGGTATCTTTGTTATAATAATCATCACGATATAAAAACATAACCAGATCTGCGTCCTGCTCAATCGCACCCGACTCCCGCAGGTCGGAAAGCATCGGTCGATGATCCTGCCGTGTCTCACATGCGCGGCTGAGCTGAGACAGCGTCACTACAGGCGCTGCCATTTCACGCGCCAGTGCCTTTAAGGAGCGGGAGATCTCTGAAATCTCCTGCTGGCGGTTATCTCCGGCTCTCCCGGATCCGGACATCAGCTGAAGATAGTCAATAATAATCATGCTTAAACCATGTTCCAGCTTTGCCTTACGGCATTTGGAACGCAGCTCTGAGATCGTGATGCCCGGCGTATCATCAATGATCAGATTGGCGCTTCCGATGGTATTGATCCCTTCCACAACTGCATCCCAGTCAGAATCTGCCAGATTACCGGAACGCAGCTTCTGAGAGTCAACGTTTGACTCCATCGATAAAAGCCGGTTTACCAGCTGCTCCTTGGACATTTCCAGACTGAAAATCATGCACGGAAGACCCTTGCGGATCGATACATAATCCACCAGATTCAACACAAACGCTGTCTTACCCATAGAAGGCCGCGCCGCGATCAATACAAAATCGGACGGCTGGAGCCCGGATGTCTTGTAATCCAGATCGATAAAACCGGTTGGAATCCCCGTAACCGCGCCCGGATTGCGGGACGCGACCTCGATCTTCTCCAGCACATTAAGCGCCACCTGACGAATCGGCGTAAATTCATTGGCTCCCCGGTTCTGCAGCAGATCAAAGATCCGTTTCTCTGTGTCTGCGAGGATTTCTTCCATCGAGTCTTTCCCCAGATAACACGCGTTTGCGATCTCTTCGTTTATCTTAATCAGCTTTCGTAAAACTGCCTTCTCCCGGACAATCGTCGCGTACGATTTTACATTTGCCGAAGTCGGCACCATCGTAATGATGTCCCGGACAAAATCCAGGCTTGCCACCTCCGGAGGCACATCCTTTTCCTTCAGGCGATCCTGAACCGTGATCAGATCTACAGGCTTTCCTTCGTTAAAAAGTTCCAGCATGGTCTCAAACATGATTCCATTCTGGTTCTGGTAAAAATCCTCCGCCTGAACGATTTCTGAGGCAGCCACAATCGCATCCTTGTCCATCAGCATGGAACCAATCACCGACTGTTCTGCCTCAACACTATGGGGAAGCACCCGTTTCATCAATGCTTCATCCATGATTTTTCTCCTGTACCTGCTATTCTTCTACTACATTTACCTTCAGTTTTGCTGTCACATCTTTATGCAGCTTCAGCGGCACTTCATGAGTGCCGAAAGTCTTAATCGGATCCGGCAGGACAAGCTTCTTTTTGTCGATTTCCATGCCGATCTGTTCCTTTGCTGCCACCGCGATTTCCTTGCTCGATACGGAACCAAATGCTCTGCCGCTGACTCCTGCTTTCATCTTTAAGGTCACGGATACCGCTTCGATCTTTGCCGCCAGCTCTTTCGCATCGGCAATCTCCTGAGCAGCCACCTTTTCGGCATTGGCTTTCTGTAATTTCAATTCATTGAGGTTTTTTGCTGTTGCCTCGATACCCAGCTTCTTTGGCAGAATATAATTACGTCCATATCCGTCATTTACCTTTACAATCTGTCCTTTTTTTCCAAGGCTTTTTACATCCTGCAGCAATACAATTTCCATCTCTATATTTCTCCCTTCTGTAGCATCTGTTCGATGACTTCTTTTACCTGACGCTTCGCTTCTGTGATCGTCGCACCCGGAAGCTGTGCACCCGCGACTGTGCGGTGCCCGCCGCCGCCCAACATTTCCATCATCACCTGCACATTGACCTCATCAATCGAACGTGCACTTAAAAAGACCGTATTGTGATAAACAGTCATGACCACCGAGGCCTTGATCCCCTTGATATTTAACAATTCGTTTGCCGCCTGCGCCCCCACTACCGTCGGGCTCTGCAGCCCCTCGGCAGGAAGCTCGCCGATTGCCACACAACCACGGTAAAGCTCCGCCGACAACACAGCCGCCGCTCTGGCCTTATTCTCCGCCAGGCTGTCACAAAACATCTTCCGCACCCTCGTCACATCCGCGCCGCACCGGCGCAGATAAGCCGCTGCCTCAAAAGTACGTACTCCAGGCTGATTCTGGAAATTATTCGTATCCACGACAATGCCGGCATACATCGCGTCCGCCTCAATCGGCCGGATCTTAATATCATCCGCAATATACTGCAGGATCTCCGTCACCATCTCACTCGCCGATGAAGCATACGGCTCTACGTATGAAAGCACCGCGTTGGTAATCACTTCCCCGCTCTGACGGTGATGATCCAGCACCACAATCGTCTTCACCATCCGCAGGAGCTCCGGCGCATCCGTAATACTCGGCCGGTTGACATCCACGACTACCAGCAGCGTATTGCTGTCCACCTGCTCCGCTGCCTGTGCACCGTTTAAAATCATATCATCCGGATAGTCGGCACTGTTGCGAAACCGCTCCAGCATCGGCTGAACGGATGTCGTCAGCTCATTGATTACAATATGAGCTTTTTTATTCAGAGACAAAGCAACCCGATAGATGCCAACCGAAGAGCCAAACGAATCAATATCGCCCAGCCGATGTCCCATAATCAGAACCCGGTCCTTGGTCTCCATCAGTTCACGCAGCGCATGTGCCTTCACACGGGCCTTCACACGGGTCGTTTTTTCCTGCTGCTGGGACTTGCCGCCATAATACTGGATCTTACTTCCCGCTTTTACCACAGCCTGATCGCCGCCCCGTCCCAACGCCATATCAATGGCCGCACGGGAATATTCATAATTTTTACCGTAGCTGCCGCCGTTCATGCCCACGCCAATACTCAGCGTCACCGCCATCTCATTGCCAATATTGACAGACTTAACGTCCTCCAGAATCGGGAATCGTTCCTCCAGAATCTGATTCATATGTCCCTGATTCAGGATAAACAGATACTTATCCTTCTCCAGCTTCTTTACAATACCGTCCATCGAACCGATATATTTATTGACCTTACGGTCGATTAAAGCCATAAGGAGCGACCGGCGCACTTCCTCGACGGACTCCAGCGCCTCTTCATAATTGTCGAGGTAAATCATACCGACGACCGGCTTCTCATCCTCAATCTCCTGACGGACTGCAAGGATCTCCGTCTCATCCAGCAGGTAAACCGCCAGAATCTCCTGACGATCCCCTACCAGCGAATCCTTCTCTTCTCCCTTCAATTCCATAGAGATCCGCTGCAGATGGATCCGGAATCTGGTTTCTCCAAGTACCGCATGAACTTCCGCGGATCCATCCTTTGTCTCAAGGTCTGCATCCGTAATCTCCGGAAACAGGGAAAGAAGATTTTTCTTTTTTACCTTCTCTTCATTCAGAATTCGCCGGAACGGCTGATTATACCATAAAAGCCAGCCTTTTTCATCCGACAAAGCATACGGCAGCTCCATCTCCGTAATCAGATGCTTCTGAACCCAGGAATGCTCTGAAGAATACCGCATCAAAGTACTCAGCAATCGCTTCCTGCGAGAAACATAAAGCCATACTGCCAGCACGATATCAATCAATGTAAACGGTGAGATCATCAGAGCAATACGCTTACTGACCACGGCCACCGCCAGATTGCCGCACAGAACCGGCACTAATAAAATCAGCGGCCAGGCCTGATATAAATACAGCCGGCTTTTTGCCTTGCTATCTTTGTCCATGTCCTCTCCTTGTAGATTCCCAAACACAAAATCCCCACAATTTTTGTTCTTATTGTACCACAAACAGGTATTCACAGTCAATCAACGGGTTTCCTTTCCTCCACTTTCCACCTGAAAAACCCGAATTACCGAGAATGACGATTGTTTTTCTGCTCATTTTCATTTAAAATAATCCTCTGTCAGGCTTTTTTATTTCAAAACGTCCGCTCCGGCGAACATATCCATCACAAACAGAAAGGCGTTCATTATGATAAAAAAAGAAATATCCGAACTGAAAAGACTCTTCACCCCCGCCAACTGCTCCATTTCCTGCATCTGCGGGTGCTATGTAGACGGCGAAAAAAACAAAAAAGCGGCTTTCCGGGAAGCATTCTTATCTCTTCCGGAAGAAGATATGTATAAATATTTTGAAATTCTCCGCAAAAACCTGTCCGGGACTCTGGGGAAAAATCTGCTGAACCTGAATTTCCCGCTGGATGCGGAAATGGACGGCGGCACACAGGCACAGCTTTTAAAGCTGCGTGACAGCCACCTGAAAGACGACGCGCTTCTGGACGCATTTTATGACCGCGTCATCGAAACTTATGTACATACCGGCAATTACCTGATCCTGCTGATCGACGATACCTACGACATCCCCGGACGTGCAGGCGACGGCATGGAGATGGACGATGCCTCGGACGATGTTTTCCATTACCTGCTCTGCTGCATCTGTCCCGTCGATCTGTCCAAGCCGGGATTAAGCTATCACGAGACAGAAAACATGTTTTCCAACCGCACCCGTGACTGGGTCGCCGGACTTCCGGACGTCGGCTTCCTCTTTCCGGCGTTTAATGACCGTGCTACAGATATCCACAGTGTGCTGTACTACTCTAAAAACGCCAAAGAACTGCATGACTGTCTGATCGAACAGCTGCTCGGCTGCCCGGTTCCCCTTCCCGCAGATGACCAGAAAGAAACCTTTCAGACTATCATCCAGGATACGCTCGGTGAGGACTGCGATTATCAAACCGTCTGCACCATCCACGAGAATCTGACCGAGATGATCGAGGAACATAAAGATGAACCAGAACCCCTGATTCTGGACAAGCAGCAGGTTCGCTCTCTTCTGGAAAACAGCGGCGTCAAGGAAGAACAGATGGAACAGTTCGACCAGCGTTTTGACGAGACCGCCGGAGAAAAAGCCGAGATATTTGCGTCCAACCTTGTCAATCCCAAAGCTTTTGAGGTGAAAACCCCCGACGTTATCATCAAAGTAAATCCGGAACGTCCCGACCTGGTCGAGACACGCGAGGTCGACGGTCGTCCGTGCCTTGTTATCGCGATTGACGGAACGGTGGAAGTGAACGGAATCCTTGTAAAGTAAAATCGGAAGCGGAGCGTAGACCCGGATGCGGCATTAGCCGCCAAATCACCTGTCCGGCTCTGTGCATAAAAATCGCCCCCGCCATAATTTGACGGGGGCGAAGCTTTTTCTTATTTTACTCCATGATATACGGCATTAAGGCGATATGACGCGCTCTCTTAATCGCTACAGTCAGAGCTCTCTGATGCTTTGCGCAGTTGCCGGTGATTCTTCTCGGAAGAATCTTACCTCTCTCAGATACATATCTCTTTAACTTATTAACGTCCTTGTAATCGATCTCGCCGTTTTTCTCACCGCAGAACACGCATACTTTTTTTCTTCTGCGGATGCCGCCTCTTCTTACTCTGGCGCCGTCTGCCGGTTTGTCAGTCTTATTGAATGCCATTGGCTTGTCCTCCTTCTCTCATGAATCCGCCCTGACCAGGATCTCTCTTCCTAGTTAAAAGGTAATCCTTCGTCCTCTACACCATCAGGAATATTCATAAAACCATCGCCGATCGCGCTTGACGGAGCCGGTCTCGATGTCGGCTGATAACCGCCGCCATAACTACTGCCGCCGCCATTATTCGCGTTCTTGCTGTCTGCAAATTCCTGATCATCTACTATGATATCTGTGGTATAAACTCTCTGACCGTCTTTATTGGTATAACTGCCGGTCTGAATCCGTCCGGATACCAGAACCCGCATTCCCTTATGGAAATATTTCTGCGCGAACTCAGCGGAACGGTCAAATGCCACAATATTAATAAAATCTGCCGTCTGCTGCTGATCGCCGCCATCCTGATTTCTGCGGCCTCTGCGATCTACCGCAAGCGTATATCTCGCAATCGCCATATTGCTCTGTGAATATCTTACTTCCGGGTCACGGGTCAATCTGCCCATTAGGATTACTCTATTCATACCTTCACTCTTTCTGTCTTACGATCTCTGTGTTCGATTACTTTTCGTCCTGTTTTACGCAAAGGTAACGGATAACCGGTTCCATGATACGGACATGGTCTTCTACCTGCTTCGCGGTATCAGACTGCGCGGTCTCGAACTGGATGAAATAATAGAAAGCTTCCTTCATGTGCTGAATCTCATAAGCAAGTCTCTTCTTGCCCTGATCATCAACGTTTGTTACCGTACCACCGAAACGGGTAATGTATCCCTGTACCTTTTCCAGTGCGGCCGCTCTCTCTTCATCTTCGAGTTTTGCGTTTAAAACAACCGCCAATTCGTATTTGTGCATTGCTTTTTACCTCCTTGTGGTCTCTGGCCTCCGGACGAGCCGGAAGCAAGGAAAATATTGTGTCACAGCTAAACATTGTAGCAGATCATACCGGGATTTGCAAGCATAAATTCTGATTTTGAGACATTTTCGAAACTTTTTCCCGGCACCGAAATCTCCGAAAGTTTTCGTCATATGCTTTTCCGTATTCGCTTTACGCGCTTCTCTTCGCCAGCACCTTCTTCACCCCCGGCACATTCCCCAGCAGTACAGCCAGCGTACAGATCAACAGCACAATCGTAATCGGATGCCCGAACATCGCCAGTATCTGATTGTCCGCCACCGATGCCAGCGACACCGCGCGGCGGAAATTGGAATCCATCGTCTGCCCCAACACCAGCGCCAGTACCAACGGTGCTCCCGGATACCCGCGGCGGCGCATCAGAAATCCCAGCAATCCAAATAAAAACATCAGCGCCACGTCAAACAGGCGGTTGTTGCAGGCAAAGGAACCCACAACACAGAGTACGGTCACAACCGGCAGCAGAATATTTTTCGGAACGGAGATCAGCTTGCTGATCCTCGGCGCAACCAGCAGCCCCAGAAATAGCATGGCAACACATGCCAGAAAACCTCCTGCGAGGATCGCGTGAAATGAACTCATGCTCTCACGGATAAACATGGGACCCGGCTTTAATCCATGTACATAGAATACTGAGAGAATAATCGCTGTTACCGCGTCTCCCGGTACCGCCAGCGTCAACATCGGGATCAACGCTCCTCCGATACAGGCGTTATTCGAAGATTCACTCGCCACGATACCTTCGACCGCGCCCTCTCCGAATGGCGCCGACGGTTTCTTCACGATCCGCTTTGCTTCATTGTAGGAAAGAAATGCCGCCACCGGTCCTCCGGCTCCCGGCAGCGCCCCGATCACGAGGCCGATCGTCGACGTATATAAAGACAGCTTCCAGTGCTTTAACGCTTCCTTCAGGCTGATCTTCTGCTTTTCCATCGTCAGCACCGTCGCCTTTAACTGCCCGTCATAGACCACGCTTAAAACTTCCGCAAATCCAAAGAGGCCCACCAGAGCCGGCACCGTATTAATTCCGCTCTTAAGGCCGTCGATACCGAAAGTCAGGCGCTGCGTTCCTACTAAAGGGTCCAGACCGATCATACTGATAATCAGACCGATTGCCGCTGAGATCAGACCGCGGGAATAATTTTTTGCTGTCACCGACCCGACCGTCGCCAGTCCGAATAATGCCAGCAGGAAGTAATCCATCGGCCGGAACTTAATTGCGATCTGCGACACCGGCTTCGCCAGCAGCCACAGACACACCAGACCAAAAACACTTCCGATAAAAGAATAAATCGTTGCGTAATAGAGCGCCTTATACGCCTCCCCCTTTTTGGAAAGCGGGTAGCCGTCTAACGTCGTCACCACCGACGACGGCGCTCCCGGGATATTGATCAGAATCGCGGATACCGCTCCGCTGAATACGCCTACCACATACACGCCCATAATCATTGCCAGCGCGTCCGTAGTCTCCCAGGTGTAGGTAATCGAGACCAGCAGCGCTGTCGCCATGGATACGGAAAGCCCCGGAATCGAACCGACAAAGAGACCTGCCACCGAACCGACAAATACCAGTATGATAAAACGTGGATCCATAATTGATAACATTTCTGCCATGTTCGTATTCCCCCTATGGTAACAGTACGTGAAGCATCGCGCGGAACGTGACGCTCAGAAACAGCGATGTGCCGATCGGCACCAGAATCAGAATCGGCAGCTTCCGGACTCCCAGATAAAACATCATCGCAAACAAAAAGACTACCGTTACAATCTCAAAATTAGAAATCGTCAGCGACCAGGCAAGGATGCCAAAGGTAACATACGGGATCTTCAGCACCGCCAGCGCAACATAATATAACAATGTAATTCCCAGCACCACCAGCACCTGAACCGTGCATTTTTTCGTGGAGCTACTTTCATTTTCCACACCGTCTTTCGTTTGCTTAACACCCTGATAAAACAGCGATACGGCGAGAACTGCCATCAGCAGCGAAACCAGCACCGGAAAAAGATACGGCGACTGCGACCAGTCCTTGTTAAAACTATTGCTGTACGAATCCATGCCATACCAGAAAAGACACGCGCTCAAAAACAAAAAAAAGATTCCCTCCTGAATGGAATGGTTGCTCAGATCCATCGATTTCATATTTTCTTTCCCTTTCTGATAATCGCGCAGGAGACGGCTTTTATGTCTCCTGCGCGTCTGCGCGGGTCGGGTGCGGCGAACGCCGCTAAATTCCTTACCCGACCCTGTGATCGAGTAGGAGGCGGCTTTTTGCCTCATACTCGCCGCGCGAGCCGGGTGCGGCGAACGCCGCTAAATTCCTTACCCGGCTCTGCGCATAATAACAGGCTGCCTGGCTGTGATACCAGGCAGTCCAGATGTTTCATTGATTATTCTTCAATTCTTGCGATGCCATAATCCTCCGGGTTGTTCGGCGCTACGCCGTTATCATACTGGAGCCAGCATACAATCGACTGCCATCTGTCATAGAAATCCTGGATTTCCTCGTCAGTCGTGTATTTCTCATACAGCTTGTCCGCACAGTTATCTGTAGCGAACTGAGTCCATTCGTCACTTGCCAGCGCATTTGCAGTCGCTTCCTTCAGTACATCGACAACTTCCTGCGGAACATCATTATTTACGAGCAGGGACAGCACCGTGTACGGGATATTGACATACTTCTCTGCCTCCGGTACGGTCTCAGTAAATGCCGGGATATCCGGATAAGCTTCCATTCTCTCAGATGCGAATACTGCCAGGCACTTTACCTCGCCGCTCTCGATGTAACTTCCCAGCGTCGAAATATTCGGGTTCGTAAAATCAACCTGTCCGCCGATTACACCAAGAAGAGCCGCGTTTCCGCTGTCAAAGCTCGTCATGGCAACATCATAACCGAGAGCGCCAAGCACCAGACCCTGATTATGTCCGCTGCCGCCGGGGCCAGAATGCGCCATCGTAATCTTGCCGGGGTTTTCACTGATCGCGTTCAGCAGATCCTCCAGCGTATCATATGGGGAATCCTTGCCGACTACGATTACCTTCGGATCACCTACTAACGGAGAGATGACGGTAAAATCATCATAACCCAGATCCGCGGTATCCATCACACGATAGGTACCCATCGTCTCCGCACATACCAGCAGGGTATATCCATCCGATGCCTGATCTTTCACATACTGGCTGCCGATACTTCCGGACGCGCCGCCCTGATTGGTAACCGTAATAGACTGTCCCAGTTCCTTTTCCAGCTGAGCCGCCAGCGTTCTGCCGTAAACATCCGTTGTACCGCCTGCTGCATAAGGAATAATCATATTGATCGGCTTATTCGGATAATCGGTCTCCGACTCTGCCGCTTCGGTCTCTGCTTCTGTTTCTGTTTCTTCCGCTTCTGCTTCGGTTTCCGCCGCCTCGGTCTCTGCCTCAGCTGCTGCCGCTGTCGTCTCGGCAGCTGTTGTCTCAGTGGTCTTGGATGAGGTAGACACACTGCATGCAGTCATGGACAATGCCATCACCGCGCTAAGAATGATTGCCAGTTTCTTTTTCATCTTAACTATTCTCCCTTTTCATATCTTTTAAGCCGGCCGTTACACACACGAGTCAGCCAACATTCATCATAACATACAATTTACAAAACTTCAATCCTGTTTATTTCTAAACTTTAAACCAATAAAGCGATGGGCCCGGATAAACTATTTTGAACATATTGTTTAACGTCATCTGCAAAATCCAGATCCTACACCACACAGATTCCATACATGATCACTCCGACGATTGCCGCTGCCGCAAGTGTAATCGGCAAAACACGGCGCAGTACCATGCCTTCTTTTCCCATAATTCCGGCTGTTGTCGTCCCCAGCACGATATTGCCGGGGCAGATCGCCGCACCAATCGCTCCTCCTGCCGTCTGGGCACCCAGAATCGGCGCCGCATCCATGCCGAGCAGATTTGCCGTTGTAAGCTGAAAGCCGCCAAATAAGATGTTGGAAGCCATATTGCTGCTGGTCATAAACGAGCCAAGCAGCCCGACAACCGGCGCCAGGACTACATACGCCTCTCCCATCACACCGGCGATGCCCTGAGCCATCACCGTCGTCTGCCCGGTTCCGCTCATCACCTTCGACATCGCAATAAAGCAGATCACGGAGATCGACGAAGGCACCGTTTTTTTCACTGTTCTTTTCCCGATCGCAGCGCCGCTCCCTGCTCCAATCCAGTCCTTTCCGGAAAAATACACATACCCGAAAACGGCGGAAACCAGCAGAAACATGCCCGCGTGAGTAAACGGGGTCAACGGGGAAAACAGATCAACCGCCGCGTCCTCAAAGCCATACCCGGTTATCATCCCGGGAAATGCGAACCCCAGACGAAACCGGCTTAAAAATGTCTTAATCGGCTGTACTAAAAGAATCACCAGCGTCAGTACTGTTAAAACGATATATGGCAAAAATGCCTGCCACACCGACATATCCGCCGGTCCTGCTTCTTCTCCTGCAGTCTCCTTTGTCCGGTTCATAACAGGACTGTCCTCTACACGCCAGGCGTCCCGATACAGCGGAGTCCGTCCCAACAGGATGATCGCTCCAATTGCCACACAGCAGGGCACAAAGCATGCCAACGTCGAATTCCACTGACTCATCAGCAGCTGACCTCCGCCGTGAATCGCCGAGATCACCAGCACCGCCGGGAGTCCCTTTTTTAATGCCCTGCCCTTGCCGTAAAACCAGCAGAGCATGATACCGGCTGTGAAATTCCATATCCAGATGAAAGTCGTCGCCCATAACGCTGTCGAATGAAGCAGTGTTATGTTATCCGCCATATCCGCCTGGATAACCAGCGCATCCCAGGCTGCACCAAGCGTCCCGTAAGTATTTCCCCAAGTATGCGCGAGCAGCGGGATCACCACAGCCCAGAACGGCTGCATCCCGATCCCGATCAGAAGCGGCGCACCAACCGCTACAGGGACTCCGAAACCGGTAATTCCCTGTAAAAAGCTGGTAAATACCCATCCTAAGAGCATGATCTGCAGAAGTTCATTTTTTGTTACCTGTCCCATGCTCTTTTTAAACACCTGGAACGCTTTCGCCTCATTTACCACTTCATACAGAAGAATTGCCGGCCACACGACGATCAGAATCGCCAGAGAACTCCACACGCCTTTTAATAACTCCATCCCTATATGGAGAATTCCTGCCCTGTAAACCAGTATTGCACTGGCAGAAGCGACCAGAAGACCGATGGGCGCCGCTTTCACTGCGCCCATCTGCATTTTCACCATCAGCACCAATAATACCAGGATCGGCAGCACTGCCATCAGCCAGGTAAAAACAGTTACCGGTATTGTCATAAAATCTCTCCCTGTTACGTAAATACTCTTAATCCATATATTTCATTCCCAGATACATCCCATAGATCGTATCGCACCCGGAAGTATGCCCAAGACTCTTAAGCTGTGAAAGATACTCTTTTGCCGCATTCGGCTGCGCACGCCTCAACTCCCGCAGCATACAAAGCAATATCTCATTGGCGTACCCCGCACCAGCCGCACTCAGATACGCTTTGCTGATATCTGTTGTTTCCGCAGACATCAGCCTCATCACTTCGTTCAGCTGCCTGCTTCTGACCGCCGCGCGGTACGCTGTTGGACTTTGTGTGCCGGAAAAAGCCTGCAGGATCGACCAGTACCCCACCAAAATATCATCTCCTGACGGAGTCAGCCCCTGTCCTCTGCCATAAAGATAAGAAACCGCAGATGAAATTATCTCTCCCCTTGTCAATATCCCCTCACAACTAATAAATTCAGGAGTTCTTTCCATTCCCAGCGTCAGACTACGCTCTTCCGCCTCCAGAAGATTTTGTAACTGCCCTGCCGCTGACCGCTCCGAGTTCCCCGCCAGCATGCCTGCAATAGACAGATTCACCAGGTCAAAGCCCTGCAGATCCAGTAAAATCAATCCTCCGCTTCCATAGATACGAAGCAGCGTCCCATTGGAAATAACCGCCAGATCTCCTGCCCGACAGACAGTCAGGATTTCCCTCATTCCAGCTTCCTCTACGCAGATGCCAAAACAACACAATCCATGCCGTCCGCCGTCCAGATGGATCAGCTGTCCCTCAAATTCCAGATTCAGACTGGTCCGGAAACAGCTGTGAATATGTCCGAAATGCCGCTTGGACCGATTCTCTTTGATCCATGTACTGATCCACGAACTGATCCTTCCCTGTTCCACAAAGACAGCGTAGGCCTCTTTCTTATTCTTCGATTCCAAGCTTCTTTGCATAAGCCTCCAGCGCCTTTTCAAAGCAGGCGAGCGGAGCGCGCACGGTACCTGCTCCTACCTGTCCGACCCCTGCCTTGCGATGAGCGATACCGGTATTGATTAACGGCGTGATCCCTGTCGCCACAACCTTGCGGATATCAATCCCCAGCGGTGATCCCTTAAAATCCCAGGTTGGGATCACAAAATTCGGATTATTGCTGATGCAGATCTTCTGCATTTCATTGGACACCCGCAAAGCATCCTCGAATCCTCCCGCTCCCACAAACCGGGTCACTCCCGGCGCCGCGATCATCGACATACCGCCGACTCCAACCGTCTCTGTAATCGCACTGTCGCCGATATCCGGATTACCGTCCTCTTCACAGTAACCGGTAAAATACAGACCCTTCGGCGTATTGACCGGAGCGGTAAACCATTCATCTCCCATACCGCTGATACGGATACCGAAATCACGTCCGTTTCTTGTCATCGCTGTGACCACACAGCCCTCCTCGATCTTTCTCGCGCAGTCTGCGATCGACTTGCCGGTCGCCATCATCACATTCAGGAAAAACTGATCCGTATCCGCCAGAAACTGCACTACCTGCCGTTTCTCCTGCTCATCCCAGTCAAGCGCGATGATTAACGGAACTGCCTCTTTCATAAAGTTAAGCGTCGCCGCGATATTTCTCTGATGGAACTCATCGCCCATCGTGATCGCCTTCGCGATAATCACGTTCAGGTTGATTCCTCCCTCACGAGACTTCACAGCCGCTCCCAGAACCGGTCCAAGGACGTCCTTCATCCACGTCAGCCGGTCAATTACCTCCTGAGAATACGCGCCAAATCTCAGTACTTTGCCGATTCCCTCATTCATGATGCAGTACGCTCTGGTTCCATCCAGGCGGTTTTCCACCACCATCACCGGCATATTGGCAGATGTGATACCGCCCATCGGTCCTACCGCATGCACATGATGACAGGGGATAAATTTCACACCGCCGGATTCCAGCAACGCTATCGCGTCCTCCTCGGTCTCACACCAGTGTTCAAAAAGAATCGCTCCGATACACGAACCCTGCATGGGGCCCGTCATATCCGCATATTCGATCGGCGGACCCGCATGAAGCAGGACCCTGCCATTCAGCTCCGGAATCACACTGACCGCAGGCACCACATCAATCAGGAATGGCTGGGCGTCCTTGAAGCGTTCGATCACCCGCTGATTCATGTCATCAATCTCTTTGCGTTTATTTAATTCATGAATCAGATAAATCAGATGTTTATTTCCGCCTGCCATCGGTTTCCAGTCATACTGAACACTGGTACCCTGATACGCGGCAATCGAATCATTAAAGCTCGGCACTCCGACATTCACCACTCTCGGACGGGTATTCAGAAGCTCCATCACCTTCTCATCCGGCTCCGGAAGCGGCTCTTCATCCGTCTCAACCTCGATATGGCCGCGTGCCTCCTTTGTGAATTCGATTCCCTTTAATTTCAATGCCAGACGAATCGCCCGGGCGTTGCTTTCCTCTACCAGAACGCCGCACTGCTTTAATGTCTCAACCTCCTGATCGTAATTCTGTGGATCCTGTCTTGTTCCACAGACGCTCGCCACAAAATAAAGCTTCCGGCCGTCCGCCCTGGCAATCTCCTGTGCTTCGCGGATCGCCGGCGCCAGAGCTCCGGCCATATTCGGATGACAACCGTAGCCTAACATACAGTCAAGCAAAATTACTCCCGTCTGCGGATCCCGCGCACATTCCATGATCTTCTTAATCCGCACCTCCGGATCAATCATCGGATGCGGTTTTCCCTGCGTATACACATCATCGCCCAGATCGACTACCTCATATCCCTGCGTCTTTAAGATATAACCTTCCTCTTTAATCAATCCGCCCAGATTCAAAGCCTCTGAGATCAGCATCCCGGCCTCTGCTGCCAGAGAACCGCCGGAATACAGCCCCTTCACGGTCTGATCGGCATCCAGCGTGTCCTGTACCTCGCAGGAAAGAGGATCGCAATAATGATCTCTGACCGGCATTCCTTTCGCCAGATCGACCGCCATGCGTGCGGTTTCCTCCAATGTATGGGCAAGATAAATTTTCCCCTCGTGATTTACCGGCTTTTCTCCCAGGAAAATCGCCACGACCGGTTTTGTCACCTTCTGGAGAAGTTTTACTACTTCATCACGCACTACCTTTGCCGGTGGTTTGGAGATCACAACAATCACATCCGTCGGATCATGATGCTCCAGACCAATGATCGCGTCCTTTACCGTAATCGCGCCGACCGCTTCATTCAGATCCCGGCCACCGGTGCCGATCGCGTGGATCACACCGCCGCCCAGACGGTCAATGATCGCCGTCACTTCCTGAATACCGGTACCGGAAGCTCCCACGATCCCAATATTGCCCGGTTTTACAACATTGGTAAAAGCAATCGGAATCCCGGAGATGATGCCTGTCCCACAGTCCGGTCCCATAAATAACAGGCCAGCGTCATGTGCTTTTTTCTTCAGGCGGATCTCATCCTCCAGTGAAATATTATCAGAAAAAGAAAATACGTGCAGACCGAGATTCAGCGCTTCTTCGATCTCCGGTGCGGTATACTCTCCCGGAGTAGAAAAAAGCGCCATATTCGCATCTGGGAGCTGCTCAAGCGCTTCCTCCCAGTTTGTCACGCTCACAGACTTCTGTTTTTCTCTCTTCACGGACATATCATTTAAAAATGCCTTTACTTCTTCCAGTACCTGATCAACGATTCCTTCTTCCTGTGCCTCTATCACAATACACATATCTCCCGGCGCCGCCGCTTCCACCTCGGCAGTCAGAAGACCTGCATTGCGGTAAATATCTTTATTCGCATCCGTTCCCATCATGATCTGGCTCTGTATTACTCCCGGCAAGGTGTTGATGCGGTTGGTCAGAAGCATCAGATTAATTGAATCCTGATATGTATTTTTTCTGATTACGGTAAATAACATTTGTACTTTTCACCTCCTTTATGCTATAGTCTGATTATATGGATTTACCTTTTATTTTTCAACCATAATCATCTTAAAATATAACGGAATTTTTATGGGAAA
>JAJBUA010000107.1 GCA_020860565.1 Clostridiales bacterium
CTTTTGTTTCTCTGTATTGCAATATATAACATATTTTTAACACTTTGTCAATCGTATTTGGTGATATTTTGATTATTTTTTGGTTTTATTTGAATTATGATGAGCGTTTTTCTAAATTCTGTCACCTCGTCCATTCATTTTGAATAAAACATTTCACAACGTTTTCTTCTTCATCCCCCTCTCAACACCCGATCCACAACTTCCGCCAACGGCTCCATCGCGTTCACCGCCTCCTCCAGTGTATTGGTCTGCGCGCCGACTTCAATCAATGAGGAACGTGCCCGCAGGTGGAGATTATAACGGAGTCCCTTCATATAGATTTTCCGCATCAGTTCCGGATGCTCACGGCACGCAAGGATCTGCATCTGAAAGGAAAATGCCAGATTGCCGGATAGATTCGGATTTGGCAGATAGGAGATCTCTCCTTCCGGCGTGCGGCTCATCCCCTGAAAGAGCATGATCTTCGCAGTTGGTTTTCCGTTGATCTGCGTTATCAGCCTGGTTCCTTCCGCGACGCCGTCTCGATGGATATCAAGGATCACCTGGATCGTCGGATGTTCCTCCAGAATCTCTGTAATTCCTTCCAATGCATACGTATAGGCACGGCTGCGGTCGAGGCTCCCGCCCTTCATATCATAAGCTGTCGTATCATGGATCACATTCCACCCTCTTTTCTCCAGCAGTTCAGTCAGGCGATTCCCGACGCTGACTACCGTGGCCTCCGGATAAGCCGGACCATAGTCTGCATAAGTTTCCTGCGAATGCGTGTGGTAAATCAGAATCTGCGGAACCGATATGTCCTGCTCGATCGTCAGATCGGTCCCCAGAAACTGATCCGCCTTCATCAGAGATCTGGGCGCAGTCGTTGACGGGTGGACGCTGTAATAGGTTTTCATCAGATAGTCGTAATCCTGAAGGCGCGAAAATTCCTGCATTTTCTCTGATAAGATTCCGTTTCCGGTTTCATCCGTTGCTCCCATGCGGTCACCGGCGGCTGCGGATCCGTTCTGCCCGTCTGCCGGTCCGCTGCCCGATTCCGCGTCCGTCAATGTTTCTTCCTTTTCTGACGCAAAAAACAGGTATCCGTATGTTTCATACGCATACCTGTATCTCTGATATATTTCATAGGAAGGGTCACGTTCTCCAACCCCTTCCGGTTCTGTAAGCATAAAAAAAGCCAGAAACGACGCGCGGCAGATGATCGCGGAAAGGCCAAACATTCCGGCCAGCACCAGCCCGATATACACCGACCGGAACCATGCCTGTTTCCCATATCTACTCGAAGCGGACAATATCCTTCTTCAGCCTCTTCATGATCTTCTTTTCCAGACGGGAAATATAAGACTGGGAAATCCCCATCAGATCCGCCACTTCCTTCTGTGTCATTTCATTTCCATCCGCCGTCTTAAGCCCATACCGCAGTTCGACGATCCGACGCTCCCGCGGCGTCAGTCTGCTGATTGCATGGTTCAGCAGATCCTTTTCTGTCTCATCCTCCAGTCCCCGGTATATGATATCCTCATCGGTACCCAGAATGTCTGCCAGAAGCAGTTCATTGCCATCCCAATCGACATTGAGCGGCTCATCGATGGACACCTCCATCCGGGTCTTGTTATTTTTTCTCAGATACATGAGGATCTCATTTTCGATACACCGGGACGCATAGGTCGCGAGCTTGATATTTTTCTCCGGATTAAAGGTATTGATCGCCTTGATCAGCCCGATCGTTCCGATCGAGATCAGATCCTCCACGCCCACGCAGGTATTATCAAATTTTTTTGCTATGTAGACAACCAGACGCAGATTGTGCTCAATCAGCAGAGAACGCGCCTCCTTTGCGTCGCCGGAGCCCAGCCGGCGGATCATCTCCGCCTCCTGCTTCGCGTCCAGCGGCGCAGGCAGAATATCTGCTCCACCGATATAATGGACCTCCCCCTGTTTCTGAAAAAGCATTGCCGCAAACGTCGGGGCGGATTTAAACTGCATCCGGTTCGGCATGGATACTTTCATGATCATTTTTCTGTTCCTCCTTTTCGCTTATGATTCTTCTGTATGTAAGAGCATTTCATAGCTGTGTCCGCGTGAGAGCGGATACCTGCTGACCGCGATCCAGGGATGTTCATACTGCCTCACGATCCCTTCTTCCGTCTCCACCCGCATATGGTCGATCCGTATACAGGGCAGGACTCCATACCGAACCCCGATCGAGCGAAAGGGAACATAGATCACCTGACCAACCCGATCGATCAGTCTCCTGCCCACCGCTTCCGATACAATATGCACCGGGCGGTGATGATACGGTTCAAACAGCCGGTTTCCTGTATCGCTGAGCGCCATGACACGCTCCGTCCTTCCCCGGTAACACAGCGTTACTCTGAAGAAAATCTCCCTGCGCTTCCCTCTGTGTTCCAAAGATCGCCACAGGAAGAGAAGTCCTCTGTAAATCACGATCCCCCACAGGATCACCGGCAGAAGCTTCCACTGCCGGCAGCTTCCGGAAATGGTAAGTCCCCATTCCCGCGGGATGTGTACGCTCAGCAGCTCCAGCATTCCTCCCATAAGTGCTCCCGTGATGTACAGTACTGCAAATCTGTGCGCAAATTCCTGAGCCGACGTCCTGCCGAAAGCAGTCCTCAGCAGCAGAGCAGACACTGCCGGTCCCTCTATGACGATTTCCGAAATTTCCCGCAGCACATCCATTGCGGATCCCTGCACAGCAAACTCCAACAGCCGAAATGCCACCGTCAGCACACAGCTGGTCAGCCCTCCCGAAAACGCCGCCAACCAGAGCCGCTTCTTTCTCACAGGCAGCTTCAGAAAATGCCCTGTCAGATCAAGGAGCAGCAGATTTACCAGAATATTGATCAGCAAAAAGGCATCCAGATACCATATCATGTCAACGATCCTGCCGTTTTCACCTCCCCTTCATCCTCTCACATCATAACAATCCGGCGCCGCAAATGCTGTCGAACCCGCGTCGTTCTTCCAGTTTTTTCCAACGACAAAAAAGGACAGAAAACTTTATCGTCTTCTGTCCTTAAAAGGAATCTTATTTTATGATACCATCAAATCTCTTTTTCGTCTTTACCCGGTCAACGGCCACGCTTGGGGTTCTTCAGGAAATCCGGAATATTGATCTGATTTGGCTGTGTTCTCGCACGATAAGACGGTGCCGGGGTCTCCGCTGCGGTATCGCTCTTTGCCGCTGTCTGAGGAACCGTCGTCTTGGCTCTCGCTGCCGGTTCTGCGGTAGCTGCCGCTCCGGAGGATGCACTGTTAAATGCCGGTATATTCAGCTGGGAAACCGGAGCTGTCTGCGGTTTGGACGGTTTGAAAGTGCCAAAGCCTGCCATCGCTTTATTAACCGGAGACTCGTTCTGATGAGCATCCAGACCGGTCGCAATCACTGTAATCGTTGCTTCGTCCTGCGCGTTCTGGTCATACATCGCACCGAAAATGATATTAGCGTCATCACCGGCAAGCTCCTGAACATAAGTAGCTGCCTCATTTGCCTCGATCAGGCTGATATCGCCCGAAATATTGATAATCACATGGGTCGCACCCTCGATCGTCGTCTCCAGCAGCGGGCTGGCAACTGCCTGCTTCACTGCTTCCACTGCCTTGTCATCGCCCTTGGCATGTCCGATACCGATATGCGCGATGCCCTTATCGGTCATAACCGTCTGTACATCCGCAAAGTCCAGATTAATCAAACCGGGAACATTGATCAGATCCGTAATTCCCTGCACGGCCTGCTGCAACACTTCGTCCGCCTTCTTTAAGGCATCCGGCATCGTAGTTCTGCGGTCAACGATCTCCAGCAGCTTGTCATTGGGGATAACAATCAGTGTGTCAACGTTCTCCTTCAGATGTTCGATGCCCGTCATCGCGTTTGCCATACGGGTCTTTGCCTCAAAACGGAACGGTTTGGTCACAACCCCTACTGTCAGAATGCCCATATCCTTTGCCAGTCTCGCAATGACCGGCGCTGCGCCGGTACCGGTACCGCCGCCCATGCCGCAGGTGACAAATACCATATCCGCACCCTTCATCGCCTCAGAGATCTGATCCGAGCTCTCCTCGGCGGCTTTCTGACCTACCTCCGGTCTTGCACCCGCTCCGAGTCCCTTGGTCAGCTTCTCCCCAATCTGCATGGCTGTCTGTGCTTTGCAGAACTGGAGAGCCTGTTTATCTGTATTAATCCCGATAAATTCCACTCCGGCTATATTTTCGTCGATCATGCGGTTTACCGCATTGTTGCCTGCACCTCCCACACCAATCACAATGATCTTCGCCGAATTCTCAGATTCATTTATGTTAATCTCGATCAAGATTTTCGTCCTCCTTCAATCAATATTCTCCCCTTTTGTAATACTTGTAATCGTTTTGTAATGCTTAAAGAATCAGCTAACTATTACTATAGGTGATTTCCAAAAAAATATCAACCTATTCTTTCAACTTTTTTCTCCTATTTTTCCGGCTTAAACGCATATCCGGCACTTGCTCCGGTATCATCGTAATCATCCAGATACAGGGTTCCCTTCCTCCCCTCCAGGATCGGCAGCATATCACTCAGTTCGGCAATTTTGCCGTTCAGGCTCTCATTGTTTCCCAGAACGACCTGGATATCGCCGATATATAACGTGGCCTCCCCATAAGTGCCATACTGAATCTTGTCAACGCTCAGATGATAAATTGATAAAATCTGGGTAAGGTTCAGGATTTCCTCAAAAATACTGTCGCTCTCCACCGGCAGCTTCTGATAAAGTACAATCTGCCCGAATTTGAGTCCCGTGATCCAGGGAATGCCCGACAGCTTTTCATTGGCGCTCTCCACGATGATCCCGTCCTTATCAAAATACATGTAGCTGCTCATATAAGATACATAGCCGACCACGGACTTTTCATAGATAAGGACTTCCACGCGGTTTGGCCCCCGGAAAACGATCCGGTAATCCTGCACAAACGGGATGCTCTCATGCGGCCGTACCTTATCCCGGATATAACAATAGAGGGAATTGCGGCTCAGCCGATCCGGGAAAAGAATCTCTTCGATCTGCTCCGACGTATACCGCTCATTTCCCGTGATCTCGATCTCCCGGATATTCACACCGAGACAGAGGATCAGCGCCAGCAGCACAATCACTGCCGCCGCGATAATGATCCGCTTTCTTCCCCCTGACTGTATCTCTGTTCTCATATCACCATCTGTCCCCTGCACGATCGTGTGCATAATTGTCATCTGCAATAAACCGGATTGCGGCTCCCACGGATCGAAGATCCCCACAGATATCCTCATATCCTCTGGCGATACAGGAATATCCGTCTACCAGCGTCGTTCCCTCTGCCATCAGGCCGGCAATAACCAGAGCCGCACCCCCGCGCAGATCCCGTGCGCGAACCAGAGCGCCGGACAGCCGCCTTCCGCCCTCCACATATGCCGTATTTCCTTCTATTATAATATGTGCCCCTAATTTCTGCAATTCTTTTGCGGTGGCAAATCTTTCCTCAAAAACCATCTCACGGATCTTCGAAATTCCCTCTGCTCTAAGCGCCGCCGCCAGCATCACAGACTGCAGATCCGTGGGAAATCCCGGATACGGTCCGGTCTCCAGACTGACCGTCCTTAATCTTCCATCCTGCCTGATCCGGATTCCTTCCGGGAAAACCTGCGTCTCCGTTCCCATGCTCTCTGCCATCCGCAGATTTTCTCCCATCGCGCTGTCCGGTGCGTCCCGCAGAAACACCTCGCCGCCCGCCGCCATCACAGCGCCCAGATAGGTTCCCGCTACAATCCGGTCTCCCGGCACCGTAAACTCACTGTCCCGCAGAAAAGCGCTTCGTTTTACCGTCAGGGTGCCGCTTCCGATCCCTTCAATCCATACGCCCATCCCTTGCAGGAAACGACAGAGTATGCCAATCTCCGGTTCCCTCGCCGCTCCGGTCAGAACCGTAATTCCTTCTGCGCCCGCGGCCGCCATCAACGCCGTCTCCGTAGCTCCCACGCTCGGATATGGCAGATGAATCGCCGCCCCGTGCAGTCCGCATGTTTTCGCAGACATACGATCTCCGGCCTCTGTCACGGACGCGCCGGTCTCTGCCAGCACCTTTAAATGCAGATCAATCGGCCTTCTGCCGATCGAACATCCTCCCGGCTGCCCGAAGACCGCCTCGCCAAGCCTTGCCAGAAGCGGGGCGCAGAGCATAATCGACGAGCGCATCTTCTCCGCTTCCTTTTCCGGGATCTCGCACGACGTAAGAGTACCCGTCTCGATCACCAGCGTATTCTCTGCAAACGTAACTCCGCAGCCCAGTGTCCGCAGGATACGAATCATGCAAAACACATCCTGAATCTGCGGGACATTCCGGATGACCGTAGTTCCCCTGTGAAGAAGCGATGCTGCCATAACCGGCAGCACCGCATTTTTTGAGCCCTGTATTCTGATTTCACCCGTAAGTCTCCGCGTTTCCCTGACTTCAACTGCTCCGGTCTCTGCCGCCGTCTCATTTTTTTCTGTTGCCGGCAATCGGATACCTCCCGCGTTTGCAACACTTATTATATCCTATGCCGCAGCGAGCGGAAAGGTTTTATTTTTCCAGACGAATCTGGTTGGAAACGCCCAGCGCCATACCAATCTCAATCATCAGAAAGAGCACCGAAGTACCCCCATAACTGATAAACGGCAGGGTAATGCCGGTATTGGGGATTGTATTGGTCACAACCGCGATATTCAGGATCACCTGAATCGCGATATGCCCCATCACTCCGACCACCAGCAGCGCGCCAAACAGATCCGGCGCTTTCTCCGCAATCAGCATCAGACGATAAAGCAGGAATAAAAAGACAAGAATGATCGACGCCGCACCAAAAAGCCCCAGTTCCTCACAGATAATGGAAAAGATCATATCGTTCTGCGCCTCCGGCACAAAACCCATCTTCTGGATACTTTCGCCAAGGCCCTTGCCCACCAGTCCTCCGGAACCGATCGCGTACAGCCCCTGCAGCACCTGAAAACCGCCGTCCTGCGGATAGGCTTCCGGGTTCAGCCAGACATGGATCCGTTCCAGCTGATAGGGCTGCAGCAGGTTGATCTTTTCCAGAAAAACCGCCACCGGCCCCGCTGTAGCAAACATTCCCACTCCTGCGGCTCCGCATACAAAAAACGGCCATTTGATCTTACACGCGACGAAAAGCATGATAAAAGCGATTCCCACGATAATGATGCCGGAACTTAAGTTATTTGCCGCGACGATGGCAGCGATCGGCAGCGCCATCGCGATCACCAGGCCGCTCCCCCGGAGAGAATTGATCTGCGATCCCATCTTGGTGATCACCAGAGCCAGCGCGATAATCAGGGTAATCTTTACCAGTTCGGTCGGCTGAAAACTGAGGGAACCCACTCCCAGCCAGCGCCGTTTCCCGTTTACCCGCCGTCCGACCAGCGACACGGCAATCATCAGTACATAAGAAAGAAGATAGCCGAAAACAGCAACCCGTTCATAAATATGATAATCTATTTTCGATATCACCAGTGCGCCCAAAAGCCCCGCTCCCGCGATCTTTAACTGCCGCATCATAAAATAAGAGGCGTCATTGTACATGAGCTGGGCGGTATAAGAGCTCGCGCTGTAGATCATAACCAGCCCGAAAGCGGTCAGAAAAATCACACAGAACAGAAGACTGTAATCATAAAAGTGCTTTCCGTTTTTCTTAGCCATCCGCCCTTCACCTCCTGCTCGATTCTTTTCTTTATCAAATCAGTCCGGCAGCTCAGGCATACAATCTGTCCATCTGCCTGACAGCACTGTCATCATAAAGCTCTGACGCATTCCTTAAAGATCCGTCCGCGCTGCTCATAATTATCAAACATCCCCCAGCTCGCGCAGGCCGGCGAGAGGAGCACATTTTCACCGGGATTGGCGTAAGCCGCGCATACACGCACCGCTTCCGGCATATCCTCGGCATACATAATATCGGTGAATCCATGGGCGCGGGCACAGGCCGCGATCTTATCCCGCGTCTGGCCGATCAGCACCAGATATTTTACCTTGCCCTCAAAAGCCTCGATCCACTCATCGTACTCACTGTGTTTATCATAACCGCCGGCAATCAGCACCGTCGGGCCGGGCATCGCGCGGATCGCCTGAATTGCGGCGTCCGGATTGGTTCCCTTGGAATCATTATAATATCGGACGCCGGAGCGTTCCAGCACAAACTCGATCCGGTGCTCCACCGCCTGAAATTCTTTCACAGCCCTGCAGATATTCTCCAACGGCACTCCCATCTTTAAAGAAATGCCGATCGCCGCCATTATATTCTCATAATTATGTTTTCCCAGCAGATGCTGTTCATGAACGTTCAGGAGCTCTTCCTTTTTGCCGTCATGGGCATACACAAACACCTCGCCGTCCAGATACAGCCCCGTCTCCAGTGTCTGGGTACTGGAAAAGAACAGCACATGAGGCTTTAACTCCTCACTCTCGCCAAACTCTCGCAGCACCACGTCGTCATAATTGAGCACGATCCAGTCGTCCTCTGTCTGGTTCTCCGCCACACGCTTCTTGATATTGATATAATTCTCCATCGTGCCATGACGGTTTAAATGATCCGGCGTGATATTTAAAATCGCGCTGACCTCCGGATGAAAATCCATAATCGTCTCCAGCTGGAAGCTCGACACCTCCGCCACCGTCACAGACTTTTCCGTCGTCTCAAGAGCCATCTCCGTATACGGCGTCCCGATATTGCCCACCACAAAAACCTCTTCATAAAAGGTTTTCATGATCGCTCCTGTCAGGGCTGTCGTCGTTGTCTTGCCGTTTGTACCAGTAATAGCGGCCAGCTTTCCCTTCGCCACATGATAAGCGAGCTGGATCTCGCTCCAGATCGGGATCTCCGCCTCATCGATCACCGGCACAAAAGGAGCGTCCAGCGGAATCCCCGGACTGATAATCGCCAGTTCCACTCCCATCAGATCCAGACGTTCCAGCTTGCCCAGGAGGATCGTCACCTTTGCATCCTCAGCAAAATTCTCCCTGATCGTATCCGGATCCAGTTTCTCATTTCCGTCATACAGGATGATCTCGCCACCCAGAGACAGCAGCAGCTTCGCCGCGGCGATTCCGCTCTTGCCTGCTCCTGCTACAAGAACCTTCTGACTGTTCATGTTCTTTTCCTCCTATAATCCTAAGTAAGCCACCAGACACATAATCGTCGTAACAATGGAAAACACCGCGACCACCCGGGTCTCCGACCATCCGCCCAGTTCAAAATGATGATGGATCGGCGCCATACGGAAAATCCGCTTCCCATGCGTCGCCTTAAAATAGCTGACCTGCAGGATCACCGAAAGCACCTCAGCCAGATAAATCAGGCCAATCAGCGGAATAAACAACGGGAGCCGCATCATAAACGCACTTGAAGCAACAAAGCCTCCCAGCGCCAGCGAACCCGTATCTCCCATAAAAACTCTGGCCGGATATACGTTAAAAAGTAAAAATCCGAGCAGACTCCCGACAACCGCTCCCGTAATCGGGCTGATGCCGCTGTTTTCCCCCAGCGAGACAATTGTCAGAAATGTCGCCACCAGAATCGTCACACTGGTGCAAAGCCCGTCCAGCCCATCGGTAAAATTAACACCGTTATCCGTCCCCAGCACGACAAAAAAGACAAACGGGACAAAGAAGATCCCGATGTCCAGAAAATATCCCTTTTCAAATCCGCCGGTAAAAGGAATCAGCATCGACGTCTCTACTTCGCCTGAATGAATCAGATACCAGATAAAAATACCCGTAATCACAAACTGTCCGGCAAGCTTCTGTTTCGGGTTGAGTCCCTCCGAACGTTTCATAACGATCTTAATATAATCATCCAGAAAGCCAATGACACCAAAACCTGCCGTCATAAAAAGCACCGGGATCACCGCCGGATAATCCCGGATATAAAGAAGCGATGTAATAACGATACTCGCGAGAATCATCAGCCCGCCCATCGTCGGTGTCCCCTGCTTCTTCAGATGTGTCTGCGGCCCGTCGCTCCTGACCTGCTGGCCGAATTTCAGCCGATGCAGAAAGGGAATGCCGATCGGACACAAAATCGAACTGATCGCAAACGAAATAATAATTGCAAGTATGGTTTCATCAATCATGGTCTGCTCCTGGTGATATGTAGCAACAGCCGGCAGGATACGCCGCTGTTACACGATGTAATAGAAATGCAACACTGTATAGTATACGCTTTTTCCGCCGAACAATCAACCTTTGTTTCCGCTTTCCCCGATTCCCAGATACGGCAGAATATTCCGGAAAATGTCCGCGATCACCGGCGCGGCGATCGTACCGCCGTAATAAACTCCCTGTGGTTCGTCAATCGTAATCAGCGCGATAATCTGCGGATCATCCGCCGGCGCAAAGCCGATAAACGACGAAATATATTTTTTCAGACTCCGCGGCAGCTTCTCGGATGTCGCGGTCTTGCCGCCGATCCGGTATCCCTCAATCGCCGCTTTATTTCCGCTGCCCTCCGACACGACATGCTCCAGAATCGTCCGCATCAGAGCGCTTGTTTCTTCCGATACGATTCCTTTTTGTACCGGCCAGGAAAACTCACTGACCGAGTTCCCATCCGCGCTGATTGTCCTTACCGCAAAATGCGGCGTGATCCGGTTGCCTCCGTTAATAATCGACGCCGCCGTTGTAATCAGCCCCACCCGCGGGATCTGCAAAGACTGGCCAAAGGATACGGTTGCCAGCTCCACAAGTCCCATATTTTCTTTTTGATGCATGATCGTCGCCGCCTCGCCCGGCAGGTCGATACCGGTCTTCTGCCGCAGGCCAAACTGATCAAAATAATGAACATAATTCTCAATTCCAAGGCGCTGTCCGACATCAATAAATACCGGATTGCACGAGTTCATCGCACCCTCCAGAAAGGTCTCCGTCCCGTGCCCGCCCACCTTATGGCAGCGGATCCTGCGATCCTCCACGATGCGGTATCCGGGACAGGAAAAGGTATCCTCCAGCGTCACAACGCCGGCCTCCAGCCCGGCAGCCGCCGTTATGATTTTAAAGGTCGAGCCCGGCTCATACGTGTCATTGATCGCCGGATTTCTCCACATCTGATTTAACAGCTCCTGCATCCCGGCCGCAGAGGTCCCCGCCGGTATCTCCGTATTCAGTGTAAACGGATCATTGCAGTCAAACTCCGGCACACTTGCCATCGCCAGCATCTCGCCGTTTTGGGGATTCATGACGAGGATCGAGACGCCCTTCGCGCCTTTTCTCTCCATCGTCTCATAAGCGGCCTGTTCACAGTATTTCTGGACATTGATATCCAGGCTGATGACCAGATCCCGGCCCGCGACCGGCTCTACCCGGTCCTCGGCCGCGTTCTCAATCTCTACTCCCGCCGCATCTGTCATCGTGAGGATCTTTCCGTCGATCCCCTTTAAGATCTGCTCATACATTACTTCCAGGCCGACGATCCCCTGATTATCTCCTCCGGTAAAGCCCAGCACCCGGGAAGCCAGCGACCCATATGGATAATAACGCTTATAATCCTCATCCACTTTCACGCCCGCCAGTTTTCTCGCGCGGATCCGGTCTCCGGTCTCTTTATCCACATTGGTCCGGATAATCTCGCGTGAACTTCTTTTTTCCACACGTTTGCGCACCGCGGCCTCTTCCATACCAAGCTCCTCGCAGAGCGCGGCAATTACCGTTTCCCGGTCTTCGATCTGATTATAAATCACTGAAATCGTACAGACACTGCGGTTGGACGCGATCTTCCGGCCGGTCGCATCAAGAATATTTCCTCTCGCGGCCTTGATCGTCCGTTCCCGTTCATGCAGATCCTCCGCCATCCTGCTGTAATGCGCCGAACGAAACATCATCAGATACACCAGCCGGCCCATCAGCCCCACCATGCAGAGGCACAGCAGGATACAAAGAACGGTTACATTTCTCCTGTGTCGCGTCCGATTATGCTCCATTCACAGCTCCGCGCATGCCCATCATTAAAATATATGAGACGAACAGCCGGATAGAACTTTTATTCCTCTGTTTCGATTACAATCTCTTCGTCCTGCGCGTTCCGAGATTCCTCTGCTTCCCAGTTGTCCTCCGGATTCACACTCACGCTGCTGTCGGTATCTTCTGTATCCGAATAATCCAGATCCCCCTCATAAGACGGATCAATCTCTACGACATTTTCATTTTCCTGTGCAAGCACATTATCCGGCAGTCCGGTATCACTCTCGACCTCTGTGTCGACATACTCATCCGTCTCATACACTTTGGTCTCCTCCGGGACTTCCTCTTCCGGCAGCGCGCCGGAATTACCGGAGATTCCTTCCTCCTCCGGCAATACGCCCGCCGTATCCGCCGCTGCCTCTTCGCTGTCCGCAGACGGGAAGATATTCATGTACGGCAGAATCTCTGCCATGATTTTGGCAAAAACTCCGCTTGCATAACTGCTGTGCGGCTGATCTTCTACGTGAGGAGTATCGATAATGACATAAACCAGCACCTCCGGATCATTTGCCGGTGCAAAGCCACAGAAGGATACCAGATAATTGCCCTGGCCACGGGGATACTTTTCAGCGGTACCTGTCTTTCCTGCGATATCATAGCCTTCTACCGCCGCCGCTTTGCCGGTACCCTCGCTGACTGTCCGGAAAAGGGCTTCCTTGATAAAGTTACTGGTACTCTCCGAGACCGTTTCCCGCACCAGATTCGGCTCGATCCGCTTAATGACCGAACCCTGCTCATTTAAAATCTGCTTTACTACATGCGGCTCATAGTAGGAGCCGCCGTTGATGACGGAACAATACGCCGCCGCCATCTGGATCATCGTACAGTTATAGTTCTGCCCGAAAGAGTTTGTCGCCAGGTCCGACGGCTTCATCGTATCTTCTGTATAGATCAGCTTCGAAGTATCCGCCTCACCCGGAAGATCTATACCGGTCTTCGAGCCAAAACCAAATAACCTCTGATAATGGGAAAATTTGCTGCGCCCTGTCATCGCGGCGATCTGCATCATCGCGTCATTACAGGACTGCATCAGAGACTCCTGCACAGTCAGATAACCATGTCCGTAACGGTTCACGCAGCGAATTCTCCAGCCGCCGACCTCCTGGTATCCGTCACAGAAAAAGCTCTCATTTCCCGTAAGGACTCCCTCCTCCAGAGCCGCAGCCACGGTAAATATCTTAGAAGGAGACCCCGGCTCATACGTGTCGCTGACACAGAAATTTCTCCACTCCTGGTTCCATGCCACCTGCAGGCCATAAGAACGGATCTCGTCTTCTTCGAAATATTGCGTCACCTCATCCTGCGTAATGGTCGCTTTGCCATCCTCCTTCGGATGGTTCTTATAGACATTTACTGCTTCCTTTAAGCCCATCGCACGGATTTCCTCATCCGTATATTTATCAGAAACCGCCTGTGGATGATTCAGGTCAAACATCTGGTCACTCGCCATCGCCAGAACTTCTCCCGTATTGGGATCCATCACTACCACAGCCGTCCGCTCAGAGCCGACCTCCGTCTGCCACTCATTAATATATTTCTCCACGACGCTCTGAATATTCACATCGATCGTCGATACGACCGTATTGCCGTTTACCGCGTTCTTGATGACGCGCTCCAGATTGGAATCATCGTTCAGATAGCCGTATTCTCTTCCATTCGTCCCGATCAGACTGTCATTATAATAAGTTTCGATACCGCCGTTTCCGCCGCCTCCATCACTGGTGGCAAAGCCGATCACATTACACGCCAGCGAATTATTGGGGTAGATCCTGCGGTACTCATCCTCAAACCATACGCCCCTTACCCGCGCTTTGGAATTTGCCGCCGCATTTGCTTTATTTACCGTTTCCTGCTGCGTCTCAAACGCTTCCTTCTGATCATAAGAGAGCCGTCGTCCCTCCGTGTAACGGACATATGCCTTTCCCTGATTTTCCGTAATGATCTGGCGGAGTTCGGAGGCATCAAAGCCAAAAACCTCTGTCAATGCGCTGATCGTCGTCTCCAGATAATTTTCCTCGTCCGTCATGATCTGCCTCGGGTCCAGAATCAGGTTATAAACCTTTTCTGTGGTGGCCAGATAGGTGCCGTTGCGGTCGACGATATCTCCCCGCCGATACGGGATCACACGGCTGTCATACTGCTGCTGGGACAGGACAATCTGGTTATAACTGTCCTGATTCTGATCAACGATCCGGTAAATCACCCATATCAAAGCAAGCAAAGCCAGCGTAATTATGATAAACATAACCGCCAGCTTTCTCTGCATATACTTTCTGAACATTTTCTTTTTCCCTGTGTCCTGCTCCGGCTCAGTATTTTGGGATGTTCTCATATTGTCTCACATACTCGCTTTCCGTCTTATCATACAATAAAACCTGATTTCGGTTGGCATACACCATACCCAGTTCTTCCGTTGCTATCTGATAAATACGATCCAGGTTAATATTAGTATGAATCCGGGTTTCGAGAGCATCATTCTCGGTTCGGAGCGTTTCCAGTTCTGTCTCCAGAGCTTCTATGTGATAGATCTTCGCGTTAATGGAAGACTGCACATGAAGATAATTGACAAGGATCACCAGCACACAGGCGATTGCCACTGATAAAATAATGACATACGGCAGATCCATCTGCAGCGCCTTCTCGCGGTTCCTCCGCACCGTATGGATCTCAGCCATCGTGTGTTCACGCTGCCGCGGCTGTTCCTCATAGCGGCGTTCCGGCTCCCGTATGCGTACGGTATTGCCGTAAATATAGCTGTCATAGTTTTCATTTCTGTTTTCTGTTGTTCTTCTCCCCTTAGCCATGGCAGCCACCCCCTACCTTTCTACCTTTTTTCAAATACCCTCAGCTTTGCGCTCTTTGAGCGTTTATTCCATTCCAGTTCTTCCCCGGAAGGAAGAATCGGTTTTCTTGTTATCACAGTTCCCCTGCTCACTCTGCCGCACGTACATACCGGAAACTCCGGCGGGCAGATACAGGGATTTTCATTTTGACGGAACCGGGTTTTTACGATCCGGTCCTCCAGTGAATGAAAGGTAATAATACTCAGCCGTCCTCCCGGGCTCAAACGGTCAATCATTGTGTCAATCGAGCGGTTTAAAACCTCCAGTTCCCGATTCAACTCAATGCGGATCGCCTGAAAGGTCCGTTTCGATGGATGTCCACCGGTTGCCTGAATCTTCTTCGGGATCGAAGCCCGGATAATGTCGGTCAGTTCCCCTGTCGTCTCGATTGGCTTTTCCTGTCTAGCCGCCACGATATGCCTGGCAATATTTTTCGCGAAGCGGTCCTCTCCATAATCACGGATGATACGATATAAATCCGCTTCCTCATACGTATTGACAATGTCCGCTGCTGTCTTTGGATTCCTCTGGTCCATCCGCATATCCAGCGGTGCGTCCTCCCGATAGGTAAATCCCCGTTCCGCATGATCCAGCTGATAAGAGGAAACCCCCAGATCCAGATAAATCCCATCCACTTTTGTGATCCCCAGAGAATCCAGAATCTCAGCGATCCTGACATAATTGCTGCGCACAATCTGAACCTGTCCGCCATATACGGCCAGCCGTTCTGCCGCGGCGGCAACCGCGTCTGCGTCCTGATCGATCCCGATCAGCCGTCCGGTGCCGTTCAGCCTTCTTAACACCTCGAAGGCATGTCCGCCTCCTCCCAGTGTCCCATCCACATAGACGCCGCCGGCGCGAACCTGCAGGCTGTCTACGGTTTCTTCAAGCAGAACCGATTTGTGTTCGAACATCATATGCCAAGACCTTCCATGTTTTCCGCGATTTCTTCCATATCATCGTAGGTATTGGCCGCCCGCCAGTTCTCACTGCTCCAGATCTCGATGCGGCTGCCGACCCCGACAAGCACGACATCTTTCTCGATCTTTGCGAACTGACGCAGCACAGCCGGCAGCAGGATCCTGCCCTGCCGGTCAACCTCGCATGAAGTTGCTCCCGCGAGGAAAAACCGCGTAAACTTTCTTGCGTTGGCGTTGGTCAGTGGGAGTGAGTGGAGTTTTTCTTCCAGGGCTTTCCATTCGGTATTTTCGTAGACGAATAAACAGCCGTCGAGTCCTTTTGTCACTACAAATTCGTCTCCAAGCTGTTCCCTGAACTTAGAAGGAACGATCAGACGTCCCTTGGCATCCACTGTGTGATTATACTCGCCCATGAACATTTTTATCACCCGTTACCCTGTTGCCCACTCTTCTTCCATTAAAAACCACTTTGAACCACTTTCCACCACCTGGTAGCATTATTTTAGTACATTCGTCATGAAATGGCAAGGAATTTTTCACAAAAAAAACGCAAAAAAAGAGACGGCTGAAAATGGATTTTCAATCGTCTCCAGATGTTGTGCAAACATATTTTCGTCCACAAGATATAGGCTCCGACAGAGTCCCGGAATGTCCTCCGGTCTTCCGCATCGCGGCCGTCATACCGGCTTCCATCCTTAAACCCTTAACGCCGCCGCTTCTCACGCGCCGCCTTCCCACGATGGTACATGATCGCCGCGCCTCCGATCATCATCAGAAGCAGGGACAGGGCCTGCGACACCGGTATCCCGGTTCCAAACAGAATCAGCTGATCCGAACGAAGCCCCTCGATCCAGTAACGCCCCATTCCATACCCGAAAAAGTACATACACAGGATCTCCCCGTCAAAGGATTTCCATCTGCGGTACCAGAGCAGGAAAATCAGCAGGCACAGATTCCAGCAGGACTCATATAAAAAGGTCGGATGGACCTGAATGTATTCAATCCCGTCTTCCACGATCTGATGCGCCAGGATATCCGCATTCAGCATATTGGGATTAACCAGAGCCGTACGGATCCTCATCGCAAAAAGATTGTCCGTATAACCACCGAACGCCTCACAGTTAAAGAAATTTCCCCACCGGCCGATCATCTGGCCGGTCACCAGTCCCAGCACAACGGTATCCGCAACGGAGAAAAAATTCAGCTTACGAATCCTGCAGAAGATAATCGTCGTAAGGATACCTGCCAGAATCCCTCCGTAAATCGCGAGGCCGCCCGCACGCAGATTGAAAATCTGAAGCAGATTGTCCTTATAATATTCCCACTGAAAGATCACATAATACAGCCTCGCGCCAATAATCGCAAAAATAATATCATACAGGGCCAAATCCAGGTACGTATCCGGATCCTGTCCCCTCCGCTTCGCGTCGCTCTGAATCAGCGCGATGCCTGCCAGCATCCCGCAGCCGATAATGATCCCGTAAAAAGCGATTCGAAAGCCAAAGATCGAAATGCTGTTTCTTAAATGCTGAATAGTGATTCCCAGATGTATAAAACCGATATCCGCTCCTGCCATCTAAATGCCCTCCTGATTGATTCCTGACTTTCTGAATCTGGTGATGCCACGAATTGCTGCAAAGCATAAGTACGATTACGAAAATCAAAGATTTTCTATCTCACTTATCCCTGCTTCACGCTCATGCAATTCATGCTATCACAAAGCCATAAAAAAAGCAAATTTTATTCGGTTCTCACTACTTTTCATTGACTTTTCTCTCATTCTGTGATAATCATTTAATCCCGTCTTCGACACTTGAGAATTTTAAAAGAGGTGAGAATCCCTGAAAAAC
>JAJBUA010000089.1 GCA_020860565.1 Clostridiales bacterium
GTATGGAACAATTCAGTTTTATCTTAACATAAAATTTATAGGATAGCTACTCTTTTCGGATATTTTTCTACTTCTGCTATATATCCGGCACAAAATTCAATTATGATAAACTACACAATCTCATCCAGCGGACAGATCTCAATCTCTTCTTTCACAAGCGTCTCTCTGATCTTCGCCACAAATGCCAGCGCCTTCGCTCCGTCTCCATGCACGCATACGGAATCTGCCTGAATCGGGATGTCTTTTCCGGTGATCGCGGTCACTTTCTGCTCCCGGATCATGCGGACGACGCGGCTGATCGCTTCCTCTTCATCCGTAATCATCGCGCCTTCTTTGCGGCGGTTTACCAGTGACCCATCCTCCTCGTACGCACGATCTGCAAAGACCTCCATTGCTGCCCGCAATCCCAGATCCTTTGCCGCACGCACCATCTCTCCTCCGTACAAACCAAGAACGATGAGGTCCGGATTAAACTCTTTGACCGCCTCACAGATCGCCGTTGACAGAGCATAATCCTTCGCTGCCATATTATAAAGAGCCCCATGAGGCTTCACATGCTGCATCTTTACTCCGTTACTATGGCAGAACGCCTCCAGCGCTCCCAGCTGATATAACACATATGCCTTTGCCTCCGCCGGCGAAACCGCCATATTTCTGCGGCCAAAGCCCATCAGATCCGGAAATCCCGGATGCGCGCCCACACGGATGCCTGCCGCCTTTGCCGTTGTGATCGTCTTTGCCATCACGACCGGATCGGAAGCGTGATAACCACAGGCGACGTTCGCTGACGTTACCAACGGGATGATCTGCTCATCCATGCCGATCTTGTAATTGCCAAAGCTCTCACCGAGGTCGCTGTTTAAATCTACCCGATACATATGTAATTTTTCCTCCTCACTCTGACGTCTTCTCCGCCCTTCGCGACGGTTTCATAAACGCCTCAATAAACCCGGTATCCGCCTTTCCCTTACAGAAAATCGGATGGTTCATGATCTGATACTGAAAATCCAGATTGGTCTCCACGCCGATAATCACCATCTCATCCAGCGCCGTGCGCATCTTGCGGATCGCCGCATCGCGGTCCGGTGCATGGACAATCACCTTAGCGATCATCGAATCATATTCGGACGGGATACGATAACCGCTGTAAAGACCAGTATCCACACGGACTCCGTTTCCTGCCGGCAGATGGATCGACTGCACCACTCCCGGACTCGGCATGAAATTTAACGCCTGGATCTCCGCGTTGATCCGGCACTCGATCGCGTGGCCGCGCGGTTTTACCTCTTCCTGTGTGAAACTCAGCTCCAGCCCGTCCGCTACCCGGATCTGTTCGATGATCAGGTCCGTTCCCGTAACCATCTCAGTCACGCCATGCTCTACCTGAATCCGGGTGTTCATCTCCATAAAGAAGAACTCGCCCTGCTGGCTTACGATAAATTCGATCGTACCCGCGTTGGTATAGCCGACGGTCTTTGCCGCGAGAATTGCGTATTCATTCATCTTAGCCCGCGTCGCGTCATCAATCGCCGGAGACGGAGACTCCTCGATCAGCTTCTGGTGATTGCGCTGCACCGAACAGTCACGGTCTCCCAGCGCGACCACATTGCCATGAGAATCCGCCATGATCTGGATCTCAACATGCCGCGGATTGACCACGAACCGCTCAATATACATCGTGTCGTCGCCAAACGCGTTCGCAGACTCCCGCTGAGCCACGTTAAACTGCTCCTCGAAGTCCTCCTCCCGCTCCGCCATGCGCATGCCTTTGCCGCCGCCGCCGGAGGACGCCTTGATCATCACCGGATAGCCGATCTCGCGTGCCAGCTTCAGCCCGACCTTCGCGTCATACACCGGCTCCTTCGTCCCCGGCACGACCGGCACTCCCGCATCCATCATCGTCTTACGTGCCGCGGACTTGTTGCCCATACGGTCAATGACATCCGCGTCCGGACCAATGAAGATCAGTCCGTTTTCCTTACATTTGCGCACAAACGTGCTGTTTTCCGATAAAAAACCAAATCCCGGATGAATCGCGTCCGCCTCGACAATCAATGCCGCCGAAATGATCCGGTCCATATCCAGATAACTGTATTTCGCAGGGCCCTCCCCGATGCAGACTCGCTGATCAGCCAGCTGCACATGGAGACTTTTCTCATCCTCCCTCGAATAGACCGCCACGCTTTGGATCCCCATATTGCGGCAGGCGCGGATAATACGTACCGCAATCTCTCCCCGGTTGGCAATCAATACTTTGTGAATCATCGCTGCAATCTCCCCTTCCAATAACTACAGTTTTTTCACACGGAACAACGGCTGGCCATATTCGACCTTCTGCTCATTGCTCACCAGTACCGCCTCGATCTCACAGTCAAATTCACACTGAATCTCATTCATCAGCTTCATCGCCTCCAGGATACACACCGTCTGACCTTCCTTCACGCGGTCGCCAACACGGACATACGCCGGTACGTCCGGCGCGGACGCGCTATAGAAGGTTCCTACAATCGGAGATGTGATAAAGCAGGATTCTTCTTCCTCTGCAGACGCCTCTGCCGCCGGAGCCGGACTGCCCATCGGGGCCGGTCCCATCGGAGCCATCGGCATCCCGCCTGCCGCAATCACCGGGGCATTTTCCCGCTTATTCAATACAATCTTTACATTTTCATCTTTATAGATAAATTCCTGCAGTGCGGAGTCCTCAACAATCTTCACCAGCGCCGCGATCTTCTCCAAATCCATCATAAAACGCTCCTTTCCATCCTACGCTTCAAACAGCCGCCGCACTCTGCGCGCGGTCTGGCGGCATTCCAGCACCTCTTTACACGGGCGATGTATCTGCTTTCTCATTTTATTCAATTCTTTGATTTCCTTTAAATACAAATCCTGCGCTTCCTGCACCGTGATCGCCTTGAAGCGGATCTTGTGATCCGTCTTGCGCTGCACCAGCTTGGGGATATCCACTGTTGCGACTGTCGCGATCTTGGCATACCCGCCGGTTGTCTGACGGTCAGAAAGCAGGATGATCGGTTTTCCATGAGACGGCACCTGAATCGAACCCATACAGATCCCATCCGAAATAATATCCGATCCGTCCTTTGACGCGATATAAGGTCCCTCCAGACGGCAGCCCATACGATCGAATTCACTGGTCACGGTGTATTCGCTGTTTAAAAATGTCGCGATCCCTTCTTTGGTAAATTTCTTATCCTGAGGACCCATCACAACACGAAGAGTCGCTTCCTCCTGATCGAACTCATCCAGTTCGAGCTTACGGGAAAGGAAAAACGGGAGATAACGGCGCTTAATGCGAAATCCGATATAGTCGCCATCCTGCAGCTTCCTTCCCTTAAAACCTCCGATCGATGCCTTCATATTGGTACAGCGGCTGCCCATCACAACCGGGATCTGCAGATAGCTTGAGAAAGAAATATATCCCCGGCTGCCTGTACGGGCGCTGCCAAATTTGAGCGTATCACCTTTATGAATATAGATCGCCGTATACATCGGCGCCGGTTTGCCATTTAACTGCGGCTGGAAATCCCCGCCGGTAATCGCAATAATCGTATCCGCCGTAAACTCAAGCGTCGGACCGATCAGGGTAAATTCCAGAACTGCCTCATTTTCCGGATTGTCAACCAGCAGATTGGCTATCATAAAGGAACGGTGATCCATCACGCCGGAGACCGGAAAGCCCTGACTCTGATAGCCATTGCGCCCCAGATCCTGCACTGTGGTCAGCATCCCTGCTTTTAAGATACGAATCCCCATATCACACCTCCCTGTGGATCACGCATTCATATTCCCCGCGCTCCACCAAGTCCCGGATCCGGTCATACTCCGCCCGGTCAATCGGCACGAAACGGATATACTGGCCCGCTTCCACCAGGATCGGCTCCTTGCGGTTCGGATCATAGGTCTTTACCGGAGTCTTACCCATCAGCTGCCAGCCGCCCGGAGAATCCATGGGATAAATCCCGGTCTGTGAGCCGCCGATCCCAACGCTGCCCGCCGGGATCTCCAGTCTCGGATTCGCAAGACGCGGCGTAAAGATCCGCTCATCCAGTCCCCCCAGATAAGTAAATCCCGGTAAAAATCCAAGCATATAGATCAGATAATCCTTTGAAGAATGGATCTTGATCACTTCCTGTTCGGAAAGCCCTGCGTGTTCCGCGATAAAAGCCATATCCGGGCCAAATTCTCCCCCATAACATACCGGGATCTCCACGATGGTCCGATTCCCCGAATCCAGCTTAATATCCAGGCGAAGCAGCGCCTCCAGGCGGTTTTTCATCTCTTCATAGCGGATCACCCGCGGATCATAATTGATCAGCAGGGAACAATAGGTCGGAATCGTATCGACAATCCCCTCAATATGCTGTTCCCTCATCAGCTGTACGGTCCCCGCGATCTTACGGTTAATCTCCGGGCTGATCTCACTGCCAAATTCGATCAGAAGAGAGGAATCCCCCGCCGTCAAAATTTTAATATTCTGCATAAACTGCGGCCGGTCTCCTTTCTGTTATACGCAGGGACGCACAATGAAATATTCCAGCTGGCGCTGGACGCGCCCCGCGCGGCGAGTATGAGGCAAAAACCGCCTCCTACTCGATTATAATGCCTATAAGCAAAGGTGCCTCTCTGATCCGAGCGCACCTTTGCCAGTTCTCCTTGTTACCTGTTATCAGTTATTTTCTTAATTCATTATGTTTCCAGCTTTTTTTCCTGCAATTCTGCTCATTTATATGAGCAGCTTGCTCATCTGGCTCATAAATGTTGTAATTCCCAGATAAGCGGAAATCACTACCACGATAACACCCAGAATCAGCAGAACTGTCGGATGATGATAGCTCTCACCCATGATCGACTTCTTCTGTGAGGCAATCAGACAGATACCCAATGTGATCGGCAGGATCAGGCCGTTGAACGCGCCGGCAAGTACCAGCAGCAGAGCCGGCTGACCAATCGCGATCATGATGACCGCAGATACTGCGATAAAGGCGATGATGACCTTATTTTCATTCTCCGCGATCGCCGGATGGAAGGTCTTTAAGAAGGATACCGACGTATAAGCCGCGCCGATGATCGAGGTAATCGCCGCGCACAGCAATACCAGACCCGCGAAACGATATCCGATCTCGCCTGCTCCCAGACGGAATGCATCTGCCGCCGGATTGGACGAATCCAATGTCACGCCATCCGCGAGATTTACAACAACTCCCAATACCGCAAGGAAGAGGAAGATACGTACAACTGTTGCGATCAACATGCCCATCAGTGAACTCTTGGTAATCTCTCCCAGATTTTCCTCCCCGGTAATACCGGCATCAATCAGACGATGTGCGCCGGAGAATGTGATATATCCGCCGACCGTGCCGCCCAGCAAAGTAATAATCGCCGGGATCAGATTATACGCGCCGTACTCCGGAGCGAATGTATTTTTCAGTGCGTCGCCCATCGGCGGCTTTACTACAATAATAATACCAAAAATGACCACGATCATGATGCCGCCCAGCACCTTAACCAGTGTATCCATCGCCGACTTCGCGTTCTTTACCACAAAAACCGCGATTGCGATAATCGCCGCCAGTGCACAGCCGACCGAGTTGGGAAGTCCCAAAAGCACGTTAAATCCAAGGGCGCCTCCGCCGACATTACCGATATTAAATACCAGACCGCCGAGCGCTACCATGAACGCTACAAAATATCCCAGACCCGGAAGCAGCTTATTCGCCACATCCTGTCCGCGGTAACCGGTCACGCAAAGCACCCGCCAGATATTAATCTGCGCAATCGCCGCCAGAATAATCGAAACCAGAATAACAAAGCCAAAGCTTGCTTTCTGCGTACCCGTAAAAGTCGCTGTCTGCGTCAGAAATCCAGGTCCGATCGCTGATGTCGCCATCAGAAACGCTGCGCCAAGCAGGGCTCCGCCGCCCTTTTTCTTCTCTCCACTCATAATTATGTCCTCCTCTTAAAAAATTTGGTCACGGCTCAGAATCATATCTCCCCACATGGCCTACGCCGTGATGAACATCTTGACTTTATACAACAGGAAACTTCTTTTCCTGATTATATAAAAAAACAGGCAGCGCCTCAATGAACGGAACGTATCGTCATTGAGCGTTGCCTGTCTCGCACATTATAGTACTTTTTTGCGCGATTCTCAAGACTTTTTTTATTATAGGTGAAGATATTTGAAAAGTCAAACATTTTCACAGTTTTTCTTATGTTTCTTTCACAATTTATACATTGTGGTTCTTGATTGTCACGAAATATCCGTAATAAATCAGAGTGATTTCCTCCCGTGCCCGGCCTCAGCCGGATAACTCTTCCCCACGCTTCTACGCATGAAAAACAGCTCCGCCTGCCGGGGAGCTGTTTTTCATATTCCTGTCTATTACTATTTTCGCAAATTTAAACTTCTTTTGTTTCTTCAGCTGCCGACGCATCCTTTTTCTCAGGCGTAGCTGCGGCCTTTTTCGCCGTCGGCGCTTTCTTTTCTGCAGCTGTGGCTTTTCTGGCTGTCGGTTTCTTCTTTTCCGCTTCCGCAGACTTTCCGGCTGCAGATTTCTTCGTCTCCGCAGCTGCATCCTTCTCTGCTTCCGCTTTCTTCCTTCCCGCTGCCGCAGACTTCTCTTCCGCCGCTTTCTTCTTAGCGGCAGGCTTCTTATCTGCAGCTGCTGTCTTCTCCGCGGTTACCTTCTTTTTCGGCGCCTCGACCGGCGTGCAGGAGAAGATCACCGTCGCCATCGGCGGCAGGTCGATCAGGATCGATTCCTCTCTCTCGTCCCACTCGATGTCCTTGCTGGTCTTGACGCGCGGATTACCCTTGCCGCTGCCGCCAAACTTCACATCATCGCTGTTAAGGATCTCTTTGTACTTGCCATGGAAAGGAACGCCCACGCGGAATTCCTCATGCTCCACCGGCGCAAAGTTACAGATAAAGAGCAGCGTCTCCTCCGGCTTGTCTGTCATACGCACAAAGGACACGATATTGTTAGCGCTGTCTGAACAGTTGATCCAACGGAATCCCTCCGGCTCAAAGTCCTTCTCATACAGCGCGGGCTGTGTCCGGTAGAGTTTGTTGAGTGCCTTGACGTAATCCTGCGTTGTCTTATGCACCGGATACTGCAGGATATCCCACGGCAGCTCCACATTTTCATTCCACTCGGATACCTGTCCGAATTCCTGTCCCATGAACAGAAGCTTCTTGCCCGGATGCCCGTACATGAAACCATAAGCGGTACGAAGGTTATTTGCCTTTTCTTCGTAAGTCTCGCCCGGCATCTTGCACAGCATCGACGCCTTTCCGTGCACGACTTCATCATGGGAAAATACCAGGATAAAGTCTTCACTGTAGGCATACAGCATACTGAATGTCAGCTCTCCGTAATTATAATTACGGAAATAAGGATCAGTCTTCAGATACTTGGTGAAGTCATTCATCCAGCCCATATTCCACTTATAGTCAAATCCCAGGCCGTTGTCCTTGACATCGCCGGTGATCATCGGCCAGGCCGTAGATTCTTCCGCGATCAGCAGTGCGCCGTCCTTACGTCCCTTAAAGATGGAGTTCAGATGCTTTAAGAACTCCACGGCTTCCAGATTATCGTGGCCGCCATAGATATTGGGGATCCACTCGCCCTCGTTTTTGCCATAATCCAGATACAGCATCGACGCCACTGCGTCCATGCGAATTGCATCCGCGTGATATTCCTCCGCCCAGAAAAGGGCGTTCGCAATCAGGAAATTGGACACCTGCGGACGTCCATAGTTATAAATCAGCGTCCCCCAGTGCGGATGCGAACCCTGTCTCGGATCCGCATGCTCATAGACATGCGTGCCGTCAAATGCCGCCAGCCCGTGAGAATCACGCGGGAAATGTGCCGGCACCCAGTCCAGGATCACGCCGATCCCCTGTCCATGCATATAATCCATAAAATATTTAAAATCATCTGGAGTCCCGTAACGGCTGGTCGGCGCATAGTAACCGGTCACCTGATAGCCCCAGGAAGCGTCCAGCGGATGCTCCATCACCGGCAGCAGCTCTACATGGGTATAGCCCATCTCTTTTACATAATCCGCCAGCTTCGGTGCGATCTCGCGGTAATTGTAGAACTCAGAGCCCACGATCTCTTTTCCGTCTTCGGTAACCTCCAGGGACTTGCGCATCCAGGAACCCAGATGCAGCTCATAGATCGACATCGGCTCCTTTTTCGTGATCTTGCGCCGCTGCGTCATCCATTTGTCATCGGACCAGGCAAACTTGTCAATATCCCAGACAATCGATGCGGTATTCGGGCGAAGCTCCGCGTAATTCGCATACGGATCCGCCTTTAACATCGGCTCTGCCTTGCGGGTCTTAATCTCGTACTTATATACGGTTCCCTCGGTCAGCCCGGGAATAAACAGTTCAAAAACGCCCGAATCGCCGATCCGGTTCATCTGGTGGCGTCTGCCGTCCCACTGGTTAAAGTCGCCAACCACGCTGACACGCATCGCACAGGGAGCCCATACGGAGAAGGAAACTCCCTCCGCGCCGTCCAGCGTCATCCGATGGGCGCCCATCTTTTTATAAACGTCATAATAAATGCCGGCCGCGAATTTCTTCAGATCCGCTTCCTTATAGATCGAACCAAAACTATACGGATCTGCGGTTTCCACCGTTTGACCGTCGCCGTAATCCACGGTGAGTACATACGCCCTTTTCCTCTTGCCCGGAATGATCACCGCAAAAAATCCGCTCTCATCCGCCAACTCCATCGGATATTCTTTTCCTGTGGACGTCAGTTTAACCGCCGCTTTCTCTGCCCCCGGCAGATACGCCTGCACCAGCATCCCGCTGTCAATCATGCGCGGTCCCAGGATATTTTTGGGCTCTGCCGACTCCGAGTAGACGATCTCCTCGATCGCCGCCCAGTCCATCTGATCATATAATTCCTTTTCCATCTGCAAACCTCCTTTTTAAAATCCCCCGCATTCTGAAAATATTCGCAGTTATTCTTTTTCTGGAAATCCGTAACCTAATCGAGATCTTCTCCGTTTGTCGCAATCACTTTCTTATACCACTCAAAAGAATCCTTCTTCTGTCTCGAAAGGTCGCCGGTTCCGTCGTCAAATTTATTGACATAGATAAATCCATATCGCTTCGCCATCTCGCCAGTAGACGCGCTCACCAGGTCGATGCAGCCCCATGGCATATATCCGATCAGATCCACGCCGTCTTTGATCGCCTCGCCCATCTCGCGAATATGCTGACGCAGATAGTCAATCCGGTAACTGTCATGGATCGAACCGTCCGCCTCTACGACATCTCTCGCTCCAAGGCCGTTTTCCACAACCATCATCGGGATCTGATAACGGCTGTAAATCTCATTTAACGTCCAGCGCAGCCCTTTCGGATCGATCTGCCAACCCCAGTCAGACGCCGGCAGATAGGGATTTTTCACACCATCGGTCAGGTTTCCGGACGTGCCCTGCAGCTTCGGATCGGTGGATGTGCAGTTGGACATATAATAGCTGAACGTATAGAAATCAATCGTCCCTTCCGCGAGATCCTCCAGATCCCCTGGCTCCATCTGGATCTTCACTCCATGCTCATCCCAGTAACGCTGCGCATAATACGGATATTCGCCGCGCACATGGACATCCGAGCAGAACCAGTTATTCATCTGCATCTTCTTCTGCGCCTCGATCATATCGTCCGGATTGCAGGTGTATGGATAAGTCGTAATAAACGCGATCATATTGCCCATCAGAAATTCCGGATAATTCTGATGCGCGTAACGGATCACACGCGCGCTCGCCACAAACTGATGATGCAGCGCCTGGAAACGCACCTGATCACTGACTTCGCAGTCCATCACGGAACCATTATAGCCGCGGACCGTACTGATCGACGTAATCGCGCCAATATTCATCAGTCCGCAGTTGATCTCGTTGAAGGTCAGCCAGTATTTTACTTTATCCTTATAACGTTCAAAAATGACCTTGCAGTATTTCTCAAACAGTTCAATGCACTCGCGTCCTGCCCAGCCGTTATATTTTTCTACCAGCGCATACGGCATCTCATAATGGCTGATCGTCACCAGCGGCTCCATCCCGTACTTTTTACAGCAGTCAAAGACTCTGTCATAGAATTCCAGCCCCTTTTCATTTGGCTCTTCTTCCTCGCCGGTCGGAAAAATCCTTGTCCAGTTGATGGACGTCCGGAATGCCTTAAATCCCATCTCCGCAAAAAGCGCGATATCCTCCTCATAATGATGATAAAAGTCAATCGCCTCATGAGACGGATACAGCGTGTCCGGTTCGATTGTCGTCGTGATACGCTTCGGTGTGGTATGCGTGCCATTTGTACACATATCTGACACCGACGGTCCCTTGCCGTCTACATCCCATGCGCCTTCCAGCTGATTGGCCGCTACCGCGCCGCCCCACAAAAATCCCTCAGGAAATGCCATAATTTTACCCTCCACGTCTTAGATTATCTTATCCTGAATCGATGCTTTTATGATCTTATTCTATCTGATTTAACAGGGAATTGCAAGCGCGAGCCGCGCGGGCACGCAGATTTCTTAAAATTCAGCCAAGGTATGGACATTCCCCCCGCAAACGGCTAAAATAACATCATGAAAAAATATCAGCGATTCTTATGGTACTTCTGCACTCTGATTCTGGCTGTACGGCTGACAGCAGTGCCCGTATATGCGGCGGACGCCTGGCCGGAAGCGGTCGAGATCTCCGCAGAAGGCGGCATTCTGATGGAAGCCGGCACCGGTACGGTGCTGTATGAGAAAAATATTCATAATACTTATTACCCCGCCAGTATTACCAAGATCCTGACGGCTCTTATTGTGATTGAAAACTGTGATCTCGACGATACGGTGGTCTTTTCCCATGACGCGGTTTTTAACGTAGAAGCCGGGAGCAGCAGCGCGGCTCTGGACGTCGGCGATGAACTGACTGTCCGGGAGTGTCTCTATGCCATGCTCTTAAAGTCGGCCAACGAGGCTGCCAATGCTCTCGCCGAGCACACAGCCGGATCCATCAGTGCCTTTGCGGATATGATGAATGAAAAAGCGCAATCCCTTGGCTGTGTGGACTCTCATTTCAATAACCCCAGCGGCTTAAACGACCCGGCGCATTACACCTCTGCCTATGACATGGCGCTGATCGCACAGGCAGCCTTTCAGAATGAGACTTTTACAGAGATTGATTCCACACTCTATCATGACCTTCCGGCCACCAAACGCAACCCTGACGGGCTGCGCATCTATCCCGGCCACCGGATGCTCAAAAAGAATTCTTCCCTGTATTATCCCGGCATCGTCGGCGGCAAGACCGGCTATACCTCTCTGGCGGGAAATACTCTGGTGACCTGCGCAGAGCGCGACGGCATGAAACTGATTTCCGTTGTTTTAAACGGACACCAGACTCACTATACCGATACCCGCACACTGCTGAATTTCGGTTTTAAAAACTTCAAATCTGTTCCTGTGTCTGACATCGACAGCACCTATGCTTCCGTGGAAAATGACATGACCATCGCCGGGCTGCCGACCACGGATTTATCCGTTCTCAGTCTCGAAGATGACTCTGCGGCCATCCTCCCTGTCGATGCGGATGGTTCCGATGTTTCCTCATCGATTACTTATGAACTGCCTGCCCAGACTCCGGAAACCGCAGTGGCACAGATCTCTTATTATTATGGAGACCATGCTGTCGGTTCCAGTTACCTGCTACTTAAGGAAAGCCATGCCCAGACCTGGGTCCCGGAGATTGCCGACGCAGCTCTGCCGCTGACCGACGATACCGCAGCCAGCGATGATTCCGATGCCCGGTCATCACGTTTCCATATCGTCCTGCCATCGATCCATATCCCGACGCGCGTATTTGAGGTGATCGGTATTCTGGCAGCGCTCGCAGCCATCATTGCCGCAGCCGTTTATCTGAAATACCGCACAGAGAAAAAAGAAGAATCCGAGCGGGTATCCCGACACAACCGCAGGATGGAACGCCTGCACGACATCGGAATGTCCCCCTCGGACTTTGATCTGCTGATGCAGGAAAAACGAACCACCGGCACGATATCCAACGCGAACCGTCCGGCAAAAAAGCCGAAAAAGCATCCTTCATTTCTCGACCACAAAAGCTATAAAGACTTATGATTTATGATGTTTCGCCCGGTTGCGGACAGCACGCTTGCGGCTGACCGCTTCCCGGCGCTCACGGATCTTCTGAGCTCCATCCTCATCCGTCAGCTTTAACGTTTTAACAGCAAATACCTTCTGATCCGCCAGATGCTTCATGCGGATCTTTCCTTTCAGGCTGCCATGCTCCGGGCAGATCGCAAGCGCATAGTAGATCTTCTGATTGGGCGAAAACCAGCGCACCTTCTTTCTCAGCGCCCGCCCGCACTCATAACAGCGCATCTCCGCAACGCGGCGATCCTTCAGCGCTTCTTCCTTACTGTCAAATACCTGCGACACGAACTTGGAATAGCCCGGAAATACCAGCTGGATCTCCTCCCTGCGGTCCGCCGGCAGCCGGTAATAATCCACCGACAGGAAATGCTCCAGCTTCTCCCACAAATTCATCCCGGCAATCGCCTGCAGTACCTTCCCGGTATAAAAGGCGTCATCCGAGGCCCGGTGAAACGGCCGGTCCTGCGGGATCCCCAGTTCTACAACCGCGCTGTCCAGTGAAACTCTCTCCCGCTCCGGCGATATCAGCCCATATAATTTCTGCACATCATAATAAAGCAGGGGCCACGGGAACGGATTTTCCATGCCAAAATAACGCATATTGCGCTGCAGTTCTGTCAGATCCATTGATCCCCAGCTGCAATATACCGCCTTGTCACCGCACCACTCCAGAAACTCACGGGCCGCGTCCACAAACTGTTCTCCATGTTCCCGCAACTCGCCCATATTCATATGTGTCACTTCAGAAATCGCGTAATGCATCTGGCGATACACGCACGGACGGATCAGGCGATGGAACTGATCCACCTGCCGAAATTCCCCGTCCAGCTTCACCGCCCCGATCTCAATAATCTCAAACGGCAGTTCTTCCACAGAAGCCGCCTTTCCATTTGCGCTCTGATTCCACTCCAGATCAAATACTATATATTCTTTCATCATACCGAGATTATAGCATACCGCAGACTGTATCCGCAACCCGCGAAAGGACTTGTTTTCAGATAGCTTTTTCTATTGCCCGCAATCTCTTACTTCCCGTCAAACTCTGCCGACACAGCCTTCATCAGCTCCGACACCGGCAGGTGCTGGGGACAGATGCGTTCGCACTTACGGCAGCCAATGCAGTCTCCGGCGCGGCCGCGGCGGTTCAGGTAATTCTGATAGTACGATTCCGCATGGGACCTGCCCGCATAGCGTTTATTCTGATTATACAGCGCAAAATATTCCGGGATCGCGATGTTCTTCGGACATCCCTCTACGCAATAACTGCATCCGGTGCATCCGATCGCGATATCCGCATTGATGATCTCAGCTGCCTTTGTGACAATCTCCTTTTCTTCTGCGGAAAGCGGTTTAAAATCTTTCATATAAGCGGTGTTATCCAGCAGCTGCTCCATATTGGACATACCGGAAAGCACGACAATCACATGATCAAGACCGGCTGCGAAACGTACCGCCCAGGAGGGTACCGACTGATCCGGATTTTTCTCCTTAAACAGCGCTTCCGCGTCCTGCGGTACCGACGCCAGCGCGCCGCCCTTGACCGGCTCCATTACGATAACATCCCTGCCATACTTCACACAGACCTCATAATTCAGCCGCGACTGGATATAGGCGCTCTCCCAGTCCAGATAATTAATCTGCAGCTGCACAAACTCTACCTCCGGATGTTCCTTTAAGATCTTTTCCAGCAGCTCCGCGTCCGCGTGATAGGAAAATCCCAGCCGGCCGATCTTTCCCTCTGCCTTCTTCTGCCTCATAAAGGCAAAGGCGTCCAGCCTCTCCACCGTATCCCAGGATGTGCGTGAGATATTGTGAAGCAGGTAATAATCAAAATATTCTACTCCGCATTTTTCCAGCTGTTCCTCAAAGATCCGTTCCATATCCTCAGCTACTTTCAGGTGGCTGACCGGCATCTTGTCCGCAAGCACATAACGATCCCTTGGATATCGGTCGGTCAATGCGCGCTTAACCATGCGCTCACTCTCATATTTATGATACATATATGCCGTATCCACATAACGGAACCCCTGTTCCAGATAGGCGTCCATCATCCGGCAGACCTGCTCATAATCGATGCTGGTCGGATCTTCTGCGTCCAATAACGGCAACCGCATCGTACCAAAGCCCAGTTTCTTCCATTCTTTGTTCTCTGTCATTTCCTCGACTCCTTTTTTATGTAACGATTTCAACCTGGCAGAAGGCGGCTTTTCGCCTCATGCCCACCCGCGCCGGGCGCGGACAGCGTCAGCTGATTACTTTCTTTCGCGCCCTACATCCCGGCTTCGCCAAACGCCTCTCTCAGATCGTCCTCCTCCCGCGAAAAGAGGAGATTTTCATTATATTTATAATACCGCTCACACTCGTATTCCTGCAGGAATTTCACACTGTAGAAACCGGTATTTAACTCGGTTACGAAGAGAACCATCTCCTGACCGTTGGCAAATGCTCCCTCCATAAAGTTAAAGGCATACTCCAGTGACTGTCCCGCAGTCTCCACTGCTTCCTCATAGGCGTCGCTGTCCGCGGCGAAAAGCTCCCGCTGACGCTCCCATGCCGCGGCGCCGTCCGCAGGATCAAACTGCCGCAATGCCTGCAGATTCTCTTCCAATGCCGTGATCACGCGATTCCCCTGACGTTCCTGAGCACGCGGCAGCAGACCATTTTCCTTTTTCCGGTTCTGCTCTGCCTGATACTCGCCGATCATTGCTTCATACGCCGCATACGTCTCTGCCGCTGACCCGGCAAAGCCGCCGTTTCTGTGCAGTCCGCGCAGCTTTTCCATGCGCAGCTCCATCTCTTCTTCTCGGCGGCAGACTTTGCCAAAGCGATCATTTAATCCGGATAACAGCAGCCCGACCACGCTGACCCGCTCGTCAAACGGCGCCTTCTGCAGCTGATCGAAGGCCGACTCCGGCAGTGTCTTCCCCTCCAGGACCTCCGCGATCTCGTAATCCTTCTCATACTTATGGTAAAGCTCCAGATAATTTGCAAAGTCCCTGGCAATCTTTGGAAACTGGATATACTCGCCGACCACATCCCGGTCAACCGCCTTTCCCAGTTTCTCATACAGCCGGACCAGCTGTGACAGATCCTCCCAGCCACGCGGCGTCGCGAAAAGCCTGCCGTCCACCGTCGTCTCGACCCGGCAGAAATGCTCCTTGCGAATCTCCAGATAGGAGCGGATCGCCGGGTGGATCTCTGCCTGCAGCGCATATTCCTTCCACACACCCAGATCCGGCTCGATCTCAATCCGGCGGATACGATCCAGCGTGACAATGTCAAACTCACGCACGGATTTATTATATTCCGGCGGATTCCCTGCCGCTACGATGATCCAGCCTTCCGGGATCTTGTGATTGCCAAAGCTCTTGCCCTGCAAAAACTGCAGCATCGCCGGAGCCAGCGTCTCTGACACGCAGTTAATCTCATCGATAAAGAGAATCCCCTCTTTGATGCCGCTTTGCTCGATCTTATCATAGACGGAACCAACAATCTCACTCATCGTATATTCCGTAACCGCATATTCCCTGCCGCCGTACCGCTTATGTTCGATAAACGGCAAACCGACCGCACTTTGGCGGGTGTGATGGGTAATCGTATACGCTACCAGCCCGATCTGGCATTCCTGCGAGATCTGCTCCATGATCTGCGTCTTGCCCACACCGGGCGGCCCGATCAGCAAAATCGGACGCTGCCGGATCGCGGGAATCACGTACTCCCCATATTCATCTTTCGTCAGATAAACCTCTACGGTATCTTTAATTTCCTGTTTTGCGCGCTTGATATTCATGCTCTGTCCTTCCCGCTAAGGAACTGTCGGAAAATAATGCCCGAGTTATTTTTCGCCAGCTCCTAAAACTCATTATGCTCGATCTCATGCCCCCAGGCGTCCGGCTCCGGCAGAAAATCATGAATCTTCACCGCGTCGCCGGCTCCGGCGTCCTCCGTAATCTGCTCCGGCTCCAGGATCAGCTTGATCGCCCACGGCGGCACCGAGATGTCCGTGTACTGATCCCGGACAAAGACAAACGCCGTCTCATATACCGGCCGTTTCACCGGGTAGACGCCTTCGCCGTCAGTAAAATACAGAAGTCCTTTTAATTTACGGAATTCCCCTCTGCCGAGCATCTGATTCACATACTCAAAGACCGGGCGAAAATCCGTGCCTCCCTGGCCGATGATCGTAAAATCTTCCATATATTGTTCCATCTCTTCCCTGCTGGTAATCAGCTGATCCTGCCGGATCTGCTCATCACACTGGACGATATGGATATTGGTCTTTTTAAAATAGCTGTCATTCTCACAGAGGATATCGTAAGTCTCCTCCAGAAATCTCCTCACCAGATCGCCGGAACATGACATCGACGTGTCGATCGCGATTACAAAATCCTCAATCCGACTGACCTCTTTGGACTCCAGAGGCTCGATCAGCGGCATATTCCCATACAGGGACAGTCCGAAGGTGTAGAAAATCGGATCGAAAGAATCCGCATCCACCTGCATTTCCTCCCGTAAGACCCGGAATTTGCGAAGAAAGCCCCGGTAATCGTAACGTTCCCGGTTCTCCACGCGAACCTGCTCCAGAAAGCTCCTCGCGTCCTCCTCCTGCTGTGTGCCGAGCGTCTCCATCTCTGTCTGCATCTTTTCCCGGTTGTCTTTCCATTGATTCTGCCGGGCAATCTCGGTCTTTGGCGAATCTTCAGGCAATGTCCAGTACTGATGATCGTCGATGCAAAAATCCGCGGCCAGCCGTTCCAGCATCCTTGGATCGAGAGCCATTTCTCGCAACGCCCGGTAGACGCCCTCGGCATTCAGCACTTTCAGGCGCTTCTGAAACCGCAGATACCAGTCCCGGCGGAACATGGACGGCGGCTCATGAACGCACCGCAGATACAGTCCGTCGATCACTGACTCGACTGCGATATCGCACGACAGATTCCACAGTGTTTCTTCTCGTTTGCCGCGGGTATCCATATGGGTAAAGAGGCAGTGAAGCACCATATGCAGATAAGCGCGGTTTACTTTGATGCGGCTCTGCCGGTAGATTGCGGCCAGATAGTCGGAGTTATAGTAGATCACGTAGCCGTCTGTACCCAGAGAGCGGCAGGCGGGATCGTATTCAAAGCCAAGGCTGCTGAGCGACACATCCAGATAGCGCATGTTCAGGTAGAGCTCGCTGCGGGCGTTGGTGAGCACGCGGGTGCAGAGCTGGACGATATTCAGTTCCTGCAGCTGGCGGTGTTTTGTTGGGTCGATCATAACTATTCCTCTATATTATTTATTGATAAACCATCCGTTCCTGAGGAAGAAACATATCCTCCGAGGACCGCTCGCGCTTAGACAATATGTAATGACCTCCGATTTGCAGTTTCGTGGATTTACCTGTA
>JAJBUA010000114.1:0-2272 GCA_020860565.1 Clostridiales bacterium
GAATATACTTTTTTACGAAACTATACAACAGGAATTCAAAAGTATACGGAGTTTAGAGGAATCCTGACAAAAATGTACTGAGATTGCATGACTTAACAGAATCTGAAAATGAATACGGCGGAAAACAGCAATTGACAATAAGAACGCAATAAAATACAATATGACAATATAAGAACGGCAAGTAAAAAGTATCAGGCCGTCAGGATGAGAAAATAAGGGAACGTAAAAATACGCTATGATTCAGGCGGATAAAAAAGAAGCATGTTCTGATTCGGGCGGGAAAGCTATGATCCAGGTGGGTAAAAGGATAATCAGACAAGCAGAAAAACGAGGGCAGACTGTCCTAAAACTAAAAACGGTCTTTACGATTTCACAACATATGGTGTTTCGGAAGAACCTGAACTATTACATGCTGTGCCCGAAGAAGCGGGGAAACATGTTTTCGGACAGACTTAAGGGGGTGAAGCAATGTCGTTTAGTTAAGCTGACTACCCAAACAAGGATTCCGGGAATCAAGAGCCTCGAATCTAATGACAACAGGAATTCTATGGCACACATGCCCGAAAATGATGAATTTAAATATTTTAGGGCATGGCAAACAGACAGATTTCATGTCTGCCTGACATAACGTATTGTATATGTGCAATCGTCTTATCCGAAGCGGTAGTTATACGATGCAGGGAGTTGGAAACGTTTCTTCCGTATAAAATGTCTTTCCTCTCGTACCATAGATAAGTGCCTGGCGATATTGCCAGCAATGTCAATGGGCGGGTCACCTTCTTTCTGCCGTAAAAAGTGTCTGCAGATACTGGTGGCCATGGAGAAATTCACGATATAAATACGCTTACAATCTTTCTTGTCAATTGTAACACTTGCGGTTATAATCGAGCAGAAGTTATACAGAATCATGCGAGCCCACAGTTCCTGCTGAATCAGCCGGGTTTTTCTCGAATGGAAGCTTAAAGCTCCAATATTGTACTTTAATTCACGAAAAGATGTTTCGATTCCCCACCTAAGGTGGTATAAATCTTTGATTACATCCATCGGAAAAGAATCCCTTGGAAGATTTGTAACGATAACCTCATAGGTATCTTCCGAAATAGGGAAGCGGAGAACCCGGAGGGAAATCGGATAGTCATCCTTGGAATCTTCCAGAAGGAAGTCGAAAGAAACATCCTTTGTGATATAACGGTATTGATCCAGCTTGTCAGGATGTTTGCAGAACTTTTTCGCGCGGGTGCGTGAAAGGTAGCGTTCCACAGTGATGTCAAACGATGAATCTTTCGGCAAATCTTTTCCGAGGAGACGGTTCGCACGCAGTTCCTCATAACGGATCAGAAAAAAGGCGTTTTTCTGAATGGCGTGAGCACAGATGTTGTAGGAAGCAAACCCCCTGTCTGCAAGAAAAATAGGGATATGCTCTCCGACTTGAAAGCGCGCAATCAGATCCGCGAAAGCGCGATATTCATCTTTTTCCTGCGCAGTTTGAGGGATGGCATCAAGATATCGTTTTCCTATGATGTCATAGAGGGCAACCAGGTGTATCTGGTTGAGGCCATCGCTTGATCTCCCGCTTGGAGGGATGTAAGAATCCGTTTCTTTTGGATTACGAGGGAACGTAAAAGTAGAGCCATCGCAGGCAACTAATTGATAATGTTTCCGAAATGGAGGGCATGGATATCTCACATTAAATCCTTTCAGGATTTCTGGAAGTACGGTATCTTTTAGTTTGTTGCGTTGCTGTACGACTGCAGAAGTTGATGGGGCATCCACATCGAAAGAAAACTGTTTTGCAACTTCCTGATGGAGACTGGAAGTGCCCATGGAAATCAGGAACTGAAGCAGCTTTTCCAGGGGAAATTTTCGTTCCCTTGAAAAATCGCCAGGAGAAAGCCCGCAGTTCTGCGGGGATTGTGCGGCAGAGTTTATCTCGGCCAGGAGAGAACTCTTTACTTGATCTGCATAACTCATGTGTGACCTCCTTGAATTGGAATGGGGTTATATTTCCAAATTCAAGGACCGTTTTTTGTTGATATATCAACGAAAAACGGCCACACATTTTGAGGTATTTGTCAAGTATAATATTGTTAATTTTTTATAAATTTTGAGTTACTCCCCTTTGCGTAAGGAGGGTAGCCGAATTAACTTAACGACATTGGCGGAAAATCTGTAACACGGAAACGTACATTTCCATATGAGGTAAGAGAAGATGAAGCAGCGAAAAAGCATTTTGTATTCCGTGTTAAAAGATACTGCGGGCATTCCGGAAAAA
>JAJBUA010000114.1:2282-3057 GCA_020860565.1 Clostridiales bacterium
TTCCGCACATTTTTTTCTGTCGGAAAGGACAGGGAAGGAAATGCAGGGGCTTTCGACAGAGGAAAATAAGCAGAGATTTTCGGCAGGAAAGGATAAGCAGGAATTTTCGATAAAGAAGAATAAGCAGGGCTTTTCTCTGGAATATCTGATGTTCTATGACAAATTGGAGAAGGCAAATCACTTCCTCACCATGTTCATGGATCATCTGAAAGAACCATTGGACAGCCCAGATAACCGTTATCTTCTTAGCAATCCGGTAAGTGACAGGGGACAGTGGGGCATGGCTGTCAGCCTGATAAAAAAATATGGCCTCATTCCTCTCTGTGAAAATGAAAGCTTTATCGTTCCGGCGTCTACGGGGGAATTGAATGAAGAAGGTGGCAATGTCTGCGAATATCAGGGCGGTTTTACGATCCCGGCTCCTACGGCGGAATTGAATGCCTGCCTTAACTATATGCTGCGGTGTTTTGCAAAAAGGATAAGGGAAAGCTTTGAAAATGGTTCATCCCAGCAGGAATTGAATCAGATAAAAGAGGAAGCCATGCAGGGAGTCCGGGGGCTGCTGGAGGAATACTATGGTTCCGAGATCGATAGCACTCATTTGCCGGATGGCAGTTCCGTAACGCCGCAGGAATATTTTGAGAGGAATTATGGCGACTTTTTCTATGATTATATCAGCATTATAAGCAATGAAAGGATGAATCCGGGGCAGTATGACGTCGATCTGGAAGGGAATGTGACCGGAAGTACGCCTGATCAATTCTTAAATCTGCCG
>JAJBUA010000024.1 GCA_020860565.1 Clostridiales bacterium
CAAAGAAAAGTTGAGAAAGAGAAATTTTAACACACATAATTCCGGGGAGGAATGATGTCATGGCGCACGTGATGATAAAATCAATATTGGTATCGGAAGTAGTCCGGATTATCGTCGTGTAAAGATTGAGAGAATTAAATACATATCAAGATCAGATTTATAGAGGAAAAGAAAAATGATAGTTTATTCTGGTAATAAAAGTGATTTTTTAACTGCGGTGGAGAGGGATTCGATTGCGGAAGAGATAGAAGAAAACATATATAATAAGATGCATCGCAGAACAGCACAGAATGAATTCCGTTCATGGGAAAATTCATTGGAATATATGTATAAGGTGCTTAATGATAATGAGATTCCTGAAAATTCCGGTGTTGCAATTGAGTACAATATTCCACAAACATCGAAACGAGTGGATTTTATTATTTCCGGGTTCGGTGCTTTTAAAGAACCGAATGTTATAATCATCGAACTAAAGCAATGGGATAAGGTAGAGGCTGTAGAGGAACAGGATGCATTGGTGGAAACATTTACTGGGGGAGCATTGCGAAAAGTGGTTCATCCTTCTTATCAGGCATGGTCATATGCAGCAATGATTTATGATTACAACCAGAATGTTCAGCGGGAGAATATCATCCTGCATCCTTGTGCTTATATGCATAATTACAGGAAAAGTAATCCGGAAAAATTAGAACAAAATCAATACCGGGAATATGTTGAAGATGCTCCGATTTTCGCCAGGGGTGAGGTGCCAGAGCTTCGGGAATTTATTAAAAAATCAGTAAAAATCGGAGATGACAGACAACTTTTATATGCTATTGATAATGGTAAGATCAAACCATCAAAAAGCTTGCAGGACTCTATTAAAAGTATGATAGAAGGCAACCGGGAATTCATTATGTTGGACGAACAAAAGGTTGTATATGAAGAAATATTAAAGACTTCTTTCATGTGTACGAAAGATTTGAAAAAGCGTACAGTTATTGTTAAAGGAGGACCGGGGACAGGGAAAACAGTTGTTGCAATTAATCTATTGGCCAAACTGACAAATGAAGGCTTGTTTGTACAGTATACGTCAAAAAACAGTGCTCCGCGAAATGTATATGAAAAAAAACTGACAGGTCATAAAAAGAGTAGTGTAAAAAATATGTTTAAAGGATCGGGATCCTATGTGGATGCAGACAGGAATATGGTAGATACCATTATCTGCGATGAAGCCCATCGATTAAATGATAAATCAGGTATGTTTCACAATCTGGGTGAAAATCAAATTAAAGAAATCATTCATGCTGGTTTGTGCAGTGTGTTTTTTATTGATGAGAGCCAACGAGTTACGTTAAGTGATATAGGCACAGTTGCAGAAATAAAACGATGGGCAGAGGAATCAGAGTCTGATATTGTAGAAATGGAGCTAATATCACAGTTCAGATGCAACGGATCAAATGGGTATTTAGCATGGCTGGACAATGTATTGGAGATTCACGAAACCGCTAACTATGATATGAGAGACATTGATTACGATATTCGTATCATGGATTCTCCGAGTCAGGTGAAAGATATTATTATCGAGCGCAATAAATTACATAATAATTCCAGAATGCTGGCTGGTTATTGTTGGGAATGGATAAAATCAGGGAAAAATGACACCTCTGTTCATGATATCGTAATTGATGATTTTGAAATGAGTTGGAATTTAGGAAATTCTCAAACGTATGCGATTGATGAAGAATCTGTTAATGAAATTGGATGTATACATACATCACAGGGATTGGAATTTGATTATACAGGTGTGATTATAGGTGATGATATGCGCTATGAAAATGGCCATATTGTAACCGACTTTACCAGGCGAGCAAGAACAGATCAATCTTTAAAAGGAATCAGGAAATTATACAGGGAAAATCCTGAATTGGCATTATCCGAGGCAGATGAAATAATAAAAAATACATATCGAACTTTAATGACACGAGGCATGAAGGGTTGTTATGTATATTGTACAGATAAGAATCTGGCAAATTACTTAAAAAAATGTCTTGAATAGTCAGAAGGAGAGAGGAAAAGATGAATCAAAATACAATCAATCGAATTAGAAAGTTTACAGAAGACCGAGATTGGGATCAGTTTCATTCGCCGGCGAATCTTGCAAAATCGATTGTGATTGAAGCCGCTGAATTATTAGAGTGCTTTCAATGGTCTGATGAACAATATAATTTGCAGCATATTAAAGAAGAGCTTGCAGACGTACTGGTATATAGTCAGAATTTGCTTGATAAACTTGATCTGGATGCAGATGAAATCGTAAATATGAAAATGTCTCAAAATGAAGCAAAGTATCCGGTTGAGAAAGCAAAGGGGAAGAGTGAAAAATATGATCAGCTTCAATAATTATTTGGGCAATTCAGTGGTGTAACGTTTTTTTGACACTTGTGGAGAAATGAGGATTTATAAAAGATGATAAAAATTTTATTCGTCTGCCACGGCAACATCTGCCGCAGCCCCATGGCAGAATTTCTATTCAAAGACATGGTTAAAAAAGCAGGTTTATCTGACCAGTTCTATATCGCCTCAGCCGCGACAAGCACAGAGGCTCTCGGCTGCGAGGTCCACTACGCGACGCAGGAGCGGCTTGCCAGAGAGGGAATTCGTACCGGCTGGAAGATCGCGGTCCAGATGAAGAAATCGGACTATCAGGAATATGATTATCTGATCGGGATGGATCAGGCAAATATTCGCAATATGCTGCGGATCACAGGAGGAGATCCGGAGGGAAAGATACATAAGATGATGGAGTTTGCCGGGAGTGACCGGGATGTGGCAGATCCGTGGTATACGGGGAATTTTGACGTGACTTATGATGATATCTACAGGGGTTGCCGGGGACTTTTAGATATGATTAAGGAAAAGAAGCAGGTGTGAGAGCATTGTTCGTTTTTGTAAAACGTATCGTTGTACCGGAAAAACCTGGAATACTGAGTATTACATAGACCGTAATAACTTCAGTAAAGGAAAACGCCCCTGTCTGAGAAATTGATTGATTGTAGCTTCTCAGGGAAGGCGTTGTCCTGTCATTTTGTGTTTATCGGGTCAATTGGACCCTTCGAAAATCTGATTTATATGATCAGATCGCTTCCAGAGCCTGTGCAAGATCTGCGATCAGATCCTTCTTATCCTCCAGACCGCAGGAGATGCGGATCAGGCCGGCGGGTACTCCGGCGGCGGCCAGCTGCTCATCGTTCATCTGGCGATGGGTGGAGGTTGCCGGGTTCAGGCAGCAGGTGCGCGCGTCCGCAACGTGAGTTTCGATGGCGGCGAGTTTCAGATGTTTCATGAAGATCTCCGCCGCCGGGCGTCCGCCTTCAAGCTCAAAGGATACGACACCGCAGCCGCCGTTCGGCAGGTACTTCTGTGCGATCTCATAATATTTGTCACCCGGGAGACCGGAGTAGCTGACATGAGCAACCTTCGGCTGCGCCTGCAGGAACTCAGCGACAGCCTGGCCGTTTTCGACATGGCGCGGCATACGTACATGCAGGGATTCCAGACCGAGATTGAGGTAAAATGCGTTCTGAGGTGACTGGATACAGCCAAAGTCCCGCATCAGTTGCGCTGTACATTTGGTGATAAAAGCGCCGCCTTTGCCGAATTTCTCCGCGTAGGTGATGCCGTGATAAGATTCGTCCGGCGTGCAGAGTCCGGGGAACTTGTCCGCGTGCGCCATCCAGTCAAAATTGCCGCTGTCGACAATCGCGCCGCCGACGGCAGTGCCGTGACCATCCATGTATTTTGTGGTAGAATGAGTCACGATGTCTGCGCCCCACTCAATCGGGCGGCAGTTGACCGGAGTCGGGAATGTATTATCTACAATCAGCGGGACTCCGTGGGCGTGTGCGGCTCTGGCAAATTTTTCGATGTCGAGAACCGTGAGAGCCGGGTTGGCGATCGTCTCGCCGAAGACAGCCCGCGTATTGTCCTGGAAGGCTGCATTCAGTTCCTCTTCCGTGCAGTCCGGAGAGACAAAGGTCGCGGTGATGCCCATTTTGGCCATCGTAACGGAGATCAGATTGAATGTGCCGCCATAGATGGAAGATGAAGCCACGATATGGCTTCCGCATTCGCAGATATTAAACAGAGAGAAAAAGTTGGCCGCCTGACCGGAGGAGGTCAGCATCGCTGCGGTGCCGCCCTCAAGAGCAGCGATCTTGGCTGCCACCATGTCATTGGTCGGATTCTGCAGACGGGTGTAGAAATAACCGTTTGCCTCCAGATCAAAAAGCTTACCCATGTCTTCACTGGTGTCATATTTAAAGGTAGTTGACTGGATAATCGGGATCTGGCGCGGTTCGCCGTTGCCGGGAGTATAGCCGGCCTGGACGCATTTGGTGTTAATGGAGTAATCACTCATGGGATTTGATTCCTTTCGTAAACAATTTCGTATCCTTTATTATAGTTGATAGGAGAAAATCATACAACCAATCGTTATAATGGGTAAATGCGGACACTTGTGTGGCCGGTTAATTTATGGTATACTACAAGCGCAATCTGGAAAAAATGACCGTAAGAACGAATACATAAGGAGATGGATCTGCATGAAAAATAACAGATATCGAAAATATCTGTATTTAGGTATCACAGCACTGATTGTGATCATCCTTTCCGTCTGTTTTATTTTCAGTATTATGAGAACGGCTCGGGTTCGTGAACTCATCAATCTGATCACCGATATTGTGGCGCCGGTCATTTATGGAGCGGTGATGGCGTATCTGATGAATCCGGTATATAATCGGGTAAAACGCTGGGTTGACAGAGGCCTTCGCGGTTTTCTGAAAAATGACCTGCTGAGAGGGAGAATTGCCGCGGTAATCGCGACTCTTTTCAGCACGGTATTTTTATGTGTTCTTGTAACAGGTCTGATTGCGCTGATGATCCCGGAGCTGATTGACAGTACGATCAGTATTGCGGAGTCTTTGCCGTCCAGTATTCTTAATTTTCAGAACTGGCTCGCGCAGACGCTGTCCGGTCAGCCGGAATTAGAGGAACAGGTGCTGACTCTTTTCAGTCGGGGTGTTTCCTATGCTCAGGAGACGCTGCAGACAGAGATCCTTCCTAATGTGTATAGTATCGCAGGTAAGCTTTCTACCGGTGTGATCAATGTGATGGTTGTCATTAAGAACCTTGTGATTGGCGTGATCGTTATGGTCTATTTATTAAACATTAAGGGGAAACTGGTCACGCAGGCCAAGATGATTCTTTACAGTCTGCTGCCGCTGCGAATTGCCAATAAGACGCTGGATGAATTTCGCTATATTAATCAGATGTTTGGCGGATTTATCATTGGGAAGCTTGTCGATTCGCTGATTATCGGGATTTTGTGTTTTTTCCTGCTTTCTTTTATGAATATGCCGTTTTCACTGCTGGTCAGCGTGGTGATCGGCTGTACGAATGTGATTCCGTTTTTCGGACCGTTTATCGGCGCGATCCCGATGTCCTTCCTGATCCTGCTGGTAAGTCCGGTCAAATGCCTTTATTTTATCGTATTTATTTTCCTGCTTCAGATCTTTGACGGCTATATCCTGGGACCGAGGATTCTGGGAGGCTCTACGGGAGTTTCCAGCTTCTGGGTGCTTTTTTCTATTCTGTTTTTTGGCGGGCTTTTCGGATTTGTCGGGATGATTATCGCGGTGCCGACGTTTGCCGTCATTTATAAGCTGTTTACGGAATTAGTTGTATATTACCTGCATAAAAAAGGCCTCTCCTGTGATATTAATGACTATGAAGGGCTTTCTTATATCGATAGCACGGATAAATCCTATCAGAAAGACAAGAGGAAGCTATGAGCAATGGGAAACAGGCGGCGGGACTTCTGGGAATTCCGCTGTTAGTGATTGTGCTGATGATTTATATTGTCCTGCACGAACCACCGCAGCCGGGTATCTCCAGGGCGGTGGCCGCAAGATCGGTTACGCTGGCGATGATTGATTCTGCGGAATTTGCGGAGTGGGAAGAGGAAGGATGGGCTTCTCATTTTTCTGTGGATATGGAAAGAGAATGGTACGTCCCTTATATGGACTATCTGTATGCAAAGGGCTATCTCTCAACAGAACGGCTGTCTGCTGATCGTCAGACGGCTGAGGGAATCCTGACCTATGGGGATGCGGAGGCAATTGCCGCCGCGATTGACGAATCCTTGGTGAGAAAGGTTCATGTGACAGACGCCAATCGCACAGAGGTGATGCCGGAAGATGTGTGGTGGAAATTTTACGATGCATTATTAAAGGTGACTGATCCGGACGGTAAGGTGGGCGAGGTTACATTCGCATTGTATGGGACGGTTGATAATCTTGCATGGATGGATCCCTGGAGAGCCTGTACGGATGCCGGAACTTATATATTTACCGGATTATCGCTGGATGCTTACATAGACCGGGAACTGACTGTGCTGGCGCGGGACAGTGAACTGATCCGGGTGATATCGGCAGAAGATGAGGTTGTCTACCACAATGTCTGGCTGGTTGACGGCGATGATGAGGCGATGCAGATTTATCTTGACGGAGTTTTGCGAAAAATTTCGTTTGGCAAAAAGATTCGCAATCTGGATGAGGTAATACAGAATCTCGCGGATCTCAGGCTGGAAGATGGAAAAATTATAAAAATTTCTTTAAAAAAGGATCGGATCAAAGGGAAACTCTTATCTGTGCAGGAGGATTCTCTGGAGATAGAAGGGTATGGGATCGTGCAGACCGAAGACGATTGCCCGGTTTTAAAGATCGATGGCACGCCGGAGACGCTGTCGCGGACCGATCTGCTGGTTGGGAGTGAAAATCTGGAGTTTGTGACCGCCGATGGAAAAATCTGTGCAGTTTTGTCAAAACAGAGTATTTCCGATACACAGATCCGGGTGCTGCTGATGAGCGAAGGTTTTCAGAGCATTTATCATCAGCGGATTTCTCTGGTGTGTGACGCACCGGTTATGATGACACAGAATGACGAAGAGAGTGAAATTGATGCGGGAGAAATCCTGGAATTTTTGCCAGGCGATGAAAAACTTCGGGACGGCAGAATTATTTTAACTCCGAGATCCGGCTCCGAGATCCGGGTGACATCGATGGAAAGAACGGATGGACAGCCGTCTTATGCAGGACGTCTGGAGGTATTGGATACGGAAAACGGCCTGGTGCTGATCAATGAGCTGGATATGGAATCTTATCTGGAGCGGGTTGTCCCCAGTGAGATGTCGGCGAGCTTTCACGCGGAGGCGCTGAAAGCGCAGGCAGTGTGTGCACGGACGTATGCCTATACTCAGCTGCAGGGCAATAAATACAGTCAGTATGGTGCGCAGCTGGATGACAGTACAAATTTTCAGGTTTATAATAATGTGGAGCCGGAGGCATCAGCGGCGGCAGCGGTACAGGCAACGGCCGGAAAAATGCTTTTCTATGACGGGGAGCCGATCTCAGCATATTATTTTTCGACTTCCTGCGGCAATACAACGGACGGTTCGGTCTGGGGGATGGACCCGGAGGAAGCTCCTTATCTGAAGAGCGTCGCGCTGCAGCCTTCCCGCAAGACTTTCGACTGGAGTAATGAGGACGAATTTCGCGTATTTATTAAGCGGACCAACGTGAACGCTTATGACAGTGACAGTATGTATTTTCGCTGGTCGATGACGACGACGGCAGAGATCCTGGAGGAGACGTTTGACGGCATCGGGACGATTCAGAATGTGTATGTATCGAAACGCGGCGCCGGGGGCGTGGCACTGGAGATGGTTATCAAAGGGACGGACGGAGAGATGACGGTGAGCGGTCAGAGCTCGATCCGGGCGGCGCTGTGCGATCCGTCGCTTTCTCTGAAGCGCAATGACGGAAAGACCGTGCAGGGATGGTCGTCGCTGCCGAGCGCATTCCTGATTGTGGAGCCGGATGGAAAAAATGAGGAGGGAGTGCAGAAATTTACCATTTATGGAGGCGGGTACGGACACGGCGCAGGAATGAGTCAGAACGGTGCCCAGGGGATGGCCGAGGATGGTATGGATTATGAAGAGATTCTGAAATTTTTCTATGAGGGAGTGACAATCGGACAGGCGGAATAAAGGATGGGAAAGGCAGGGGTGCAAATGTTATTTCGCAAAAAGCAGGAGAAAAAAACTTACGATAAAGAGAATCAGAAACCGGTTCTGCGCTGCAGCATCTGTACCGGAGAACAGGTGGCCGGATTTAAAGATATCCGCACAGGCCGCTTTGAGGAGATCAGGCTGATCCGTACAGAGAAGGATCTGAACGGATTTAAAGAAACGTATGGGATTGCGGATGAAGAGCTTTCCAAAGAATATTGAAAAAGATTAACGGGAATTTCAGGAAAAGCCATCTGGACTTTACAATGGTAATGTGCTAAACTGTGAAGGTGCAGGCTTTGGCAGGCAGAAAGGAACGTTCCATGAACAAAAAATTAAAGACAGAGGCTGTGGACCATCTGTTTGATGCGATTCTGATCCTGGAGACACGGGAAGAATGCTATGCGTTTTTTGAGGATGTATGTACGATCAATGAGTTGATGTCGTTGTCCCAGCGGTACGAGGTGGCCCGGATGCTCCGGGAGAAGAGAACCTATCTGGAGATCGCGGAGATTACAGGAGCTTCCACGGCCACGATCAGCCGCGTCAACCGATCACTGAATTATGGCAGCGACGGGTATGATATGGTGCTGCGGCGGGTTGCCGAAAAAGCGGAGAGTCCTGATTAATTAAAGAAGCAGGGAAATGGTTCAGCGTTTTTTGACCTTACCATCGGTTGGAGTGTCTGCTCTGAGCTGGTCGATCAGGTATTCGACCATCTTGGTTTTCATATAGACATCAAAGGACAGTTCCCCGATCAGTGAGAAAAGCTGGAGATACTGCTGGTCTTCCGGCTGGGCGTCTGTGAAGGTGTTTTCCGCGATTTTGAATTTCTCACGGACGTCTTTTTTCAGGCGTTCCGTCTGATCGTCGGCGAGAGCAAAGACTTCTTCATAGATGCGGGTGAGCTGGATATCGTTGTCGGTATGAAAATGTTTTTGTGTCAGAGGTTTAAATAACTGCTCAATGTCCCGGAAAGAGAGAAGACTCTTATAATAGTAAATAAAGAGCATCATCAGCAGATGCTCACGGGAGTATTTTTTCTTATCAGGGGCCGGAAGCAGATTATTTTTGGCATAATTATTGATCATGGTTTTGGTTAAAACCTTGTCTTCCGGGTAGCGTTTGGTCTTTTTTAAAAGATCTTCCATCAGCGATGTGACCTGGTCCATATAAAGTCCGATGTCAGGAAGACGTTCAATTTTGATATGATGGAGCTGGCTGAGATTGCCGAGCATCTCTTCCACCATGTCTTTATTTTTTTTCATGAAATCACCTCGTGGTTATTATAAAGTTTTCAAAACCGGATGGCAAGCAAAAAATACAATTAAGATTCCGGAAAGGAGTTCGGATATGGCGTCGTATGATACCTTAAATCCAAAACAAAGAGAAGCGGTGATGCACACAGAAGGACCGCTGCTGATTCTGGCGGGCGCGGGATCGGGGAAAACGCGTGTGATTACATACCGGATCGCGCATCTGATCCAGGAGGAGGGCGTCAATCCGTGGAATATTCTCGCGATTACGTTTACGAATAAAGCAGCCGGTGAGATGAGGGAACGTGTGAACCGCTTGCTGGAATATGGCGCGGAGGGCGTGTGGGTCAGCACGTTTCATTCGATGTGTGTCCGCATCCTGCGGCGATATATTGATTATCTGGGATATGATACAAATTTCACCATCTATGACTCGGATGACCAGAGGACGCTGATGCGGCAGATCCTCAAACAAAGGGATCTGGATCCGAAGCAGTTTCGGGATCGGGATATCCTTTCAAAGATTTCTTCGGCAAAAAATGAGCTGATCAGTCCGGCGGATTTTATGGAGACTGCGCAGGGCAGTTACCGGGAGCGGAAAATCGCGGAGCTGTATCAGGCGTATCAGACGGAGTTAAAGAAAAATAATGCGCTGGATTTTGACGACCTGATTTTTAAGACGGTTGACTTGCTGCGAATGAATCCGGAGATATTGAATGCGTATCAGGAAAGGTTTCGCTATATTCACGTGGACGAGTATCAGGATACCAATACGGCGCAGTTTGAGCTGGTTGCGCTGCTGGCGCGAAAATACAAAAATCTCTGTGTGGTCGGAGATGATGATCAGTCCATTTATAAATTCCGCGGTGCGAATATCAATAATATCCTTGGATTTGAGCATACTTTTGCCGGGGCAAAGGTTATTAAGCTGGAGGAGAATTATCGCTCGACGAAACGGATTCTTGATGCGGCGAATGCTATAATTCGTCATAATCAGGAGCGAAAGGACAAGACGCTCTGGACGGGAAACCCGGAAGGCGCGCCGGTGGAGTTCTGCCAGTATGAGCAGGCTTACGAGGAAGCGGAAGCGATCGTCCGCAGGATCCTGTCAGATCAGAAGGAAAGCGGACGAGGCAATCAGGATTATGCGGTGCTTTACCGCACCAACGCGCAGTCACGTCTTCTGGAAGAAAAATGTGTGGAACATAATCTGCCGTACTGGCTGGTGGGCGGAGTGAATTTCTATCAGAGGAAAGAAATTAAGGACATTCTGGCGTATTTAAAGACGGTAGCAAACGGAGCGGATGATCTGGCAGCGGAACGGATCGTCAATGTGCCGAAACGCGGAATCGGCGCTGCTACGGTGGCAAAACTGATCGATTGGGCGTCAGCGCATGGTACGAGTTTTTATCAGGCGTGCAGGCACACGGGCGAGGTACCGGAACTGGGCCGGGCAGCCGGAAAGGTTGATCGCTTTGTTGATCAGATTGAGAATTTCCGTGAGCGACTGCTGGACGGTATGGCAATCAGGGATATGATTGAGATCATCGTAGAGGAGACAGGCTATGCGGAGGAGGTTCGTGCGGAGGGAGACGTTGAGTCGCAGGCGCGGTTTGAGAATATTGAGGAATTGGTCAATAAAGCGGCGTCTTATGAGGAAGCGCACGAGGAAGCGGATCTGAATGAATTTCTGGAGGAGATCGCGCTGGTCGCGGATGTGGACCGCATGGATGAATCTGAAAACCGAGTGACTCTGATGACGCTGCACAGCGCAAAGGGGCTGGAATTTCCGGTGGTATTTCTGGCAGGCATGGAGGACGGTCTGTTCCCGGGAAGCCGGGCAATTAATTCTGATGATCCGGGAGATATCGAGGAGGAACGCAGGCTCTGCTATGTCGGAATTACCCGCGCGAAGGAGCAGCTGATCATGACAGGAGCAAGGCTGCGGATGACGAAAGGGGAATTGCATTATTCAGTGGCCAGCCGGTTTATCGGTGAGATCCCGGAGGAGATGCTTGCTGAGAAGAGATTAAAACCACGAGTGGGGCGTTCATACCAGCCGGAGCAGTTTGTGCAGGAGGATCTCCCGTGGAATCAGACTCAGAAAAGGCTAAATATTGAACGGTTTGGCAAAAAAACGGAACCGCCGGCGTTTGGAAAGACGTTTTCCGTAACAAAGCAGTCGTCTCTGGATTATCAGGAAGGAGACCGGGTACGGCATGTCAAATTCGGCGAGGGAAAGGTATTAAAGATCCTCAATGGAGCGAAGGATTATGAAGTGACAGTCGATTTTGACCGCGCGGGAGTGAAAAAAATGTTCGCGTCCTTTGCGAGGCTTCAGAAACTGTGAGTAATAAAAAATCCAAATTTGAATAAAATAAGATAGTAAAAGCGAAAATTACATGGTATAATGGTGGCAGCTTAAAGAAACGGAGCAGTTGTCTGAGACCACTGTTCAGGGAAAGGATGTGGAAAAATGAATTTTGACCGATTTGACAGCATGAGCAGAGAGGCAATCAGCCGCATGGAAGATATGATTAATTCAACGAAATTAAACGAACTCCTGCACAAGAGGGAAGAAGATGAAAAACGCAGAAACTGTGTGATCTGGATTCTCGCAATTGTCGGTGCAGTAGCAGCGGTGGCCGGGATTGCCTATGGCGTGTACCGCTTCCTGACTCCGGATTATCTGGAGGACTTCGAGGACGATTTTGACGATGACTTCGATGATGATTTCTTTGATGACGAGGAAGAGGAGAAATCAAAAAAGGAAGAGAAAGAAGAAGAATAAAGAGCGGCAACGGAACCGGATAGAAGCCGGAAAGAGGGGGATTCTGGAGACAGAATTCCCCGTTTTTTTTGATGCGCAGAGCCGGGCAGGGTATTTTGCGGCTAACGCCGCACCCGGCTCGCGCGGCGAGTATGAGGCAAAAATCGCCTCCTACTCGATCACAGGGCCGGGTAAGGAGAAAAATTATGAAAAAGGGAGATATTTTTGAGGGCGTGGTCGAACGGATCGACTTTCCCAATAAAGGTATCGTGAAAATAGAGGATCAGACTGTGGTGGTGAAGAATGCGCTGCCCGGGCAGCAGATTCGTTTCGCCGTGACGAAAAAACGTCATGGGAAAAGTGAAGGCAGACTGCTTGCGGTGCTCTCTCCGGCTGCAGGAGAGAAAGAGAGCGGGATCTGTCCGCATTTTGGAGCATGCGGCGGCTGCCTTTACCAGAATCTGCATTATGAAGAGCAGTTAAAGATCAAAGAACAACAGGTGCGGGCGCTTTTAAGCGAGGTCTGCGATCTGGATGCCTGTGATTTTGAAGGCATCAAGGGGAGCCCGGCAGTGGCGGGTTATCGCAATAAGATGGAGTTCTCATTTGGCGACGAGTACAAAGACGGGCCGCTGGCACTGGGTATGCACCGGAGAGGAAGCTTTTATGATATTGTGACAACAGAAGAATGTCAGATCGTGCATCCGGACTTTTGCCGTATTCTGACGGCAACGCTGCGATATTTTTCTGCGGAGGGTATCAGTTATCATAAGAAGCTCTCCCATGCCGGATATCTGCGGCATCTGCTGATTCGCCGGGCGGTAAAGACGGGAGAGATCCTGACTGCGCTGGTAACTTCCGGACAGTCGGATGGCCTTCCCCGCGAGGAGAGCGAGCTTCTGTCTGGATGGACAGAGGTCCTGAACAAACTGGAACTGGACGGCAGCTTTGCCGGGATCCTGCATATTGTAAATGATTCTTTATCCGATGTGGTTCAAAGTGATCGGACGGACATTTTATATGGACGGGATTTCTTTGAAGAGGAGCTGCTGGGACTGCGGTTCCATATCACGCCGTTTTCCTTCTTTCAGACCAATTCTCTGGGAGCGGAGGTCCTTTATGACACGGCGCGCAGCTATGTGGGTGAGACCAGAGATAAAGTCGTATTCGATCTTTACAGCGGAACCGGGACCATTGCGCAGATCATTGCTCCGGTTGCAAAACGCGTCGTCGGAGTCGAGATCGTGGAGGAGGCGGTGGAGGCCGCACGTGAAAACGCCGCGGCCAATGGCCTTGACAACTGCGAATTTCTTGCCGGAGATGTTTTGAAGATCATCGATGAGATATCAGAGAAACCCGATCTCATCATCCTCGATCCTCCCCGCGACGGCATTCATCCGAAAGCGCTGGACAAAATCATTGATTTTGGTGTTGACCGGATGGTTTATATCTCCTGCAAGCCGACCAGTCTGGCGCGCGATCTGATTACGCTGCAGGCGAGAGGGTATGAGGTGAAGAAGGTGTGTTGTGTGGATATGTTTCCGTGGACGGGGAACGTCGAGACGGTATGCTTATTATCCAAACTTCACTCTAAGCAACATATGAGGAGATTAAGGCATATGTCCTGGAGCATATCGGAATGAAAGTCAGCAATCTTAGCATCGCTCAGGTTAAGCAGAAGTACGGAATCATTGAACGGGAGAATTACAATAAGCCGAAACCCGAGAATGCAAGGCAGCCGCAGTGTCCGCCGGAGAAAGAGGCGACAATCACAGCGGCGCTAAAGTTCTTTGGGATGATTTAAAATTCATTCACTCCTGTAATACGGCAGACTAACTGTGCCAGTTCCTGCGCATTCAATGCAGGTTCAGGCGTCTCTTTTATCCACTGCTCTAACATTGCAACCATGCCACTCACCACAAAGGTAGTGGCATATTCTTTTTCCTGTTCAGAATGAACCCCATGTAATTCATAATGAATATATCGGCTGTCCCGCAAGTATTCCCGGCACTTGCGCTGCACGACGCAGCTTTTCCTGTTTTTGATGAAAAGAGCCAACGTATCCCTGTGTATATCAAAAAAGTTGAAGAAAAGCCTGGCAGCGTCGCATAAGTTTTCTATGGTCTTTTCTTTTGTGTGGGAAATGAAATCAGAGAAAAGCGTATCCAGGCAGTATTCTATAATTTCATCTTTGGAATCGAAAATCTGATAAAAAGTCTGCCTTGACAAATCGGTAGCGTCCATAATCTGTTTGATCGAAAGTGCTTCCAGGTCCGTATCCTTGAGCTCCTCCAGAAAACACCGAACGATTTCCTTCCTTGACCGCAGGGCAGATGGATTATTTCCCTTATACATACGTCACCTCCATATCTGCTGAAAAGTCAAACACAAAAAAGGTTCTGTCAAACTTACATGGCGTGTATTGACTTTTCGCTATTCTTTGCGTATACTATATCATTAAGTTTGACAGTTGTCAAACTTAATACACTTGTCTGGATAAGGGAGGCGCGCAGTCAAATCAAGTTGGCACAGGAGGATTTGGACGGGCTGTTTCATAATCGCCGTATCAATGTATCAGGCGCGGCATTGTTTATTGGCCTTTTGCCTTCCGCAGCAGCTATGATTTTGTGCGGTGATATTGTGAAGGATGCTACCGACGGTTATCTGAAGCCAAAAGAGCAGGCGTTTGTGACGAGTTGGTTTCGGCACATTCCTGAGAGTTCGCTGCCAACGTACTCCAGTGTGCTATTGATGGCAAGTCTTTCTTCTGTGAGGTTAGGATCATTTATATCTGGAATGATTGTTCCTGTATTGACGCTCTTTGTTCTGGGATATTTTCCCTGCCTTGCGCATTTGCCGAAAGACCCCGGCACACTGCGCAGTCAAAATCGTCTGTGCGATATGCGAAATTTGTTTTTGCATTTATGGACACTTTTGCTGATTCTCGTTTTGATTCTGGCGTTCGGAATTTCTGTGGTTCCAGCTGTGGCTATTTCGATTATTGCAGGAATAATAGTTTATCGTTTTCATGTTCAGGAACTTTTACCCATGCTTCGCAGTGCGTTTGAGGTAAAGCTGTTGTTGAATACGTTTCTGGTATTGGTTTTAAAAGAATTCATTGGATATACCGGAGTTCTTGAAGAATTGCCGGATATACTTTCCGTACTGCCAATCCCGGCGTATTTAATTTTTGGGATATTATTTCTTCTTGGAGGAATTATCAGTGGAGCCAGTGGAATCATTGCACTCGGCACGCCGATTGCGTTCGCTGCACTCAACGGCGGGATGCCCCTGATGGTGTTTCTCATGTGTATGGCACATGCGGCCAGTCAGATATCGCCCACCCATGTATGCTTGGTTGTGGCGTCTGACTATTTTCATATCACACTGGGTGAACTGACCCGCAGGACAATACCGGTAGCGCTTGCTTTTTGTATTCTGATGGTCGGATACTATAACTTATTGTTAATGCTTGGATTTTAATAAATTATTGAGGAAGGAGTACTCAGATGTCACAATTGTATATTATTCGGGAAACAGATCAATATTATCCGCTTTCTGTGTTGTTTCATGACAGTGGAATGGAAATAGAGGTCAGCGAAACGCCGCCCTTTGGCATGGTGAAAATGTGGCGGCTTGACGATGCCGAAAGCGGAGAACTGATTTCAGCAGCTACTTTACAGATCAGAGACGGCGTATATACCCTCGGTGATATTGCTGTCAGAGAAGAGCATCGCAACGAAGGCTTAGGCAGGCAAATGCAGAAGGCCGTTTTTGATGAAGCCAGAAAGATGGGTGTTACTGAAATCTGGGGCAGTGCAAAGGTTCCCGATTACTATTATCATCTGGGATGGGAAAAGATGGACTGGGATACCTCACCCAAAGTGGGTGTAAACTGTCACACTTGCAGCAGACGGGGAATCTCCTGTTTCCCAGCTATCATAAAAATGTCACTGTAATCGGAGAGCAGGTTATGGAAAGAAGAAATTTTGACAAACAGAGTATGTTGGCTCTATTACATAAAGGAGTGGTTCCGGCGCTTGGCTGCACAGAACCGGTTTGCGCAGCGATTGCGGCAGCCGATGCGGCAGCTTCGGTTGGCGGAGAAATATACTCCGTTATGTTAAAAACAAGCCCGGGGCTTTACAAAAATGGCTGTTCCGTAGGAATTGCAGGCTTTGATCAGGTTGGCCTGGATTATGCTGCTGCATTGGGAGCGTTGATTGCAAAATCGCAGGTCGGTCTGGAGATTATGAAATTTATCACGCCATCCATTGCCCAAAAGGCAAAGGAATTGGTTGGTGGTGGGAATGTGAAGGTAATGATTGATTCGATGGCTTCCGGGGTTTATGCTCATTGTACCGTTACAACTTCTGCAGGGTACGGAGAAAGTATCATCAGCGGAGCGCATATCAACATTGTAAAGAGAGCGGTGAATGGAAATACGATATTTGAAAAAGTCGCAGAAACGGCGGTATCCGAAGATAATCTTCTGCAATTATTACAGGATAGCTCAGTTCCTCATATAAAGGAAATCGTTTCCAGTGCTTCCGATGAAGAACTGGACTTCCTTATGGATGGCGTCGATATGAATTATGCTCTGGCCGAATATGGATTCACTCACAATCCGGGTATTGGTATCGCCGGTGTGCTGCACACGGAATCTGGCGGAGATATATGGGGCAACAGCCTGATTGAACGTGTCGTAAATAAAGTTACAGCGGCAACAGAGGTCAGACTGGAAGGATGTCATTACAGTACCATGAGCAGTGCAGGAAGCGGCAGTAAGGGAATTGCTGTGATCCTGCCTGTTGTGGAAACAGCGAATGAAATCAAAGCCAGCCGATCAAAACTTCTTCACGGCCTGGCCTTTGGTCACCTTCTGAATGAGTACATAAACCGGAAAATCGGGAAACTGGCACCTGTCTGCACCTGTGCCATTGCATCCTGTACGGCAGCGAGCGCGGCTGTGACCTGGCTGATGGGTGGGACCGATGAACAGATTGGCTTTGCAATCCGTAATATGACGGGAAGTATCGCCGGCATGCTCTGTGATGGCGGAAAAGTGGGTTGTGCGCTGAAATTATCAACTGCCACTTATGCGGCAATGTTCAGTGCGATGTTGGCTGTCTCTGATGTGGGGCTTCGTCCGACAGACGGCATTTGTGCGGTTACCCCGGAAGAATGTATCCCCAATTTTGCGAAGATTGGAGCGGAGGGAATGAAGCGGATGGACTAAGTGATATTGGATATCATGGAAAATAAAAATTTGGAGGTAACAGGATGAAAGTAGGAATTATCAGATGCATGCAGACCGAAGACTATTGTCCCGGAACAACCGATTTTAAAGTAATGCGCGAAAAAATCGGAGCATTTTCCGGAATTGGAGAGGAGATCGAGATCGTTGGCTTTGTAAGCTGCGGCGGATGTCC
>JAJBUA010000061.1 GCA_020860565.1 Clostridiales bacterium
GGATTCCATGCCACGCACCGTGAGCTGGGAAACGTAAAAATACTGGCTCATTTCTTTTGCGCCAATGGCGAGGTATGTTTCAGAAAGGACCACGTTCTCAAGGATTCTCCCCCGAACCTCATTTTCCGCACGGAATCGGAACTGTGTTTTTTCTTCTTCCAGGCACTCTTCCTTCCACGCCTCATCCTGTGCCAGTGCATCCGCAAGCACGGTCGCATGGGCATACACCATGCCCGGCTGGGTCAGCACCTCGGTATCCAGGGATTTCTGATATTTTTCCAGCGATGAAAACGTTGGAATTCTGACGAAAAGATCTAACGCCGCAAGATAATTCTTTAACTCCAGCAGATCATCCCGCTGGAGTTTTCTCTCTGTTTCATCCTCATTCAAAATGCCAAGTGCTGTTTTTGTCCGCGCCGTTACTTCATCCAGATTTAATTTCTTTTTATACAGCCTTCTTCCCATATTGTTGACCGTGGTATGCAGTGGGACATTTTTATAGTCTGACTGCACGGCGGAAAGAACCACATTGTAACTGAACCGGTTAATCATTTTATTGACCAATGATTTGAGCAGTTCTTCGTCGTATAAGTCTGACAGTGCGCGGAAATATTTTCTTCCTTCGTGTCCCTCCATCATGGAATGCATGATGTTGTCTGCGATTGAGGTGTTCAGGTACTCATCGCGGTGCTGCTTGTCCCTGTACGGCTCCACGGTGAGCAGGCCACCGTAACGGATATAGTCATCTATCGTCTTCCCCTTCAGGATCCTGGCCCATTCTGCGTAAGGAACCCTTGTCGTGTGGATAGGGTATACACGGTCATACAGGCTGTCAGACATTGAAAAGCGGATCCCCAGCGAGTCCGTCCCGGCGATCACAATCTTCGCCATTTTGCCATAATAGTCTGAAAGTTCATTTGCGGCGGCCTGAAACCCGTGCAGATATGTGATTTCATCAATGAAGATATACTTTGCCCCTTGTTCCATCAGACCATCCAGGCAGTCATACAGAGTATCAACATCTGCTTCCGAATTCCGTCTGCACAGTAAATAAAAGCACTTTTCCTGTTCCTCTTCCGGCATAGCGGAGATGCATTGTTCCATCATGACCGTCTTTCCAGAACGGCGCAGACCATATAAAGCGCATATCTTTCCATATGTGTTTGCGCTATTGTCTTTCATGAAATATTCTAAGTCCTGATAGCAGTCACGTTTCTTCCACAGCCCCTGCATTCGGAAGGTCTCACAAACATCTTTGCCGGAACGAATTTGAATGGATTTTTTTTCTTTCATGACTTCACACCTCTCCTGTAGTCTCTGCCTAAAATATCCGCACCCAAACACTGGCTGCATAGACTGCTCGCATTCTTTACCACAAGTTTTTCTGTAAAACTATGAGCAGTCAGGCAATTTTCCCTGCATTTTATTACTTCATTTCCATTGCGGCAATAGAACGTTTTTTCAGATCCTCACATGTGTGCTATTGTACCCAAAATCATCCTCTTATGCAAGCGTTTTTACACATCCTCATCCGTATTCTGACATCTGAAATCTGTACCGAATTCTCACAGTAAAGATCGCAATATAGCAAAAAACAGGGATGACATTGAAACATCTCCTGTTCCATGTCATCCCTGCAATGTCACTTAGTTAAGTGACTCCTCCATTAAAAATTAGATCATAAGGTTTCAATTCGAAGCCTTATTTTCTCAATATAAACAACAAAAAAGTTTCAAAATATTACAAAAAGTGCTTGACAAATCACCGAATATATGTTCGACCGGCCTTGATTATAAACTTTTTTCAAGGAGGCACAAACATTATGAGTGATAATGTCCTCGTAACCCTGAAACAATGCCTTGACGAATCCCTTTCCGAGCTGGATAGCGTTCGTCATCTGTTTTGCAAGCACCCAGGCCAGGATTTTACCCGAATTCGCAAAATATCATTTCTGGAAATCTTTCGGTGCCTGATCCACATGGAGTCAAAATCCTTCAACAATGAGATTCAGGATTTTTATGGCCACAAGTCAACCGCTCCTTCGGCATCTGCATTTAACCAGCAGCGTGACAAGATTGATACGGATGCTTTTGCCTTCCTGCTGCATCATTTCAATGGAAAATGTGCTTCTCTATGCACGAATCTTTTGAAAGGATATCGCATCGTAGCCTGTGATGGCTCTGACATCAACATCAGCAGAGACCCGTTGGATGAAGAAACTTTCATCCAGCAGGGGGAAAAAGGCTACAACCAACTCCATATCAACGCCTTTTTCGACCTGCTGAACGATACATATATTGACTTACTCTCCCAAGGGAAGAGGAAAGTCCATGAGAGGGATGCCTACGCTAAGATGGTAGACCGTCTCGAAGATGGAATCCAGATGATTCTGATCGCTGACAGGGGCTATGAAAGCTTTAACACTTTCGCCCATGCAATCAGAAAAGGAATCAAGTTTGTCACCCGGATGAAAGATATCGGCAGCAACGGAATTCTTTCCGGAAGAGGTCTTCCAGATGGAGAGTTTGACCTTACCATAAAGACAAAACTCACACGCCGCCATACCAAAGAGACCATGGAACACCCGGAAACCTACACGATTCTGCCAGGCACAACCGATTTTGATTACCTGGATGACAGCATCCGCTATTATGAGATCGAATTCAGAGCGGTTCGCTTTCAGATTGCAGACGGCTTCATCTGCATTGGTACGAATCTTCCGAAAGAGGAATTCCCGTTGGAAGAGATAAAAAAGCTGTACTGGCTCCGCTGGGGCGAAGAAACAAGTTTCCGAGAACTTAAATATACGATCGGAGCGTTGAATCTTCACTCCCGAAGAAGAGATTTCATAAAGCAGGAACTCTACATGCGGGCAATCTTATATAATTTCTGCTCGATTGCTTCGAATCATGCCGAAATAGACCAAAAAGGAAAAAACAAGCATGACCATGAAGTCAATTTCTCCAGAGCCGTCAATATTTGCAGAGCCTATCTGAAATCCGGCGGCGATGCAGATGATCTGATGAAGTCAATGGCACGATG
>JAJBUA010000052.1 GCA_020860565.1 Clostridiales bacterium
AACCCGCGACCCCGACCTTGGCAAGGTCGTGCTCCACCAACTGAGCCACTCGCGCATAACCAGAACGATCCGTGACCGTCCTGAGACAAAAATTATTCTAACATATCATCTGATAAAATGCAAGAGTTTTTTGCACAAAAGCGTAAATTCACATTATCCCACATACTTTGCAACCTTTCTGGCCGCGGTTGCCTGAGAGATCCCCAGTTCTTTCGCCAGGGCTACGGTTGTCTTGCAGTGGGCATAGGTGCTTCGTATGATCTCGGCCTCATAAGCGTCCATCCGTTCTGCCAGGGTGCCGGTTTCGGCAGCGGGAGCATGGCCGTCGGACAGATACTCCTGTGGGAGAGCTGTCGTATCGACGATGGTATCGGCGGCCGTGATCACCAGACGTTCGACCAGATTTTCCAGCTGCCGGACATTTCCGGGCCAGGAGTACTGATCGAGGAAGGTGTAAAGCCGTGGGGTGAAGACTACATTTTTGCCATACTCGGTGCAGAAACGGTCCAGAAAACCGCGGGTGAGCGGGAAGATATCCTCTTCGCGTTCCCGCAGCGGCGGGATCTGCAGGCGGATGACATTCAGCCGATAGAAGAGGTCGGGACGGAAAGTCCCGTTTTTCATCTCATCCTCCAAATCCCGGTTGGTTGCTACGATTAACCGGAAGTCAACCTTGATCTTGCGCGTGCTGGAGAGACGCTCGATGGTTTTGGTCTGAATCAGCTGCAGGAGCTTTGACTGGGTGCGCTGCGGCAGCTCGCCGATCTCATCCAGAAAGAGCGTGCCATGGTTTGCCATCTCGACTTTTCCGATCTTGCCGTGCGATGACGCGCCGGTATAAGAGCCTTTCTCATAACCGAATAATTCTGACTCAATCAGATTTTCATTTAAAACCGCACAGTTAATCTCCGCGAAAGGACCGGCAGCCCGGTTACTGATCTCGTGGATCGTTTTTGCGACCGCGCTTTTTCCGACGCCGGTTTCCCCGGTGATCAGGATATTGGCCTGAGTGTTTGCGGTATTCTGGATCAGTGTCATCAGCTTCTGCATCGCAGGGCTGCGGTAGATCAGAGTGGTCTTTACCTGCCGGGTGCGCAGATCTTCCAGTTCCCGTGTGTACTGCTTCATCGAATCCTGAAGATCCCGGTATTTGTGCTGGATGGTATTGAACTGTGCCATCGATACGGTGTTAAAGCAGATGGCGTATTGCAGGTTCCCCTGATTGTCAAAGAGAGGGATCCCGACCGTAATGACATTTTTGTGGATCCGGTTGATGGTCTGGATGGTAAAGATCTTTTCCTTCCTGCGGATTACCTCAGCCGTTACACAGGGAGAGAAGGTTCCGTCTGCTTCCAGGTCAAATGCGGAGCGCCCGACGACAGAGTTGCGCGGAAATCCGAAGTAGTCTTCGTAATTTTTGCTGACCTGCAGGATGATACCGTCTGCCCGCGTAATCATCATCTCATCTGCCATCAGCAGATTGCTGTCCGGATCGACGATATTCATCAGACTCTGTAAATTAATATCCCGGTTAAACATCTGTAAAAAATCCATATCCTTTTTCGGCATGGGGTATCTCCTCCTGTGTTCTGAATGCACTTGAAAACTATTCAAATCTGAGTATACCATATTCAAAAATGAATTCAACACGGCGTTTTTATTAAAAATGCCCATTTATTTTTGCGGAAAATTGTCAAAATTGCATATGTTCGCAAAAAAACACAAAAAAACAATTCATTCATCGCTGAATATATTCAAGGTGCATCTTTCGAAAAAACTGTGTAAAATCTCCATAAAATTCGGGAAATTATACGTGATAATTTATGATTTTATACAAAAATAAAAGAATTTTAGGGAAGGCACAATTGGCACGGAAATTGCTATATAAATAGAACAGCAGGCTTGTTTGCGCATTCCGGACGGTTTTGTATAACCGCCATGGAGGCAAACGTGCTTGGTTCGTTGAAATCAATCATGATAGAAAGTGAGAGGTGAAGGGACTTATGTACAAAACGATTCGTTATGAAAAAGAAGGCAATATCGGTATCGCTACGATCAACCGGCCGGAGGCGCTGAACGCGCTGAATTCAACCGTTATTTCAGAGCTGGAGGAACTGATCACCGAGGTGGAAAAGGATGAGGAGCTGGGCGCTTTTATCCTGACTGGTGAGGGCCGCAGCTTTGTCGCGGGGGCAGATATCGGCGAGCAGAAGCCGTTGGATTTGAATGGCGGACGTAAGTGGGGACAGCGCGGCAGCGCCCTGTTCCGCCGGATTGAGAAGCTTGAGATCCCGACGATCGCGGCAGTAAACGGCTTTGCGCTGGGCGGCGGCTGCGAGATTGCAATGGCATGCGATATTATCCTTGCATCTGAGAAGGCAAAATTTGGCCAGCCGGAAGTTGGCCTGGGCATCACGCCTGGTTTCTCCGGTACCCAGCGTCTGCCGAGACGGGTAGGAGCGGCAAAGGCCAAGGAGCTGATTTTCTCCGGTAAGATGATCAAGGCGGACGAAGCAAAGGCAATCGGCCTTGTAAACGCAGTTTATGCGCCGGAGGAGCTGCTGAACGGAGCAATCGAAATAGCGAAATCCTTTACCAAGAACGCTCCGATCGCGGTGAAGTACAGCAAGGCCTGCATCGATCGCGGAATGCAGATGGATATCGATGACGGAATCGCGCTGGAAAATGAATTATTTGCCATGTGTTTTGCAACTGAGGACCAGAAAGAGGGCATGGGAGCCTTCCTTGAGAAGCGCAGTGCTACTTTCCAGAACAAATAGGTAAGAGGAGATTGAGTAGAAAATGAAAAAGGTTCGTGTTATTACTGCTGAAGAAGCGGCAATGCTGGTAAAAGACGGGGATACCGTATCCACCGGCGGTTTTGTCAGCTGTGCGTGCCCGGAGGCGCTGAGTAAAGCTCTTGAGAACCGTTTCCTGGAAACCGGAAGTCCGCGGGACCTGACCTTGTTCTTCGCGGCAGGGCAGGGACATCGTGACGGAACAGGCGGTGACCATTTTGGCCACGAGGGTATGGTTCGCCGGGTTATCGGCGGTCACTGGGACCGCGCGCCGAAGCTGGGAGAGCTTGCGCTGAACAATAAGATTGAGGCTTATAATCTGCCGCAGGGCGTTATCACCCATATGTATCGTGATATTGCTGCCGGCAGCCTCGGCACCATCACCCATGTTGGTCTGTATACCTTTGTTGACCCGAGAAACGGCGGCGGCAAATTAAATGAACATACCAAAGAAGACATTGTTAAAGTAGTAGAGATTGAAGGCCAGGAGCGTCTGCTGTACAAGGCGATTCCGATTGATATCTGCTTCGTCCGCGCGAGCTATGCGGATGAATATGGCAACTGTACGGTACATCGTGAGATCGGACCGCTGGATGTGACAGCACAGTGCCAGGCAACGAAAAACTCAGGCGGCAAGGTAATCGTACAGGTCGAAAAGATCGTGCAGGGCGGCTCTCTGGATCCGAGACTGGTGAAGATCCCGGGTATCTATGTTGACGCGATCGTTGTTGGCTCGATTGAAGATAATATGCAGTGTCTGGGAATGCCGTATGACGGAGCTCTGACCGGTGAATTCCGGATTCCGGTAGACGCAATTCCGCCGATCCCGATGGACGCGAAAAAGATCATTGCCCGCCGTGCGGCGATGGAGCTTCCGGCAGACGCCATCGTAAACCTTGGCACCGGAGCACCGGAAAAGATCGCAAATGTAGCGGCAGAGGAAGGCATCAGCGATAAGATGACGCTGACCGTAGAGGCCGGTTCGATCGCCGGCGTGCCTTATGGCGGAACGCAGTTCGGCGCAGCGGCAAACGCAATGGCGATTCTGGATCATAATGTGCAGTTTGACTTCTATCAGGGCGGCGGCCTGGATGTTGCTTTCCTCGGACTTGCGGAAACCGCTCCGAACGGCGACCTGAATGTATCCAAATTCGGGACGAGACTTGCGGGCGCCGGCGGATTCATCGATATTACCCAGAATGCGAAGAAGGTTGTATATTGCGGAACCTTTACCGCAAAGGGCCTGAAGACCGAGTGCAAGGATGGACGTCTGGTTATTACACAGGAAGGCGCGAAGAAGAAATTTGTCAATCAGGTTGAGCATATCACCTTCTCCGGCAAATATGCGGTTCAGGTTAAGCAGCCGGTTCTTTATATCACCGAGCGTGCGGTATTCCGTCTGGAGCCGGAGGGCGTTACGCTGATTGAGATTGCACCGGGAATCGATCTGCAGACACAGGTATTGGATCAGATGGAATTCATGCCGCGGATCTCTCCGGATCTGAAGCTGATGGATGAGCGCATTTTCCGGGAAGAGCTGATGGGTCTCGCAAATGATTAAACCGATGAAGGAGGAGAGTTAGTTATGGCACTCATGACGGGTGAGCAGTATATTGAAAGCATCCGCAAGATGAACATGCAGGTCTACATGTTCGGAAAGAAAATTGAAAATCCGGTGGACGATCCGATTTTGCGTCCGTCCCTCAATTCTGTCCGCATGACGTATGACCTGGCGCAGATGCCGGAGTATGAGGATCTGATGACAGCAACCTCGCATCTGACCGGCCACAAGGTCAACCGTTTTACAAATATTCATCAGAATACGGGCGACCTGATCAAAAAAGTAAAGATGCAGCGTCTGCTTGGTCAGAAGACAGCAGCCTGTTTCCAGCGTTGTGTGGGTATGGACGCGTCGAATGCGGTGTATTCCACTACCTATGAGATTGATCAGAAATATGGGACGAATTATCATCAGAATTTCATCAAATTCCTGACCTATGTCCAGGAAAATGATCTGACAGTAGATGGTGCAATGACGGATCCGAAGGGAGATCGCTCCAAGTCTCCGAGTCAGCAGACGGACCCGGATCTGTTCCTGCGTGTGGTTGAGCGCCGTGAGGACGGGATTGTTGTCCGTGGAGCCAAGGCGCATCAGACCGGCGTGCTGAACAGCCATGAAGTGATTGTGATGCCGACGATCGCCATGAAGCCGGACGATAAGGATTATGCAGTTTCCTTTGCGGTACCGATGGATACGAAGGGCATTTACATGATTATCGGCCGCCAGAGCTGTGATACCCGTAAGATGGAAGGAACCGAGATGGATGTCGGAAATTCCGAATTTGGCGGTGTAGAGGCACTGACGATTTTCGACGATGTGTTTGTCCCGAATGACCGGATCTTCTTAAACGGCGAGACCGAATTTGCCGGGATGCTGGTAGAGCGTTTTGCCGGCTATCATCGCCAGAGCTACGGCGGCTGCAAGGTCGGCGTGGGCGATGTGCTGATCGGCGCGGCTGCGACTGCTGCCGATTACAACGGAGCGGCAAAGGCCAGCCATATCAAGGATAAACTGATTGAGATGACTCATTTGAATGAGACGCTTTATTGCTGTGGAATTGCCTGCTCAGCTGAGGGACATGCGACGGAGTCCGGTGCTTACATTATTGATCTGCTTCTGGCAAATGTCTGCAAGCAGAATGTGACCCGTTTCCCATATGAAATCGTGCGTCTGGCGGAAGATATCGCCGGCGGTCTGGTGGTAACGGCTCCGTCGGAAGCTGACTTCCGTGATCCGAAGCTCGGACCGGTGATTGATAAATATCTGAAGGGCGTGGATGGCGTATCGACCGAAAATAGACTCCGTATCCTTCGCCTGATCGAGAATCTGGCACTGGGAACGGCGGCAGTCGGTTACCGTACAGAGTCCATGCACGGCGCGGGTTCTCCGCAGGCTCAGAGAATTATGATTGCGCGGCAGGGAAATCTGGAGCAGAAGAAGGCGCTGGCAAAGGCGCTTGCACATGTAAAAGAATGATGATGGTTGTTTCAGGAGAGGAGAGTATGGAATGCTGGAAGCGGTAGAAAGAGTTCTGGATGAAGAGGTACGTCCTTATCTGCGTTCTCATGCCGGTTCCGTATCGGTAGACCGTCTGGAGGGTGACACGCTGTACGTCAGGCTTGAGGGGCAATGCAGCGGCTGCCCTGCGGCCGATCTGACGACGGAGACGATTATCGAGGAAGCAGTAACGCAGGCAATTCCGGAGATCCGGCATGTCGCGCTGATCCATACTCTCAGCGAAGACCTTCTGGAACAGGCACGTGCAATGTTGCAGCACAGAGATTATGAGGACCGGCAAAAATGATTGGTCGATCATCGTAATAAAGAAATCAAACGGAAAGAAAGGCGGATGATTTTATGGATTTCAATCTTAGCAAAGAGCATCAGATGTTAAAACAGATGATGCATCAGTTCACAGAAGAAGTGGTAAAGCCGATCGCGGCTGAGACTGACCGCACGGCGACTTATCCGGCAGACACCATCGAGCAGCTGTTTGACCTGGGAATCATGGGAATGTGCGTACCGAGAGAATACGGCGGCGCAGGCGTAGACCCGCTCGCTTCCGCGATCGCGATCGAAGAGCTGAGCAAACAGTGCGCTTCGACCGGCGATATCGTAGCGACACATAACGGTCTTTGCTGCGATCCGATTCTTACTTACGGCACCAAGGAGCAGAAGGAAAAATATCTTCCGATGCTTACAACCGGACATAAGGTCGGTGCGTTCGCTCTGACTGAGCCGAATGCCGGCTCGGATGCTTCCAAGGGACAGACAGAGGCCCGTCTGGAGGGCGATCATTATGTGATGAACGGCTCCAAGATCTTTATCACAAACGGTTATGTGGCGGATGTGTTTGTTGTATTTGCGATGACCGATAAGTCAAAGGGAACCAGAGGCATCTCAGCGTTTATCGTAGAGAAGGATTTCCCGGGCTTTTCCGTAGGAAAGCATGAAGTGAAGATGGGTCTGCATGGTTCACCGACGGCCGAGATCATTTTCGAAGACTGCATCGTTCCGAAGGAGAACCTGCTGGGCAATGCAGGCAGAGGCTTCTCGATCGCCATGGCGACTCTGGATGGCGGACGAATCGGTATCGCTGCACAGTCCCTGGGTATCGCGGAGGGCGCGCTGGAAGAGGCAATTTCCTTTATGAAGACGAGAGTTCAGTTTGGCAAGCCGATTTCGAAGTTCCAGAATTCTCAGTTTACGCTGGCGGATATGGAGCTGGGAATCTCAGCGGGACGTCTGCTGACCTATCAGGCGGCGATGGACAAGGCTGAGGGCAAGCGTTATACGAAGCAGGCTGCTATGGCGAAGCTGTTCTGCTCTGAGCATGCGATGAAGGTGACGACAAAGGCAGTTCAGTTCTGCGGCGGCTATGGTTATACAAATGATTATCCGGTTGAGCGTATGATGCGTGACGCAAAGATTACGGAAATCTATGAAGGCACCTCAGAAGTACAGCGCATGGTTATTTCCGGCCACATGGGTCTTTGATGAAGGAGGTTAATAAAAATGAAAATTTTTGTTTGTGTAAAACAGGTTCCGGATACGACCGGTAAGGTCGCCGTGAAGGCTGACGGCACGCTGGATCGTGCTTCGATGCCGACAATTACCAATCCGGATGATATGAGCGCTATGGAAGCGGCTCTGAAAATCAAGGATCAGACCGGCTGTGAAGTAATCGCGGTTTCCATGGGTCCCGGCCCGGCAGAAGGAATGCTGCGTGAACTGATCGCGATGGGAGCGGATCGTGCTGTTTTGATTTCCGCGCGTGAGTTTGGCGGATCCGATACCTTTGCTACATCCCAGATCATCGCTGCCGGCATCCAGCATATCGGCATCGACGAAGACGACATCATTTTCTGCGGACGTCAGGCGATCGATGGTGATACGGCTCAGGTTGGCCCGCAGATCGCTGAGAAGCTCAATCTGCCGCAGGTAACCTACGCGGCGGATATTCAGGTGAATGGAAAGGAACTTACCATTAAGCGTATGCTCGAAGATGGATATATGACCATCAAGGTGCAGACACCCTGCCTGATCACCTGTGTCAAGGAACTGAACAAGCCGCGTTATATGTCAGTCAAGGGTATTTTCGACTGCTACAGCAAGCCTCTGACGGTTCTCGATTATGAGGCATTAAAGGATGAACCGCTCATCGAGCCGGATACGATCGGTCTGAAGGGTTCTCCGACCAATATTTTCAAGTCATTTACTCCTCCTCAGAAGGGTGTCGGAGTTATGTTAGAGGGTGCTGATAAGGCCACAGCGGCGGATCTGGCAGCCAGACTGCTCAAGAAGCATGTGATCTGATTGAAAGGAGAATAAAAATTATGGCTTTTAATAGTGCAGCGATTGAAGAATTCCAGGATATCTGGGTGTTCTGCGAACAGCGTGAAGGAAAATTAATGAATACAGACTTTGAACTGATCTCCGAGGGCCGTAAGCTGGCGGATGAGCGCGGTTCAAAGCTGGTCGGCGTCCTGCTGGGCGATAACGTTCAGGGAATCGCAAAGGAGCTTGGCGGTTATGGCGCAGACAAGGTGATCGTCTGTGAGGATCCTGCTCTGAAAGATTATACGACAGATGCTTACAGCAAGGTGCTGTGTGATGTAGTGATGGATAAGAAACCGGAAGTTCTGCTGATCGGCGCGTCCAATATCGGCCGTGATCTTGGTCCGCGCTGCGCGGCTCGTCTGCATACCGGTCTTACCGCTGACTGCACCCATCTGGACATCGACATGGACAAGTATATCCAGTACCTGAAGGAAGGTTCTACCCTGGATGTCGATTCCATGACGTTTAAGATGGAGGATACCAATCTGAAGATGACCCGTCCGGCGTTTGGCGGACATCTGATGGCAACCATTATCTGTCCGCGCTTCCGTCCGTGTATGTCAACGGTTCGTCCGGGTGTAATGAGAAGAGCACCGTTTGATCAGGCAAAAGCAGATGCCTGTGAAATCGAACTTGTGAAACCGGTTCTGGGCGCAGATGATATCCGGACTCAGGTTCTTGAGGTGGTTAAGGAGACAAAAGAGATCGTTGATCTGATCGGTGCTGACGTGATCGTATCGGTCGGACGTGGTATCAATAAGGATACCGCAAAGGGTATCGAACTGGCGAAAAAGCTTGCGGATGCTCTGGGCGGCGGTGTCGTCGGTTCCTCCCGTGCACTGGTAGACGCAGGCGTGATGTCAGCGGATCATCAGGTTGGTCAGACTGGTAAGACCGTACATCCGAAGGTCTATGTGGCACTGGGCATCTCCGGCGCAATCCAGCACAAAGCCGGCATGCAGGATTCGGAACTGATCATTGCGGTCAATAAGAAAGCAACGGCTCCGATCTTTGATGTGGCGGATTATGGTATCTGCGGCGATCTGTTCAGCGTAGTGCCGATGATGATCGAGGCGATCGAAGAGGCGAAGGCTTCTAAGTAAAATACGAAAAAAAAATTAAATAAAGAAGGTAATATTGTTTACAAATCAGCAAAATTAGTAGATAATGTTAAAAACAAAAAAATGGAGGAAATAAAAATGAAGAAGAACATGATGGCACTTACAGCAGGACTGGCAGCTCTGACCCTGGCCCTGACCGCTTGTGGCGGCGGCAGCAGCAGTGGCGGTGTGATGGACAATGCGAACGCAAATGCGGGAAGCAGCACGGATACGGCTTCCTCTTCCTCAGACGATCTGCCGACCGTTACCTGGAAGATGGGTTCTACCTGGGGCTCCGGCAACGTTCATTTCTCAGTTGACCAGAGATTTGCAGAACTGGTAAGCGAACTGACCAATGGAAAATTCGTCATCACGAACTATGCAGAAGGCGAGCTTTGCTCGGCAAGCCAGCTGTTCGACTATGTATCCGACGGCACGATCCCGTGCGGCGGCGACTGGGGCGGCTACTGGGCAGGCAAGGATACCGCATTTGAGCTGCTGTCCACGATTATGGATGACTTCACAGGCCTGGACTATTATATCTGGATCTATCAGGCAGACGGTTTACAGTGCTACAAGGATATGTATGGTCAGTACAACATGAACTACTTCCCGTTAGTAACCAACCCGTCAGAGTCCGGTATCCGTTCCGTAACTCCGATTACCAGCATTGCTGATATGCAGAACATGAAGATCCGTCTGGGCGGCGTTATGGCAGGTAAGGCAGCACAGAAGCTTGGTATCAACATTACGACTGTAGCGGCATCTGAACTGTATGAGTCCCTGCAGCGTGGTGTTATCGACGGCGGTGAGTTCTCCGGTCCGAAGGCTGATGATTCCCTGAAGCTGCAGGAGGTTGCTCCGTACTGGTGTGCACCGGCCTGGTATCAGTCCGCAGGATGCAACGGTGTTATGGTTAACATGGATGCCTGGAATGAACTTCCGGAAGCTTATCAGACCGCATTTGAAACTGCTGCACGTCTGTGCTGCGGCGAAGAGCTGGCAAGATATTATTACAATGATATGGTTGTAACCAACCAGATGATCAATGATGATGGCGTAACCGTTACTCATCTGAGCGATGAGGACTTCCAGACGATCCGTGAAGCCTGCCTGCAGACCTATGCAGAAGAGTGCGAGATCAACGAGAACTTCAAGATGGTTTATGACTCCATGATGGCTTATCGTGATACCGCGACTCTGTATCGTGACTGGACCGGCGATTACAGCTTTGGTTATAACAGAGAATAAGAAATAAAACAGATAAAGACAGATGAAACCGGGCAAAACTCCTGCCCTGCATAGCAAGCGGATATGCCGCCTCTGGCGGCATTACGAAATATGAAAGTCGATTGCTTCACACTTTGTGTTCTCGCAATCGCCGCCGATATTCGCAATCCGGACTATCGTCCTGCTTGCTCATACCGGCTTGGTTGCCAAATGTCTGTACCTTCTTGCGTGCAAGCACGCAGTCTGCACAGACGCTTGGCAACACTTTCATAGTATATACAGGGCAGGAGCAATGTTTCGTTTTGTATGGAGGTGTTTGGATGAGTGTAATTAAGAGTATCTGTAAAGCGATCGATACCGTCAATGATTACCTGGGCCGTGTATTCAGCGTACTGGTTCTCGGTATCCTTGGCGTTATCCTGATCGAGGTTTTCATGCGCCGTCTCTTAAGCCGGCCGCAGATCTGGACTCAGGAGCTGATGATCGCGATCTTCGGGTGTTATATTGTGCTGATCTGTGCGTATGGTTTCCAGAAGAAGGCATTCGTGGCAGTTGACGTGTTCTTCAATATGCTGCCGAAGGCCTATCAGTATCTGCTGCATATGATCACCTATATCCTTTTCCTGGTTCCGATGGTTGTGATGATTATCCCGAGAACCTGGAGCTTCTTCCTGAAGGCTTACACGACAGGTGAGAAGAGCTATTCCGTATGGGCTGAGCCGACATGGCCGGTGAAGCTTTGCTTTTTTGTGGGATTCCTGCTGCTGGGCATCCAGTCAGTCTCTGAGATCCTGAAGCAGCTGATCGGTTTTGTTGAGACGCTGCAGGAAGAGAAGGCTTCCCCCGCGGGTAAGAAGGAGGTGCGCAAATGAGTGTTCAGATTATGATGCTGCTCCTGCTGTTCGGCCTGATGGTTGTCGGCCTGATTGTCGGTCAGGAGCTGGCTTTTGTTTTGGGCGGCGTGGGCTTTGTAGTCGGTTACATATCCTGGGGCGGCTCCGGAGCGACGATCGCCATGACCAAGATTTACGACCAGATGCAGAGCTATTCGATGATTGCAATCCCGATGTTCGTGCTGATGGCAAATTTCCTGACCCATTCGAAAGTTGCGGACGGACTGTTTGAGTCGATCCGTTATCTGTTCGGACCGCTGCGCGGCGGTTTGGGCCTGGCAGTTATAGTGGTTTCCACGGTATTTGCGGCAACCACCGGTATCGTTGGCGCTTCCGTTGTTACAATGGGTATGCTGTCTCTGCCGATTCTGCTGCGTTCCGGTTATAAACCGTCTCTGGCATGCGGCATGGTCTGTGCGGGTGGTTCTCTGGGTATCCTGATTCCTCCGTCCATCATGCTGGTTTCCATGGGTTCCTATGCAGAGCTTTCCGTTGGTAAGCTGTTCTTTGCGGCGATCGTTCCTGGCCTGACACTGTCTCTGTGTTATGTGATCTATCTGATGGTGGTAGCACAGATGCATCCGGACTGGGCACCGGCTATGAGTGAAGAGGAACTGGCTGAGATGCCGCTGGAAAAGAGAATCAAGGGTTCCCTGATCAACCTGGTTCCGCCGCTGCTGCTGATCGTTGCTGTGCTGGGTTCGATCTTTGGCGGTATTGCCACTCCGACTGAGGCAGCCGGTGTGGGTGCGTTCTTTGCCCTGCTGCTGGCGATTTTCTATAAGCAGTTCAGCTTCCAGATGCTGTATGAGTCGCTGATCGACACGATGAAGACGACCGCCATGGTATTTATGATCCTGTTTGGCGCTGCGGCGTTTACCGGTATCTTCATGTCTCTGGACGGCGATCAGCTGATCGCAAACTGGGTGATGTCCGCCGGTATCGGCAAATGGGGCATCTTCGCGATCATGTGCGTGATTATCTTCCTTCTGGGTATGTTCATCGACTGGCTGGGCATCGTTATGATCGTATTTCCGATCTTCCTGCCGATCATGGATCTGTTCGGATTTGACCGGCTGTGGCTGGTGACCTGTACTGCGGTTCTGCTGCAGACCTGTTTCCTGACTCCGCCTTTCGGATTTGCATTATTTTACGTCAAGGGTATTTTGCCGCCTGAGGTACCGATTCAGGAAGTATACCGGGGCGTTGTACCGTTTATCGCCATTATTCTTGTGGTGACGGCGCTCTGCGTTCTGTGCCCGTCGCTGGTTACCTTCCTGCCGAATATGATTATCGGCTGATGATATGAAGCGTGCGGTGAAATACTGCGGCGGATGTAATCCGCGCTATGACAGAGTCGCTCTTGTCCGATCGATCGAAGAGAGGCTTGGAGAGAGTCTCCCCGGCGCTAAGCTTGGCGAGGCTTATGATGAGATTTATGTGATCTGCGGCTGCAGTTCCCGTTGTGCGGACTGTTCCGGGCTGTCAGCGGAGCGGTTTGTGATTTATGATGGAACTGCGGCGAAGGACTGACAGGAGAATAGTGATGGCTGCGAAGCAGCTTTTCCGTTCAGGAAAAATTAAATTATCGTGGACAGCAGGATATCTTGTCGTTCACGATAATTTCATATCTTAATTCAAATCTTAATACAAAACAGCAGGAGGAATTTGATGGCGATAGCAATGAAAGCCCCGGCCAAATATGTACAGGGCAGCGGGGAATTGAAAAATCTTGGTCTGAATACGAAAAAAATGGGAGAGCGTTTTCTGGTGATCGCATCGGAAAACGGCTGGAAACGGTTCGGAGAAACGGTTGCGGCGAGCTTTGCTGCGCAGGAGCATACCGCCGTATTTTCGGCATTTTGCGGAGAGGCGACCAAGGCAGAGGTCTTCCGCCAGATGGATGTATGTAAGGAAGAGGACTGTCAGGTCATCGTCGGCATGGGCGGCGGCAAAGCGATCGATACCGCAAAGGCAGCGGCGGAAAATCTCGGCCTACCCTGCGTGGTTGTGCCAACAGTCGCGTCCAATGACGCGCCCTGCAGCGGAGTAGCGGTACTCTATAACGAAGCGGGAGTCGTTATCAAAGCGGTTCTTACCAAACGGAACCCGGATCTGGTGCTGGTGGATACCGAGCTGATCGCTAACGCACCTGCCCGCCTGCTGGTTGCCGGTATGGGGGACGCGCTGGCGACCTGGTTTGAAGCCAGAGCCTGCAAAAAGAGCGGGGCAAGGACGATGGCGAGAGGGCAGGCGACAGAGACAGCCATGATGATGGCAAGGCTTTGTTATGATCTGCTGATCCAGTACGGCGCTGATGCGCTGGAGTCTGTCAAAGCTCATACGGCTACGCCTGCACTGGAAAAGGTTGTGGAGGCGTCGATTCTCTTAAGCGGCGTCGGCTTTGAGAGCGGCGGCCTGGCGGTTGCCCATGCGGTGAATGACGGATTTGCACTGGAGCCGCAGTGCCATGGCTGCTATCATGGAGAAAAGGTTGCTTACGGTTTGCTGGTGCAGCTGGTTCTGGAAAAGGCTCCGGAAGAAGAAATGAAAGAGGTTCTGACATTTATGAAGGCGGTCGGGCTTCCGATGACACTGAAACAGCTGGGAATCGAGACGGTAAATGACGAAAATATCCATAAAGTCGCTGAAGCTGCCTGCGTACCGACGCAGTCTACGAAGAATCTGTCTGCGGATATCACGGCGGATGATGTGTATGCGGCGATTTATGAGGCGGACAGAATCGGCAGCGCGTTTTTGAATGACTGATATTTGAATGAAGGAGGGCAATGCCATGAATAATCAGCGTATGATCGGCCAGTCGGGGATCCCGGCCTGTGAGATGTCTCTCGGCACCTGGGCAATTGGCGGAGGCACCTGGTGGGGGGATAATGACGATCAGGTATCGATCCGCACCATCCGCGAGGCGCTCGATGCAGGGATCAACTGGGTGGATACGGCACGTGTATACGGCTTTGGCCACAGTGAGCATGTGGTTGGTGAGGCGGTCAGAGACCGCCGTTCGCAAGTGATTCTGTCCACGAAATGCGGACTCCAGTGGTATGACCAGACGGGCGAGTATCATTTCAGCCGCGACGGTCATGAGGTATACCGGGATCTGCGTGCCTCCGCAATCCGCCGTGATCTGGAAATCAGCTTAAAAGAGCTGGGAACGGATTATATTGACGTCCTTTTCACCCACTGGCAGTGCAAAACCGACGGCTTTACTCCGATCGAGGAGACGATGGGTGAACTGCTCAAGATGAAGAAGGAAGGCCTGATCCGGGCGATCGGTGTCTCCAATGTCGATGTCGATCATGTAAAGGAATATTTAAAATACGGTCCGGTTGATGTCGTTCAGGAGAAATTCAGTATGCTCGACCGGCGTATCGACACCGGACTGCTGAAATTCTGTGAGGAGAACGGTATCACGCTTCAGACCTACTCCCCGATCGAGCAGGGACTTCTGACCGGCAAGATCTCCAATGATTATGTTCCCAAGGCCGGAGAGACACGAGAAAATAAAGCCTGGTGGTATCCGGAAAATCTCGCTATTGCCAACCGTATGATGAGCGGATGGTCCGATCTGACCGAGAAATATCATTGCTCGATTGCCAATCTGGTGATCAAATGGTCCACGATGTACAGTCCGGCCATGAACATCCTCTGCGGTGCGAGAAAACCGGCACAGATTGAGGAAAATGCCGCTTCGCTCCGAGTGGATCTGAGCCGGGAGGATTATCAGCGGATGCTGGATGACGCCGACGCGGCGATCCGGGAAGCAGGATTCCGCTCGACGGCTTCGCCGATCGGGACACTGTAGACAGTGGTGAAAATGACTGGCGGGTTTTGGCAAAGATAATAGAATAAAGACAGAAAAGCCGTCTCTCGTATTACGGGAGGCGGTTTCCTGTTTTGCAGGAAACTATATTTTGTGAAATGGGACCATCTTTAAACAACCCCGTTGTGATAAAGTGAGCAGGAATAAGTATTGACTTGGCAATGATATTGCATTATATTAGCAATAAGGAGGTATATACTTATGTCAAGTACAATTCAAATCAGAGTAGATGATGATCTAAAGAAAAAGTCTGACAGGCTTTTTAAGGACTTAGGAACGGATACGACCTCTGCAATCAGGATCTTTTTGACACAGGCAGTAGCGAATAATGGATTCCCTTTTGAGATTAAGAGAAATCCGGCGGATGTGAGTTTGTATGCGGCCATGTCAGAAGATGAGATACTGGAAAGATTACGTATGTCGAGAGAACATAGTATGCAGGGCAAGCAGAGGGAGGCGAAGGAAGTCATTTCTGATATGAGGTCAAAGTATGGATTATAATGTAATCGTAACCTGTGATGCAGAAAATGACCTGGACAGATATATCCGATATTTACTTTTGGAAAAAAGAAATGAACAGGCTGCGGGAAATCTCCTTGATGATTTTGAAGAAACCGTTTCGGTCTTATCCCGTGTGGCAGAAAGCCTGAAGTTTTGTGACAATCCAAGGTTAAAGGAACAGGGATATAAGAGAATCAGTCTACAGAGACATAGATATTTTATGTTGTTTCGAGTAGAGGGAAATGATGCGATTGTGGACGCTCTTTTTCATGAACTGCAGGATTATGAAAATAAAATCGGATAAAGAACCATTGATCTTCAGAAAAACCGACTTGACTTTACCGGGAAATAAATTATAATAAAGCCAGAGTGCAGGAAATGACACGATGATCAATCGTAAGCCGCATGAAGGGGTACACCACCTTGGGTGTATTTCTTTGTGCGGCTTTTTTGTCCTTTATTCGGTTGATGGGAAAGACCTGCACCTGCAATCAAATGGAGGTTTCGTCAACATGATTCAGGTAAATGGAGAGCACTTGGACGGTTTGGATGGCTTGTCCGTAGCAGAATTCTTAAAAGCCCGGAATTATCCGGATAAAATGATCGCTGTCGAGTGCAACGGAGCGATTGTCCCGCGCGGGAAATGGGCAGAGCAGACACTCACAGACGGAGACCATATTGAGGTCGTCCGGTTTGTGGGAGGAGGCTGATCATGAAGATCATGCTGAATGGACAATGGATCGAGACAAAGGCGCGCGATATGGCAGAGCTTCGTTGTGAGGTATACGCCGCGGAGTCGATGGAGGAATCGCAGCAGCAACGATGCATCTGGATTGTCGATGGTTTTCAGACAGAGGAAAATCTTCCTCTCAGGGAAGAAATGACTGTCAACTGCATCGAGAAAGGCTGCATGCCGGACCGTACCGCAATGGAGAGCATGCTCTGTGCGAGACACACCCCTCATGTCTATGAGAAAGTAAAGCAGGCCCATGTTGCCATTGCGGGTCTTGGTGGACTGGGCTCCAATATCGCCGTAATGCTGGCAAGAACCGGCGTGGGACATCTGCACCTCATCGATTTTGACATCGTAGAGCCGAGCAATCTGAACCGTCAGCAATATCTGATCTGTCATCTGGGAATGTATAAGACCGAGGCCATGAAAGCCATGCTTGCACAGATGAATCCCTATGTGCAGGTGGATATCGATACCGTGCGGATCGATGAGAATAATTGCGCGGAATTGCTCAAAGACGATGACATCATCTGCGAGGCATTTGACCGGGCCGATACCAAAGCCATGCTGACCGAACAGGTACTCTGCCATTATCCGGAAAAGATCTTGATCTGCGGCTCCGGGATGGCTGGTTACGGACCGTCCGGGACGATCATAACCCGCAAGATCACCGATCATTTCTACCTCTGCGGAGACGGCGTCAGCGCCGCAGAACCCGGCAACGGCCTGATGGCTCCAAGAGTAACCATCTGCGCCGCCCATCAGGCCAATATGGCATTGCGCAGTATTCTGGGGCTGGAGGATACGTGATGGGGATGAGATGAATGACTGAAAAGGCTTGCTATATAATTTCCGGTCAACTGTATATTGCATCATCTGTTTTGTACCAACAAAGTAGTTCCTGAGAGGGAAACATATCCGCAGAGGACATTTTTCACGTCGG
>JAJBUA010000056.1 GCA_020860565.1 Clostridiales bacterium
CGTCTTCATCGTCATCGTAGTCTTCGTCGTCGTCTTCATCGTCATCGTAGTCTTCATCTTCGTCATCATATTCATATTCATTCCTGTAATCATAATCATACGAAAAATCAGACTCTTTAACGGAAGAATCTTCGACGGTTTCCTTCGTCCCCTGGACTACGCCTTCAAAATAAACCGTACCGGAGCTGCCGCTGCTGCCGGACGAATCCGGTCCACTCACGCTGCTGCCATCAGAACTCTTCCCTGTAATCCGACCGCTGCTCTCCACGGAATAAGTCACGCCGTCCAGTTCAAAAGAGGTATCCAACATAGCGCCGCTGTCATTAAAATAATACTGCACACCGTCGATCACGCTGAACCCGATCTCCATAATGCCGTCTTCATCAAAATGATACCAGACGCCGCCCACCTGTCTCCATGCGCCGCAGACAGTCTCGCCATCCTCATAGTATACCCAGCTTGAATTTTCCAGCTGATACCAGCCGTTTCCCGAAGTTGCGCCGTCATAGGTTATCGCACCCGGTCCCGTTGTGCGGGCAGCTTCTTCCTCGTCCCACTCGTCATCGGCTTCTTCTTCATCGCTTTCTTCTTCCACATAGGGATTGTCCGATACCGTGTCCGTATCTGCGTAAACGGTCGCCGCCGAAGCCAGGATGCATATACCTGCTGTTAATACCAATGCCAATCTCTTTTTCATGTTCTGTTCTCCTTTCCTTGTGATTTCTATTTTTGAGTTATAATCCCTTTCGAACAAAGGATACGCCCTGCCCGGAAGGCTTTTTATCTTATAGGACAGATTTTCCTATAAGGGGAAAAACTATGGGTAACATAGTAATTCTTACAGATTCTCGTTTAACGCCTCTGTCCCCGGCACTGCAAAGCGGCCCTGCCGGATCACCGCAAGCTCTCTCCCATCCTCGCATACAGCCGTGATATCGCCCAGTTCGGAATACGGAATTGTGATATCCGTATGGCACCCGAAATAGGCTCTCGCCGGATCCTCCTTCCGCAGCAGGGAGATCTCGTTATCTCTGGCGATCACTTCTTTCCCATCCGGATTCCGCATCGGTTCATCTTCACTCCAGCTGTAACAGGTATCGCCGACCGCAAAATGAGGTCCCATCTTTTCCGCGATCAGGATCGGCAGCTTCTGCGCGATCCCATAGCGCTCCGCCATGGCGTATGCCGCCGTATTGGTTCCGATCGCAAACTCTCCCAGCGGCAGAAAATCATGATTTTTCAGAATTTCCTGTCGGATCAGGTCTCTCCCCTCCTGCGGATTTGCAAAATTGGCACAGGAATAATCCGTCACTCTCCCATCGGTAAAGGTCAGCTTCAAGTCCTGATACCGGACATTGCCCAGATAAACGCTGCGCACATGCAGAAGACCGTTCGTCCCCGAAAGCAGCGGCGACGTAAAAACTTCTCCCACCGGGATATTGACGTCCGCCACACAGTTCTCAAAATTCGTCTCGCGCGCCGCATCCTGCAGCGGATGCAGACGCACAATGATATCGGTCTCGTTCTCCCCGCGCCCGGTCACGTGAACACAGCTTCCCTGATCCAGCACATCGATCAGCTTTTGCTGAATCTGCTGATACTGCTCATTGTCCAGCGTATTCAGCCGTATCGTCTCATCAAAGATCTCCGGATAAGGATCTCCGATCGCCGGCACCGGAAACGCGATAATCGTAAAACTGGTCTCCCGTCCGGGGATATAATGGTCCGTCAGGGCCATCGTCTCACTGGTATCCTGATTGAGCCACTCCTCCTGCTTCTTTGTCAATGACAAAGCCTCTTCTGCAGGAACCGGACGGAAAGGCTCCTCCCCAAAGGTCTCGATCACCGCAGGTCCCGCGTACTGCGCCGCGAGTTCACGAAGCTCCTCATAAGCGGTCCGCAGGATTCCCTGCCTGCGTTCTTTCAATGCCTTATCAAAATAGATCGCCATATCATAGCGATGATCATAATCGTACTGTCGATTCGGGGAAGCCCCATGATAACCGATCCTGCGGTTCGGCGTCATAGACACCGACCACACCGGCGCACGATAAATAATCGGCTCCAGTCCTAACCGTCGAAAACGAATCACCGCCGCGCGGACCATCCGTTCAAAACCCAGCTCATACCGAATGGCGACTGTCTTTTTCCGGGAGAGATCACGCCCCATAACGGCAAATCCCCTCCGATATCCTTCCACATAGGTATCCGCCATCCGGTCGATCGTCTCCTGCGGCTGTTTTGCAAGGAAATCCGCGATCTCCATCTGCGTCGCCGAAATATATTCCCCAAAACGATACAGATACCTCGGATCTGACAGATCCTCTTCCATAATAATATCCTTTGCAAAAGTAAGAGAAGGATCCAGCTGTTCCCGCAGCCGATAAGGAATCGTCACATCCGCGTAATCGCTGTGAAACCAGTAAAGAATATCCCGCACGGACTTACTCTCCGGAATCTCTTCTTCGTATTGATTATAAATCTCAATCAGTGTTTCCGCAAGGATGGTCAGTTCCTCTTTTCTTCCCTCATATGCGAAAACGACCGCCGCGCGAAGCTGCGCGTAAAATGCTGACAGAAGCGGGCCATGCTCCGCTCCCAGCATCCGGACCGCATACCGCGGATTGGCAAAGCTTTCGTCATAATGCTCCGGTAAAAGATCCTCATAAAGTTTCCGATTCCACTCACCGAGTTCTTCCTGCGACAGAACATCAAAATCTCCCCTCTGCAGGCCCCCGGCTGTCTGCTCAACAAGCAGCATAAACTCCGCCATGTTCACAAAACAGGAACGGTAAGGCTCCTGTACCAGATCTTCCTGTGGGATCTGGCGAATCCGTTCAAACGAAAGTGCATATCTTTCACACAGCAGATCCATTAAACTTTCCAATTTTTCATTTTCTGTTTCCAAATTATTTTCTTCCAAATTATTTCTTTCCAAAATATCTCTTTCCTGATCCTTTGCTCTTAAATCTTCCGTCTTCCTGAACTCCTTCTGCATTCAAAAGCTTTTATTTGCGCCAGTCCGCTCTTCCCACAGGTTATCATCTCACGCCGGCTATCAACATGCTGGCCCAGAAAATAAGCAGACAGCCGCTGATTCCCATGCCGATCTTTGACAGCAGATAATTTTTCTCCTGCTCGACAAAGGAAAGGGCGCCATACCCCAGCGCCGCCACGGCAAAAATCATACTGGATACTCCCCAGGCGGCAATATTTAATTCGCCCTGCCCCTCATGGGCAACACTGAGTCCCAGACTGACGCCGGCAAAAATCAACGCCAGCAGGGAGGTTCCCAGACTATAACGGCTCTTATCTGCAAATGGTTTCTTTACATAAGATATTTTAAAGCCTTTATCCTTCACGTCTGCGCCTCCCGGCTCTCAGAGCCTGAACCATCCGGTAACTGATATATCCCAGAATCCCACCGATGGTATTTAAAAAAATATCATCGATATCAAAGCTTCCCACGCGGAAAATCAGCTGAGTCAATTCAATGCAGAGACTGAACGCAAAACAAAGGCATATCGTATTCCCTGCCTGTTTGCTCCTGCGGCTGACAACCGGCAGGAAAAAACCACATGGCATAAAAGCCACCACATTTCCCACATCATTTAACAGGAACGCTTTCATACCAAGCTGTTCCCGATAAATATAAAATCTTCTGATTTCCTTAAATAAGGTCAGATTATAAGCATACTCCGGCTGCACAATATCTCTGCCCAGTGATTCGGCAAAGATCAGGAAATAAACCAGAAACGCCAGATAAATGATAAAAAGCACCCATCCAAGTTTCTGATTTCGTGTCGTGTTTCTGATCATAAAATCTCCATATACCAGGTGCGGCTGCTAAAACTCAAGATCGGATTTACGTTTCAGCAGGATACTGCCATATACGATTGACAGTACGCCCATCGTAATTCCCGTTATAATCAGGATAATTCCAATCGCGATATTAACCGCGCCCGCATTTTTCATCGTATGATAAATCCTCTCCATCGCTATTACCCCTCTCACTCTCTGTTCATCCCTCTGAAACAGGAATCTGATTCATTCTACCATAACCAAAAGTTGCTTTCAAGCAAAACACTTGCAATCCATCCTTTTTTTACTTATACTCTGCTCAGAGTTTATTTTTATTCCTTCGATTCGATGAAAACTCTCCTGCGACCCCATGAACGATTTTTCTCCGGAGGGCTTATGTTGTCATCCTCTTATTATATGGAAAAAACTGAAAATCTGAATGCCGCGCAAAGCCGTGCACTCCGGACTCTGACCGCTTTGTCCGACAGAGAAGATACGCGAACGGTATCTTATCCTCAGGATGAGGAAGATGCTCTGCATTACCTGCTGTGGATCCGTAAGCCAGAGGGCGACAGCCCGGAACTGATCGGTGCTCTCGCCATCCTGCCTCTGGATGAGACTATGGTCGAATGTATCGCCCTCATCCATCCCTCTGCCCGACGGAAAGGCTTCTTTACCCGGCTCCTTCAACGTGCACGCAGAGACTTTGCCCGGTTTGATTTCCTTTTCCCTGTTCCCGAGGAAGTCGGCAACATAACGGCTTCCCTGCAGGCGATTGGCGCGCAATATGACCATACTGATCTTATGATGGAATGTCTGACCGCCGAATGGCCGGACGTCCAGATACTGCCGGACGCCCTCATTCCGGAGAATCTTATTCCAGAAGAGCACCTCCCGGAAGTCTTTCTCTGGCCTGAGGATACGGATACGCCCATCGGCTCCTGCCGCGTTATCCCCCTTTCCCCAGACTGCGTCTGTCTCTGTCAGGTTGAGATTTCCCCTGCCCTGCGCGGTCTCGGCCATGGCACTGCGATGATTCGCCGCCTGCTCAGTCTGCTGCGTCAATGCGGTATCTGCCGGGTCCTTCTGCATGTAGAAAAAGAAAATATTCCCGCGGTCGCCCTGTATAAAAAGACAGGATTCCGCGTCATCGAAACCCTGTCTTACTGCCTGCTGTCCTCCGCCAGCCGGACGGACGATTAATCTACCATTACAATTCCGCCCTGTTGCTCAATATTCTTGCGGATCCTCAGCATCTGCTGATCCGTATTGGCAATCACGTCCGCACACTGGCGAAGCTCCTCTGTAATCTGCTGCGAGTCCTGTACAATATCCTTTTTATATTTCAGCTGATGATCCAGGCTCGCCCAGAAATCCATCGCGATCGTACGGATCTGTACCTCAACCCTCATGTTTTTCTTTTCATCAGAAAAATACACCGGTATTTCCAGAATCAGATGATAACTTCGATAGCCGTTCGGTTTGGGATTTTTGATATAATCCTTTACCGTCACCACCTTCACATCATCCTGTCTCACCAGCATATCCGCTACCGTGTAAATCTCATCCAGAAAAGAACAGATCACACGGATCCCGGCCACATCGTCCAGATGCCCCATCATGGACTCCACAGTCACCGGATATCCCTTCCGACGGAGTTTTCCCACGATACTGCTCGGCTTTTTTACACGAGACTTAATCAGTTCAATCGGATTTCTCTGATTGCGAATCGAGAGATCGTCATTCAGCACCTCCAGCTTTGTCTTCACCTCGCGGATCGCGCATGAATACATCATCAGCGCCCGCTGAAATTCTTTTGCCTGACGCCCAAAATCATCCGGAACCTGCGCCAGATTCGGTACATTCACTGTAGACAGATGCAGTTCGCTGTTCGGATTCGGGTTCAGATTCCCATTATCACTCAGATTTGTGTCCATTCGCACACCTCTTGTTATGAAAATATTCCAGATGCGATTACCACGCTTACAGCCGGCACATCGATATCTTCCGTCCATGCCCCTGCCATTCTGGATTCTTATCTTCATTATAAGAGGGTTCTGAACAAATAACAAGGTTAAAAGTGTGAATTTTTCAGTAATTTTTCATAAATATTTCATCTGACAGGAACGATCTTCCCTGAGGGAAATCGGCCGTGTCATAAAACGGCTCAATACAGCTGTGCCGTCCTCCGATACCGGTTATAGACATAGAACGAGATCGCGGTCACAATCACATCTGATACCAGCTGCGACCACACCAGACCGTAAATGCCAAACAGCGCGTTCATCACAAACAACATCGGGATGTTGACAACCGCCCACCGGGTAACTCCCAGAAAAAGTGCTTTCTTCCCTTCGCCGAACGCGTTAAAGATATGTACCGTCGAAAAGCACAGAAACATCCACGGCGTCGCGAGGATCCTCACCCGGATAAAATCCACTCCCAGACGCACGGTTTCTGCATCGGAGATAAAGAAACGCATCAGAGCCACCGCTCCCAGCTCGTAAAGGCAGATGCTCACGATACCGATCACAAGGCCAAGCTGTCTGGCATAGCGGATGATACTGTTCATTCTTTTATAATCGCGAGAGGAAAAATTGTATGCAGTCAGCGGCACGATGCCCTGACAGATACCAATCCCCACATTTAAAGGAAGTCTCTCTGCCTTTAATACGATGCCGATCGCCGCAAGCGCAATATCTCCGTACGCGACCATCAGCCGGTCCAGAATTACATAGTCCAGATCAAATAAAAATGTCGCGATCGAGGAGGGGACTCCCACCCAGAAGATGGATTTGATGCTGTCCTTTGACGGCATCCCCTTTTTGAGATCCAGAGAAATGACATGTTTCCCCCGCGTCTGATGCAGTACCCGCAGGAAATAACCGCATGCGGTGCAGTTGGAAATGCAGGTCGCAATCCCGACTCCCAGCGCCTCCATCCCCCGCGGCAGAATCAAAAACATCATCAGCGGATCCAGCACAATATTTAAGATGCCGCCCATCGCAATGCCGAAACTGGCGTTTTTGGAATATCCGACGCTTCTCAGCAGATTGGACAGCACGTTCGACATGACTGTCGGGATGCCGCCGATCACAATCACACAAAATGTATATTGTCTGGCGTAGCCGATCGTATTTTCCCCCGCGCCCAGCATTCTCAGAAGCGGATTCATGAAACATGCCATGCTCAGTGAAAAAAGCGCCGCAATGATAATTGCCAGATAAACGCTGAACACGCTGACCCGCTCCGCCTCCTCTTCACAGTCCTTTCCCAGCAGACGCGAGATCAGAGTCCCGCCGCCGACACCGGTCAGTCCGGCGATCGACAGGGACAGATTAAATATCGGCAGGATCATCGAAATCCCCGCCACCATATAGGGATTATTGGTTCTGCCCACATAAAACGTATCCGCCATGTTGTAAATCAGCACAATCACCTGACTGATAATCATGGGTACCGCCATCAGGCGCACGGCCTCAGGCACCGGCAGTTCTTCAAAGATTTTCTTTTTTTCTGCTGTTTGTTCCATTTTGCTCCTTTCACCGCCGTCCGTCCATGTATAAATACCATTTTGTGGTAAAATTGTTTCGTCGATATTATAACAATTATCGATTTGAAATTCAATCCATGATTACATTTGCCGAAATCCGTCTCCGCTTCCATAAAATAACCGGAAGATTTCTTCCAATCATTTTTCCGGAAAAGGGATTGCTTTTTCTCCCCGGCTTTCGTATAATATTCACTATAACCAAGGAGATGGGGAGCTGGCTGTAACCGGCTGAGAGGAAGCTGCATCGCTTCGACCCTTAACCTGATTTGGATAATGCCAACGTAGGGAATTCCGTAAGCTGACGAGCGATAAAGAGGTGCCTGCGCACCTTTTTTTATTTCTGAAAGACAGTCTGCGAGGTCAGGCACGAGAGTTCCGCTTTTGCGGGACTTTTTCATTTGATGAAAAAACCTTTTTATTAAAAGTTTTCATCCGGGAAAAGTCCTTCGTGCAGGAAAGGAGAGTTTTATTTTTATGAGAAGCAACGACACAACCAGAAAACTGGCACTTGCCGGAGTTCTGACAGCGGTTGCTGTCGCCGGGAGCCTGCTCAGCTTTCCCGTGGCGGGGAGTAAATGCGCCCCGATCCAGCATATGGTCAATGTTTTTGCCGCTGTAGCGCTCGGCCCGTGGTGGGGATTTGCCATCGCCTTCTGCGCGAGTCTGCTGCGTAATCTGATGGGGCTCGGCAGCCTGATGGCCTTCCCCGGCAGTATGCTTGGCGCGCTGTGCTGCGGTCTTGTCTATGCCGCCACGAAAAAGATCGGTCCGACCTGCTTTGCGGAAGCTTTCGGGACCGGCATTCTGGGGGGACTCGCGGCGTATCCGGTCGCGCGGTTCCTGATGGGCATCCACCCGGCGGGGTTATTTGTCTACATGATCCCGTTCCTGATTTCCACGGTTGCAGGAAGCATCCTGGCATTTGTACTGCTGGGGATCCTGGAAAGAGGCGGAGCGTTAAGCAATATCCGTGGATAGCGACTATGAAAAATAGCGGATTGGGGGCACCACTTTCCGCGGCTGTTATTACATTACAATTCACAGGAGGTTTCTCATGATGAAAACAGCTTTAACGATCGCTGGAAGTGATTCCAGCGGAGGCGCCGGCATCCAGGCAGATATTAAGACGATGACGGCTCATGGAGTTTATGCCATGAGTGCCATCGCCGCTCTGACTGCCCAGAATACGACCGGCGTTTATGATATCATGGAGGTGACACCGGAGTTTCTGGCCACACAGCTGGACTGCATTTTTACCGATATTTATCCGGACGCGGTAAAGATCGGGATGTTATCTTCCAGAGAAATCATGAAAACGACGGCGGATAAACTCCGCTCCTATCAGGCAAAACATGTTGTCCTTGATCCGGTTATGGTAGCGACCAGCGGCTCCCGGCTGATGCGGGAGGACGCGGCGGAAACCATGGTTGCTGAACTTTTTCCGCTCGCAGAGGTGATTACGCCCAATATTCCGGAAACGGAGATTCTCTCCGGCATGGCGATCCATGATGCTGCGGATATGGAAAAGGCCGCTGCTCTTCTGTATGAACGCTGCCACTGTGCCGTGCTCTGCAAAGGCGGGCACCGGATCAATGACGCTAATGATCTGTTGTTTGCCGACGACAAAGCGATCTGGCTTGAGGGGCGCCGCATCGACAATCCCAATACGCACGGAACCGGCTGCACGCTTTCCAGTGCCATTGCCAGCAACCTGGCGCTTGGCGCCGATCTGGTGACAGCTGTGCGAAATGCCAAGGAATATCTCTCCGGGGCGCTCGAAGCGCAGCTGAACCTTGGTAAGGGTTCCGGACCGTTAAATCATGCTTACGCGATCCAGCCGCCTGTTTCCATCAACTAACTGACAATCAGGAATAAACGGCCGCGAAGCCAGTTCACAACAATATAACTTATCGGAAGTTCCGTTAGGAACTGCCGATAAAGGGGGCATTAGCCCCGTCCATCGATTATAGGGTTCTGCGTCAGCAGGTTCCTATAATATCAATTACTCACAAAATTTCAATGGAGGATAACACAATGGAAGCTTATACCACACAGATGGATGCTGCGAGAAAGGGCATCCTTACCCCGCAGATGAAAATCGTCGCCGAAAAAGAACATATGTCAGAGTCCCCGCTCATGAAGCTGGTCTCTGAGGGCAAGGTCGCTATCTGCGCCAACAAACATCATACCTGCCTGAACCCGGAAGGCGTCGGCAGCGTGCTCCGCACCAAAATCAATGTCAATCTTGGCGTTTCCCGCGACTGCAAGGATTATAATATCGAAATGGAAAAGGTTATGAGTGCGGTCAACATGGGCGCGGAAGCAATCATGGATCTCTCCAGCCACGGAGACACGCAGCCGTTTCGCCGCAAGCTGACTCATGAGTGCCCAGCCATGATCGGCACGGTTCCGGTCTATGACAGTGTCATTCATTATCAGCGGGATCTTTCTACTCTGACGGCTCAGGATTTCATCGACGTCGTGCGGATGCATGCGGAGGACGGCGTTGATTTCGTCACGCTGCACTGCGGCATCACGCGCAAGACCATTGACCAGATCCGCCGCCATAAGAGGAAGATGAACATTGTCAGCCGCGGCGGCAGTCTGGTATTTGCCTGGATGAGCATGACCGGTGAGGAAAATCCTTTTTATGAATATTTTGATCAGATTCTCGATATCTGTGAAGAACATGACGTTACGATCTCGTTAGGCGACGCCTGCCGCCCGGGCTGTCTGGCCGATGCTACCGACGTCTGTCAGATCGAAGAGCTGGTGCGTCTGGGCGAATTGACCAAGCGCGCGTGGGATCACAATGTCCAGGTCATGGTCGAAGGCCCCGGCCATGTGCCGTTAGATCAGATTGCCGCCAATATGCAGGTACAGAAAACCATCTGCATGGGCGCTCCCTTCTATGTCCTCGGTCCACTGGTGACAGATATCGCTCCCGGTTATGATCATATCACATCCGCTATCGGCGGCGCGGTAGCCGCCATGAACGGCGCGGCATTTCTCTGCTATGTGACCCCGGCGGAACATCTCGCCCTGCCAAATGTCGACGACGTCAAACAGGGTATTATCGCTTCCAAGATCGCCGCTCACGCCGCGGATATCGCAAAAGGAATCCCCGGCGCACGCGATATTGATGATAAGATGGCGGACGCACGCCGCGCCCTCGACTGGGACGCGCAGTTTGCCTGTGCGCTGGACCCGGAGACCGCCAAGGCGATCCGCGACAGCCGCAAGCCGGAGGACGATCACAGCGACACCTGCAGTATGTGCGGCAAATTCTGCGCGGTCCGCAGTATGAATAAGGCGCTTGCAGGCGAATATATCGATATTCTGTAATGCGAAAGTTTTTTCTATTTCTGTGCATACAAACGAGCAGGAGAGCTATCTCCTGCTCGTTTGTGCAATTTCTTACTTGTGCAGACTCTTATCAAACACCCTTTCAGCTGACACTATGTGAACGGTAATCGGAATCAATCATTTCCGAAATCATCTCATCAATCGTCTCCCGCAGTTTCCTGAGGCCATAAGGATGAGTCTCAGAACCCTTCTTCGTCTTTTCCATGAGTTCTTTCACAGAGTTCCAGCTTTCTTCCTGCGCCACACGGCAAATCTCGAACCAGTAATCCTCATCCGATTCATAAAAACCCAGACCCGTACTTTGAATCGTTTTTTCAATGATACGTTTGAATTCCGGACGATACGCTTCCAGCAGCGCCCGCAGCGCTCCCCGGTATTCTTCTTCCTGTCCTGCAGGTTCGTCGTCCGCGTGCCCCATCTTTTTAAAGATTTCCGACAGTGCCATTGCCAGCGCCACAATCCCCGTGAAAATGCCAAATTCCACAACTGCAAATTTTTTCTTTGCCATTTCTTCTTTCCCCTTTCTGCTGCTCTTTATCATCTTGTTTCCTGTAAAATCCCATCTGCTTCCGATGAGATTTTGCTTCTTTTTTGTTTCAGACCGGCTGCCCGTGCATAAAATATTTCAGAAAACCATCCGGAGGGCTTATTTATGGCTCATAAACTGACCGTTAAAAATCTATCTTATGCCTACCACTCGATGGAGGGAGAAACACCGGCTCTGAAAGAGCTTTCGTTCGACGTAGAAAACGGTGAATTTCTCTCTGTTATCGGACCTTCTGGCTGCGGAAAATCCACGCTCCTGTCACTTCTCTGCGGCCTGCTGACAGCCGAAAGCGGCGAAATCCTGATCGACGGAGAGCCGGTCGAAGACCATCGGTCCACGATCGGATATATGCTCCAGCGCGACCACCTCTTTGAATGGCGAACGATCCTGGCAAACGCAGCTCTCGGTCTTGAAATCCAGAAAAAAAGGAATGCCGAAAGCGAAAAGGAGTTGTCCGAAATGTTTGCTGCTTATGGCCTGAACGGCTTCCAGAACGCGAAACCATCCGAACTCTCCGGCGGTATGCGGCAGCGCGCTGCCCTGATCCGGACACTTGCCCTGAAACCGGATCTGCTGCTTCTGGATGAACCTTTTTCCGCGCTGGACTACCAGACCCGGCTCTCAGTCTGCGATGATATCAGCGGCATTATCCGCATTACAGAAAAGACCGACATTTAAATCAGACATGATATCTCCGAAGCCATCAGCATGTCAGACCGGATCCTCGTACTGACCAAAAGACCCGGAACCATCCGAACTCTCATGAAGATTTCCTTTTCCCCCGAATACGACACACCTCTCAAACGCCGCAACGCCCCGGAATTTGCAGGCTACTTTCAGAAGCTCTGGGAATACCTGCGCGAAGACACATAAATTCCCTTACCCGGCTCTGCGCATAAAACGGTATGCCGTCAGTCTAAACCCTGACGGCATTTTTCTTTGCAGCAGGATCTTTTTTTACTCAGGAAAATTTCTTTTCCAGCCACGTGATTCCCTGATACAGCCCCGCGGAAACCAGGCACAGAATTACGATTGACATCATTACCATATCCAGTTGGAAGCGGTGGCGAGGCATAATGAAAATCTTACTATCCTCATTTTACCACAGCTGGATTCTTTTTACTATCGCATAAACAGTAAAAAAGAAAAGCCGCATATAGAATCTTATTTTGACTCTTGCGATCACTGTTTCGCTATGCTAAAGTATCTGTAGATTCAAAATTATGGTGTGAAGAATTTCTGATTTCTTTTTGTTGTAGATTTTTCGGAGGGATAAAAAGTGGGCACCTATTTAAATCCAGGCAATGACGGCTTTCAGACCATAAGGAACGGCATCTATGTGGACAAAACCGGACTGATCGATTATATTAACCGCACGATTTCTACCTCATCAAAGCTGACCTGTTTCAGCCGTCCCAGACGTTTTGGAAAGTCGTTCGCGGCAAAAATGCTCTGTGCTTATTATGACAGAAGCTGCGATTCTAAAACGTTATTTACCGGGCTGGAAATCTCAAAAATGGATTCTTTTTCCCAGTATCTTAACAAATATGATGTAATTTTCCTTGACATTACATGGTTTATTTCCACGACAACAGATATCCGCCATGTTGTTTCCGATCTGCAAAACAATGTCATCCGGGAGCTGCAGGCGGCCTTTCCTGACGCCGCGGATTACACAGAGCCATCTCTGCCCCGCGTTCTTTCCGATATTTCAGATAAAACAGGAAAGCGCTTTGTGATTATCATCGATGAATGGGATGCGCTGTTTCGCGAAGCAAAGCATGACGATGCGCTGCAAAAAGAATATATTCAGCTGTTGCGCGGACTATTTAAGGGCGGAATCTCCACAGACCGAATGATCGCGGCAGCCTATATGACCGGCATCCTCCCGATCAAAAAATACGGCACAGAATCTGCTCTGACCGACTTCAATGAGTTTTCCATGACCAATCCTTCCAAACTGGCCCGCTATGTCGGTTTCACGCAGGACGAGGTGCAAAATCTTTGCCAGACCTTTCATATGGACTTTGAGACAATGCGCATCTGGTATGACGGTTACGCGTTCAGCCGGGTTCGGCACGTATACAGTCCAAATTCTGTGATTAAAGCATTACAGAACGAAGAATATCAAAATTACTGGACCAGTTCCGAGACCTATGAATCACTGAAAAGCTATATCAGCATGAACCTGGACGGATTAAAGGACACTGTCATCGCCATGCTGGGTGGTCAGCCGCAAAAAGTGGAAACCCTTTATTTTCAAAATGATCTGACCAGCCTTACCAACAAGAATCATGTTCTCACCTTGCTGGTACATCTGGGATATCTGGCCTATGATCAGAAAACCAAAGCCGTTTCCATCCCCAACCTTGAAGTGGCCGACTCCTTCCGACTCGCCGTCCAGGACTCCGGCTGGGAAAAGATTGGCGCAGCCCTTGAAAACTCTGAAGATTTACTGGCTGCCACAATCCGGGGAGACTGCCGCGCAGTTGAAAATGCTCTCGAGGAGATTCATTACGCAAAGTCCTCCATCCTGGAATATAATAACGAAAATTCACTGGCATGTGCCATTACTATCGCTTACTACACAGCTAAAAGATTTTATGAAATATTCCGTGAACTCCCTTCCGGTAAAGGTTTTGCTGACGTTGTATTCCTTCCACACAAGGATACCGATAAACCTGCTATTCTTATCGAATTAAAATACAATAAATCTGCTGACGCTGCTATCCAGCAGATTAAAGACCGACGTTACACCGGCAAGCTCAGCGATTATAAAGGGAATCTTCTTCTAGTCAGGATTAATTATAATAAGGACAGTATCGGCAAAAAACACGAATGTGTCATGGAATGGTTTCAGCAGTGCTGACAATCAAAAGAGAGGAAAAGTCACATCATCCACGTCTTTTCCTCTCTGCTATCCGTCATCGGGGCCTTCATGCACAATCCACTCCCCATGCCCTCCCCGCCCGGCAAAGGTAACGATTCCTTTTTTCTTCAGTTGCCGGATTCTGGCGTTGATCGCAGATACACTGACCTGCTCTTTCTGCGCAATCATTTTTGCAGTAATCCGCGGATTTTCCCTCATGTACTGCACGATCCGCTCCCGCTCCGCTTCCTTTCGCCCCTCATAGAAGAATTCTTTTTCTAATGCTACTTCCCACTGCACTCCCTTTTCCAGACTATCTGTACCTGTTGCAAGAGACTTTGCCTGCCCCCGCGTATCTTCCATCATCTGTGCATCAATCCCCGGCGCCTGATCCGGCCGAAATGTAATCCGAAGTTTATCCTCGTATACCTCGATCTGACGGATGCTGTCCAGTATCTCAGCTGTCATTGCCTGCCTCAGTATATCTGTTTCCAACCGTTCACAGATGATCTGCAGGCGCTGCTCCGCCAGGGGCTGTTCTTTTTGGCTATTCTCCTGACGATCCTGTATCGCCTTCTTTTTCTCCGTCAATTTTTTTATCTTATCCGTCAGTTCCTGATTCCGCTTCTTATAATCCATATCAGAAATCACCTCGGCCAGAAGCTTATCCAGAAGTTTACTGCGTTGCTGCTCATATCTGTCGATACTTCTCTGCAGCTTTTTGATTTCCGACGATCCGTCCTCCTCTCCTAAAACTTCTTCAAGCAGACGGATCGCCTTATTCATAATCGTCTGGTAATCTGGCACTGACTTCCCATAATACTGCTCTGCCACCTTTTCGAGCAGATGATACAACTGTTCCTCTTCCAGGTGAACATTATCACAACCTCTTCCGGGTTTGATTTTAACAGTTCGAACAGAATCGCGTTTCTTATCCTCACAGTTTCTCCCATACTGCAGATAGCGTTGGCATTTCCACTCAATCACCGGTTTTCTGCTTCGACAAGCCCTGCGTCTGGTCCGATAATACGGGCCTTTGCATACCCCGCAGCGGATCTTTCCCGACAGCTGGTATTTTCCTGTGTTAACACCTCTTAAATACTGGTTTTGTTCTTTACTCCCCGTCGATCTCCTGTCCATAGCCTCATTTGCTTCTCTCCACTCATCTTCCGTTACGGCAGCCGGGACAGCGTTCCTATGTATCACCCACTCACTCTCCGGCACACTCACCGGCTTCTTTGTCTGGAAATCGAAATGCTTCCGATTCTGTACCACCATTCCGCAACGGATTGGATTCCGTATGATCCTTCGGACAGCCTGTGAGTCAACCGGCTTCCCATTTCGATTGCGATAGCCGTTTTCCTCCAGATAATGTGCGATGGAAGTACACCCCATATCTTTACTCAGGGCAAAGATGATGCGGATCACCTCCATCTCTTCTTCGACCGGCACGAAATTCCCATTCGCATCTTTCTGCAAACCGAAGGTTTGGGGCGGCAGGAGAAAACTCCTGCCGTCCTTCTGCCGATGTTGGTGGGCGTTATTGATCTTTTTGGAGAGCTCCTTACTGAACTCCTCTGCCAGGATCGCCTTAATGCCGGTAATCAGGGCATCGTCAGCAGAATAAAATTTCCGTTCGAGGTAAAGATACAGGCGCTTCCCATTTGACACCAGACGGTCAATGAAGAGATACCAGTCCTTCGTATTCCGCATCAGCCGGTCCTGTGACTTCACCTGCACAATATCGAACTGATCCGTCTGTAAATCCTCAAAGAGCCGGTTATACTCACCCCGTTTCTCCGTCGTTGTGCCGCTCCTGGCCTCGATATACTCGCCAACCACGAGCCAGCCCTGCTGCCTGACACATTGCCGGGACTCGATCACCTGCTGCTGGAGCGCGTTCTGCTGGGCTTCCTCCTCAGTACTGCATCGGCAATAGATAACCGCCCGGAGCATTATGTCTTTCCCCGACGAATACGTTCAATCAGGCGATGTTCTTCGTCTATCGTAATCAGATGCTCATTACGCAGCATTGCGATCATCCGAATCAGGATTTCATTTTCCCTCATACCTTCGTCTCCTGCTTCATTCATGCCTTATCGGCACACCTTACAACACAACATATGCCGACAGGGCTTGTCATCATCCCACTCTTACTAAGCAAATAACTTACTAAACAAACGAATTGATTAACAATAGCCCTGATTCCACACGGTCAGCATGTTTCATTTCCGGGACTGAGAAAGTGGGTTTTCGCCTCATGCACACCCCCCATTTTCGAGAAAAACAAAATCATAATTTATTTTATCCGGATTATTTCTGATCGTCAATTTAAAATTGTAAAATAATACTTAAAATATCCAGCTTGCCCGTTTTTACTGACATTTTCGTTTGCTTATGCTACAATGAATACACAATGATACAAACAGAAAGGAAGTGAACAGCCGGGACCTATTACCCTCGGCACTATTATGATCGGTGACAGACCCATGCGAAGATTTGACGCACAGATTCATGACCGGGAGCTGATCCGTGAGATTCTGGATCAGATTATGGTCGTCCATATCGGGGTGCAGGATGGTGATTACCCCTATATCGTTCCTCTGTATTTTGGTTATGAGATAACGGAGGATAAACTGCTTATCTATGTACACGGAGCCCGTGAAGGTCATAAAATCGACCTTTGGAAGAAAAACCCGAAGGTCAGCCTGACTTTCAGTATGTTTACCAACCATCCGGGAATCATGTATAAAGGAAATAATCATGATTATCGCAGCATCATGGCTAACGGTCTGATGCGTAAGGTCGAGCGCAATAAAAGCGGAGGTCAGCACGGGAGAGCCGTGCAGGCGATCCTCAGACATTATGGCCGCGGCCGAACCGAATTCAGCGTTCCTCACTATATGTTCATGGATATTTATGTCGCAGAATGTGACTGGAGCCATGTGACGGCAAAAGCCGGTATCCCGTTTCTAAGTGCCGATGAAGTCGCCTTCCCCGACCGGAAAACCATGCTCGCCAGCACAGAACCTCCCTGTGACTACGGCTTTTTCTTCTGCCGGAAACCTTATGAAAAGACAGCCGGCGCGGCAATATCCACATTTTCCGTTCCTGACGGACTGCCGGATCTCCCCGCGAAGACTGATATCCGCTTTCCAGCCGACGCCCGGCTAAGCCTTCGCTTCTTCTGGCAAAGCCGACAGGAGCAAATGCCGGATTATGACGTGATCGCTTTTGTGCTGGATCAAGACGGAAAGATCCCCCGACGGTACGACATCGCCTTTTATAATCAGACGAAGGACCGAAGTGGGATGGTCTGTCATCTCGGCGATGATATTCTGCAGACAGACGGTCAGGAGGAACTTTGGGTCGATCTGGAAAAAGCACCGGAATTCTGTGGACAGGTTCTCTTCCTGCTGACTACCTACGAGGCAGACACCCGGGCAGTAAATCTGGACGATTTAAGCGGAATCGGACTGGAGATTCGGGATAGAAACACAGATAAAAAAGAATTGGCCTATGCGATCTGCCCTGAGCATACGGGGAAAAAGACAATGGTACTGGCAACCCTGACCCGGCAGGACGACGGCAGCTTCCTTCTGGGAGGACCGAACGGCGCTGCCTACGACGTCTGGCGGGCAACCGATCTTTTTCCGCTCTACGGACTTGTACGGTGGAAGGAATAAAGGATATCTTTTTTATCATACAGCCTTCTCACTGCAACACCTGACTTCCATAGATAATCAGATATCCCAGCCCTTTCTGCGCCGCAAGGAATTCCCCGATGATGACTCCCACCAGGCAGAGGCCTATATTGACCTTCATATTGCTGATGATCAGCGGTGCGGAACCTGGCAGCAGGACTTTTACCAGAACGTCTGCGCGCGTCCCGCCCAGTGACTCGATCAGCCGGATCTGATCCGGATCGGTACCTGCAAATCCATTGTAAAGCGTCATCACGGCTCCAAATACCGCCACGGATACCGCCGCCGTCACGATAGTCCGCGTATGGCTGCCCAGCCAGACGATCAGGATCGGCGCCAGGGCTGATTTGGGCAGGCTGTTCCCGATCACCAGATAGGGCTCCAGGATCTGCGCGCCGCCGCGGCTCAGCCACAGCAGCACCGCCACGGTGATTCCCAGAACTTCTGTCAGCAGAAAGCTGAGCAGCGTCTCTCCCAGTGTAATCCCGATATGTCCGAAGATACTCCCGTCCGCTGCCATGCGGATCAGGCAGCGGACGACCCGCGTCGGCGAACTGAAAATAAAGGCATCCATCATGCCCAGCCTCGTGCAAAGCTCCCACAACGCAAGCAGGAGAATCAGCAGCATCGCTCGGCAGATCCTGACTGTTCTCCTGTGAAATATTTCTCTCTCAATATATTTTTGCTGAGCCGCGGTCGGCCCCGGTCTCCCTCGTTCCATAGCATGACCTCCTGTCAATAAGATCGAGCAGGAGGAATCTTGTCGACTCCTGCTCGGTGTTTACCTTATCTTATGCGCCCGGAGAGAGCGTCCGTGACATCGGCCGCGCAAAATCCAGCTTACTTTTCTACGATATCAAACAACCGGTTCGCCTTATTTTTATCCATGCTGTGATTGAATTCCATACACTCATAATCCAGAATCAGGTCGCGGTACGGACAGGCCTGCGTACTCCCTTCCTCCCACTCGTAATGCGAACCGTCTGCCGCATAAAATCCAAACTTGTGTGCCACCGGCAGCGTCTCGGACATTTTGAGCAGGAAATACTGGTAAGGACTCATGTCCAGATGAGCCAGATCCAGCATTTTCGGGGCGAGATAGATCGCGCTCAGGCGCCCCATATCCTCGGACGGCTGTTCGTAGTTTGTCCAGATGATAAACGGCGTCTCATACCACATCAGATGCTCCTCCATCGGGACGTCCACGCTCTTCATGCCCGCAATCTCATCGTAAAATTCATCCTCAATCGCCGGCTGGTGATCACCGAACATCACGATCATCGTCGGCTCGTCATAGTCCGCAAAATATCCCAGCAATCCCTCCAGTGCCTCGTCGGATATCTTCATTAACGACAGATACTGATCCGCCATCGGATATTTACCTTCCAGATCACCGGTCAGGTGAATGTCCGCCCATTCCGCCAGTTTCTCATCCTCCACCAGATATCCCCCATGGTTCTGCATCGTGACATTAAATACAAACAGCCGGTCGTCCGGTTTTTTCTTATCTTCTACCAGTTCGATAATCTTCTGGTAATCTGCCCGGTCGGTGATATACGTCCGCAGCGTCTCCAGATTCGTGTAATATTCCTCCGCGTAAAATTCGTCAAATCCCATATTTGGGTAGCAGACGTTCCGGTTCCAGTTTTCCGCCGGGTAAGGATGCATCGCAACCGCCTCGTATCCCTGTGACTTCATGGTACTCACCAGAGAGCGGCAGCCTTCTTTGACATAAAACTGGTACGCAGTCGTGCCCACAGGGAGATATGCCATCGCGTTGCCGGTCAGAAATTCATACTCCGAATTGCTGGTTCCCGACCCATACACAGGCACGCACAGACGGCCCCGCACCGTGTTTTCCGTCAGACTGTTTAAAAATGGGAAATACTCTTCATTGACGGTAAAATCACCGGCTACGCTGAGATCCGAAAGACTTTCGTTCATAATACAGATCACATTCACCGGCTGAACGGCATTTTCTTCGTCTTTTTCCGCTTTCTCCTCCTCCATCTGCCCGGTGATTTCCTCGTACAGGTCGTTCAGTTTGGCCTGTGAATAACCGGCCGGCGGAGACTGCACCAGATAAGTCATCAAAAGGGCGGTTGTCAGCACATATCCGTCATAAGTATAGTTAATCCCGATCTCCCAGAGATTGAGCGTCATATTGTGTCCCGGGACAAAATACAGATAAAAAGAAGCTCCGATCGCCGCCGCCGCGCCCAGACACCCGGTCGCGGACGCCAGCCGCACCTTCCATCCTTTTACATGGATCGGAGCGGTAAACAAAATGAGGTTCAGAGTTAACAGAATCAGACCGGAGCGAACCATCTCCGGCGTCAGCGTCAGGTCATACTGCCCCACAACCGTCAGCACAGTCCCCGTAGCCAGGATATCTGACGGCATGATCGGCATCCCACGATACAGTTCCACAAAGGTATCCGCGAGCGAAAACACATAAAAAAACGCGGACGCCAGCGGCACAGACAAACGCGTAGTTCCCGTAATGCCAAATAAGATCAGATAAACCGCGTAATACCACATGATATTCAGGCGGCAAAAAAATTCTTTAATATTCAGCAGATTTCCCGTAACGGTTTCAAACAGCACAAAAGAGACCACGGGCATCGCCAGGATGCACGCGCCCCCTATCATGCGCCAAAGGATGATCCAGTTCCTTTTATTTTTCACTTCTGTAATAATTTTCTCAAACACCGGAATTTTCTGTCCCAATCTTAAAATTTACATCTGTTATCTTACTTTTTTATTACGGAAAAGTCAACATTAACACGAAAATTACACAAATTTTACACAATAAAATAGCGCTGTTGTTCCGATGCACACAAAAAATCAGAATAAAAACATTTTTCCGTACTGATATTTCCGGAGTCAATCAGTCCTCCCCCGTATCCTTCGCCGGATAATTCCAAATATGATGATCTTCTCTGGTATCTGCCGTCATCGCCTTCATCTTTACGAGATAAGAGCTTCCGGAATCAAATCTCTGCCAGAGCTGATAAGCCCTGTCGGATGTCGCTTCGTCCCAGTCCGTCTGATTCCCCGCACAGTAATCATAATAAATATCCGCGTATAATTCGCCCATCTCGTCCTGGAGATATTGCGGAATTGACGTCGCCTTTGAGCGGACCTGATTGCGGATCACCGTCTTTGTCAGCTCTTTCGCCGTCTGCGCAAACGTGCCGGTCCCGTCCATATGCTCCGTCAGCAATGTCGTTGTAAAACTCATACCGCCCTCTTCATCCCATGAAAGCGTCCCGTACTGACAGGGCGCAATGGAAAATGGCGCCATCACGATCTCCGTCAGTCCGTAGGCATCATCCGACACACCAGGCTCTGATTTGTGCTTTTTGATCCGCTGCGCATGCAGATGTCCGCTGATAAAAAGCGGGATCTCATGCTGCTCCAGCAGCCCGATCACTACATCATAGTTTTCCATCACGCATTCTGTCGTATAGATCCGGCTCTCGGACAGCAGGTTATGATGAGCTACCGGCAGTACGCACGCCCCGGTCTCCTCTGCCTGCTTGAGAATCTCCTCCATCCACAGAAGCGTCTCTTCACGGATCCGGCCGCCGACATGATTGCGGTCCTCGTACTGACACGAATCCAGCATCAGCATCCAGTGCGTTTCATCGAGTGCATACACATAGCTCAGTGACGCCGGATCGCAGGAAAAGGCCTGATCATAACCAAAGGAATGATAAATTTCCAAAAATTCCTCTGCGGAGTACAGATACTCCGCAGATTCTTTCTCTTCACCAAAATATACCGCGGCATTGGTATTCTGGATATCGTGATTGCCCGGTATCAGCAGCACCGGGACGCCTGCCTCCTGCAGCTGAGCAAGCTTTTCTGCCAGACGCTCATGGTTTTCCCGCTCCCCGTTCAGCGTATTATCTCCCGCCATCACCAGCGCGGACGGCATCTTCTCCATCGCTTCCTCCAGCAGCGCATCCAGAATATCGTCACTGTAGGGACTCAGCTTGCCGTCGTCTTCAGCCACCAGCTGCTGAAACGCCCCTCCGTCGTCATGCATCGTATCGCTGATATAATGGAGATCAGAAATGATCATGATCGTCGGGGGTATGTATTCTTCTTCCTCGGCTGCCGGCTCCTCCTGTGACTGTTCCCACAAACGTTTGCGGTATTCCGCGTAACGTTCCTGTCTCTCACGGATGCGCCGGGCTTCCTCCAGCTCTTTTTCCAGTTCTTCCCTGGCGCGTATATCATTCGTCTCGCCAGGTACTGTTTCTTCCCTGCTTTCATCACTTTTTCCGGCTTCTTCTCCGGATCCTTTTCCCGGTTCTTCCGGCAGAGTCTCCTCAACTGTCACTCCCTGGGTTTCTGCTGTCTGTCCGCCGGAATTGCCCTTCCTCATGTTGACCAGATCCGTAATCAGCCAGACAGCCACAGATCCAAGTATCAGCAACAAAAAGAGCTGTATCCAGATATGATTCTGAAATTTTTTCATCCACTCGCCTCATATTTGCCCGTGTGCATAAAATCAATTACAGGCCACATACCGTCTCTCCGGTTTGTGACCTGTAAACTTTAACATAAAGCCGATGATTATTCAAGACTCTTCACAGTTCCATCACTTTCCAGACGAATCCCCTCCGATATTCCTTCCATATACTGAAAAAACTCATTTCTTTTTGATTCATCCGTCAGTATCTGAGTATATCCTGACGCGGAAGTTCCCGGAAGGAGTGTGAGTACGGGAGACGCCTCTCCCGTCCATGTCACCTTTAAGAGCGCTGTTCTGGGAATCGAACTCCCGAAAATAAAATTTCCCAGGCTGTAAACAATCGGTTTCCCCTGATAATATTCAATCCCCTGCAGCACATGCGGATGCGCCCCGATCACCAGATCTGCCCCCGCATCGATCAGCTGTTTCCCCATCGTACGCTGATAATCCTGCGGAGTCTCATCCCGCTCGATCCCCCAGTGCAGATAAGCGATCACGGCCTGATACGCTCCACTCTGAGAGAGCGCACGAACCTGTGAAATCAATGTCGACGGATCATATGCCGACAACATTCCCGTCCACGAAGTTCCTGCCGCCCAGTCAGCCTGCGGGATCACCCGCGTTGCCCCGACCACAGCAATCTTAGCACCGGACGCGGTAAATACCGCGGGCTGCATGGCCGCTTCCAGATTCTCTCCCGCCCCGGTATGCTGAATGCCCGCCTGATCCAGCGTCTCACAGGTATCCAGCAGTGCTGTCCGTCCATAATCCAGCGCATGATTATTTGCCAGTGTGACGCCCTCGATTCCCAACTCCTGAAAGATCGCCACCCGCTCCACAGGCAGTCGAAATGTATACTGCTTATCCGCCGCCGCTTCTCCGCGGTCACTGAACGGAAATTCTTCATTCGCGAAGAAAAAATCGGCATCCTGTATCTCCTGCCGGTATCCGGCATCCAGCACGCCACTGATCCCGCCGGCTCTCTGGTATGCATCCAGTACATACTCTGACAGATAAATATCTCCGGCGAAGAGCATCGTCACGGAATCAGCATCGGCTTTCTTCTCCGTCTCCATGACAGTCTCGCTCCTGATTCCGTCCTGCGCATTCTCTGTCTGAGTTCCTGTCTGGTCAATTTGAATTTCTATAACTGCTGTCATCTCCGCCCCGGCGCCCTCTGTCTGCTCTACCCGCTCATATTGACGAAAACCGCATCCTGTAAATAAAGATGCGGTTCCAATCAAGACGCAAATAAGAAAACCTTTTTTGAGACTTTTTTTCCTGTCCAGATCCATAATTCTCCATCCCGAATATTCCGATGAAATATTCTGACTTTCATGCGTGGTGGAGCGCCGCGAGAGCGGCGCATATCGGTTTAACATATTACACTGAGCATCCAGAGCCAAATATACAAATCAGGATCGCTGTCCGACCGTCAGGATCAGACCGCCGTCTCCGGCGTACATCGTCGATACTCCCGCCGCTTCTGCCACTTCAACCCCGGCAAACTGCGCCCTTTTCTGCAGTTCCGCGCAAAGCTGCGCAGCCCGTTCCGGCGTATTAACATGAGTAATCACTACCCTCGCCTCTTCGGGATGTGCCGTCTCGCTGAGGGCAATCTCGCTCATCCGCGCAAGTGCTTTACTCAATCCCCGCGTCTGGCTCTTCTGGATAATCACTCCGTGGTCGGCTCCCATAATCGGCTTGACATTTAATGTCGTCGCCAGAAATGCTTTCAGGCCGGTCAGCCGTCCGTTTTTACGGAGCGGCTCCAGAGTATCAAGCACAAAATAGGTCTTCATCTGGTCGCGATATTCCAGAATCTGTCTGGAAACCTCTGCAAACTCCAGCCCCTGCTGATAAAGTTTTGCAATTTCCAGCGCGATGTTTGTCTCACCGGCCGCCGCGCTCTCGCTGTCGATCACCAGGATGTTTTTCTCTCCGTGTTCTTCCCGGTACAGTTCCCTCGCCAGACAGGCGCTGTTATAGGAACCGCTCAGGTGGCTCGAAAGCGTAATCACAAAGATATCGTCCGCCTCGCGGTCAAACGCTTCCAGAAAGGCCTCCGGAGACGGACATGAGCTTTTCGGACAGTTTTCACTTTTCTTCAGCTTTTCGATAAAGGCATGCTGATCGAAACTCTCGTCGTCAATCACGGTTATGTCGTCTATCTGGAGCGTCAGCGGCACCCGCCGGATCTGGCCGCTCTTTTTCAGCTCTTTGGTCAGATCCAGGCAGCTGTCTCCTATTATCTGGTAGCTCATAGATGTCTCCTCAGTCTCCTTATTATTTTTAACTAATCAAAAGCTATTTTATTGGCTAAACGACCGTCCCTGAGAGAAAAGATTCTCCTCCATTACTCTCCCGCCATGATCATCATGAGTTCGTTTGTCCGGTCGATGAATCCGGTCATGCGTTCGGGTGTCAGGCTGCCGTGGGCCAGCAGTGCCAGATCGTAGAGCTGCTCGCAGAATTTTGGCGTATTTTCTGCGTCTTTGTGGTTTAAGACGTACTGAACCAGCTTATGGTTGGCGTTCAGTACCAGAGTCTGGCCGTATCCGCCGAACATGGACGGATCTCCGCCGTAGCTGTACATTTTCATCATTTCTTCCATCCGTCGGCTCTCTTCGGATACGGTCAGCATGGCGGATACGCTCTCGTCTTTCAGTTTTTCTACTTTGATCTGGATATTGTCATTTTCCAGAGCTTTTTTGAAGATCTCTGTCAGGGACTCGGAGACTTTCTTGAACTCTTCATCGTCTTCTTTGACTTCTTCTTTGAAAGTCTCGTTGAGATCTGCATCGATGCGCAGGAACTTGAGTCCTTCATTTTTCTGTTCCAGATGATTGATGAACGGGCTGTCGATATTATGCGGCAGGATCACTGCATCCAGTCCTTCTTTCTTGAACATATTGATGTACTGGCTCTGTTCCTTCTCATCGGTGACATAGAAGACGGTGTTCTCGTGTTTCTCCTTGTTTTCTTCCAGACAGTCTTTTAAGGTCAGATACTTGTAGTCCAGATTCTTAAAGAGGATGTAATCGTTCATCTTCTCGGCGAATTTTTCATCCTTCAGGCAGCCGTATTTGATGAACGGAGCGATATCGTCCCAGTATTTCTCATAATTCTCACGGTCGGTCTTGCACATGCCGGTCAGCTTGTCTGCAACCTTCTTGGTGATGTAATCGGAAATCTTCTTGACAAAGCCGTCGTTCTGCAGTGCGCTCCGGGATACGTTGAGCGGCAGATCCGGGCAGTCAATCGCACCCTTCAGGAGCATCAGGAATTCCGGGATCACTTCCTTAATATTATCTGCAATAAACACCTGATTATTATACAATTTGATCGTTCCTTCGATCGAATCATACTCGGTATTGATCTTCGGGAAGTACAGGATACCCTTTAAGTTAAACGGATAATCCATATTCAGGTGGATCCAGAAGAGCGGTTCGCGGAAATCGCGGAATACCTTGCGGTAAAATTCCTTATATTCTTCCTCCGTACATTCATTGGGATGCTTGCTCCAGAGCGGCGTGGTCTCGTTTAACATCTCCGGACGTTTTAAGATCTTGTAGCGTTCTCTGGACGGCTCGATCTCTACCGTCTCCTTCTCGCCATTTTCATTTTCCTTTTCTTCGGTCTTTGCCGGCTCGACCACAGTCTCGACAATCGTATCCTTCTCCTGCAGTTCTTCTTTGTCAATCGTCTGGTACTGCGGTTCCGCCTTCTCGTTATTTAAGAAAATCGGAATCGGCATGAAGGAACAATATTTCTCCAGAACTTCACGCGCACGATACTCGTTGCTGAACTCATAGCTGTCTTCGTTCAGATACAGTGTGATCGCCGTGCCCTGAGCGGTGCGGTCGCTGTCGCTCATATCGAAGGTCAGACCGCCTTCGGACTCCCAGTGTACTGCTGTGCTTCCTTCCTTATAAGAAAGGGTATCGATTGTTACCTTGTCCGCCACCATAAACGCGGAATAAAAGCCCAGTCCGAAATGGCCGATGATCTGATCTTCACTCGCCTTATCCTTGTATTTGGTCAGGAAATCCTGTGCGCCGGAAAATGCGATCTGGTTGATGTATTCCTCTACCTCATCAGCGGTCATACCGATGCCGTTATCTGTGACGGTAATGGTCTTGTCATCCGGATTGACGGTTACCTGAATCTTGTATTCCATATCATCCGGTCTGGTATATTCGCCCATCAGCTCCAGTTTTTTCAGCTTGGTGATCGCATCGCAGCCGTTGGAGATCAGCTCACGGTAAAAAATGTCGTGGTCCGAATACAGCCACTTTTTGATGATTGGGAATATGTTTTCACTGTTAATGGATAAATTGCCTGATTTATTTGACATGTTTCTCGCTCCTTTGCCTGTATTTTATGTGGGGGAGGATAGGCCCTCCTGATCAATACTGACATTTTAACGCCTGCGGGAGGAAATGTCAATAAAAAATTAGCACTCGTGGTTGGTGAGTGCTGACAAATCGTCCTCGCTCACTCATCTGTAACCGGCATCGCATTCTCTCTAAGATACTGCCTCACATACTCGTCCCACTCCTGCTCCAGGCGGCGGTCGGGGAGGAAGATCTTGACGGAGGTTCCTGTGATGATGTGGAGGGTTTCTTTTTCGTAGCGGAAGTTCAGGTACAGGCCGCTGATCTGCTCTTCGTCGTAGTCCAGGCCGGCTCTGGCAAGAAAGCCTGTGACTCCGGCCGGCGGGAGCTGCAGTGTGATACGAAAGCTTTCCGGCAGTTTTTTGCCTTTGATCAGTTCAAAGCAAAACGGGCGGATCATTTTCCATGTTGACAAGGCTTCGATCTGCTTTTCCTCCAGTTCCTCATCGGAATAATATCCCTGGCGGATGTGTCCGTCGATCGTAAACGTATTGAATGTCACGATTACCGCTTCCCGCAGAAGCCACCGCTCAAAGGTGTCTTTTACAAAAAGGCGGGAAGTCGCCGATTTTAAATCTTCTGATTTTAATGATATCATCCCTGTATCCCCCATCTTTGTGCCTGTATCATGGATTGCGGTATTCCTGATACATGGTGAAAAAGGCTGTTGTCGTAGAATCTTCTCCCTCATGGATCACTGATCCGTCCCAGATCCTGCTCTCAATCTCCGCCTGACTGCGCACTGCAAATTCATCGTAGATCCGGCGAAATGCCTGATTTTTGCGCTGAAGGGCGAGCCGGTCCTTGCGTTCCTGAGTCGCTTCCTCGTCGTAATCATCAATTACCTTTACCACATAATACCGGCCGTCCTGCTCGATCACATCGCTGATCTGACCTTCCTCCAGCCAGAATACGATGTCCTCATAGTCCTTCTCCGACTCTCCGCGCCCAACCTGACGCTCAACGGTCTCTTCTTCTGAATAAGACCGTGCCAGAGACGCAAAATCTGCTCCCTCTGCCATAACCATTTCGTGAAGCTGCTTCGCTGTCTCCTCATCACTCACAATGATCTCCTGCACGGTAATGACTCTGGCTTCGCTGTCGCTGATCTCCAGATTAACATCCTTTGTCAGTTCCTCGACTAACTTATTGGCCCGGTCATACTGCTCGTACAGTCGTTCGATCTCCTCCTCACCGGCTCCTATATACTGAAGATCCTCCTCTGTCAGCGTCTCATAATATTGATGGGCAAGCTCCTGCATCTGTTCTTTTTCCTGTCCGGTCAGGCGTACGCCCTTCTCGTCCGCCAGAAGATTCATCATTTTTAATTCCGTTATGAAATCACGAATCTCGTTCAGCAGATACGTTTGAAACGTTGTTCCGTTCCCGTCCACTTCTACTTCCCAGATCTGATCCGTATAAAGCTCCCGGTAACGGTTCCTCTCTGTCGCCACGATCACCATGATCTGGCCGTCGCTGTAAGTCTCGCCATCCGCCGTCTCCTGTCCCCCCGCCAGTCCGGCATCGCAGGCGGTAAGCATGATAACCACCCATACCAGACACAGAACCATGCCCTGCCTGAGCTTTCTATACATATCCATTTCCCCGTTTCGGTTCTCGAACATACGCGATCTTCTCAATTCTGTCAACTTCATATATCTTTTCGTAAGTTTTAATCATGCCCGACTATCCTTTACTCATAATTATTAAGAAACCTTTCATCGATGGACGGCGCAAAACCATGCGCCTTTGATCGGAAGTTGCTGACGCTGCTTCCGGTAAGTCCTGTCATCATCATAGGATGCAGGCGGCAAAATGTCAATCAAAGATTGATCCCGGCCGGAAAAGACTAAACTTCGCGATATACAAATTTCTTGACATTGTACCGCGTTTATCATATGATCTATCTCGGAATTTTAAGGCAGAATCCGCGGGCAATCCGCCCGTGGAGAGTAAAAGAAAAGAGAGGATAAAAGGGAATGGGACACACGAAAGGGAACGCGGGAACAGACGCTGATTACGCGGCGTCGGCAGTACCGCAGGAAAGCAGAAGAGGACTTCTGACCATGTTTATGATCATGCTGGGATTTACATTTTTCTCAGCCAGCATGTGGGTCGGCCAGGAGATGGCCGCCGGACTGGATTTTGCAGGATTTATGGGCGCACTCATCCTTGGCGGCATCATTCTCGGCCTTTATACCGGACTGCTCGGCTATGTAGGAGCAAAGACCGGTCTGAGTCTGGATCTGCTCGCTCAGAAAGCTTTTGGCATCAGAGGCTCTTATCTGCCGTCTGCAATGATCAGCCTGACGCAGATCGGATGGTTTGGCGTGGGACTCGCAATGTTCGCGATTCCGGTGGCAAATGAGCTGTTGGGCGGGAGCACCACCGCACAGTGGGCGCTGGTCATCATCGCCGGGATCTGTATGACCGGTTCTGCTTACTTTGGCATTAAATCGCTCACGATTGTCAGCTATGTAGCGGTACCCCTTGTGGCAATCCTGGGCACGGTTTCCATGATTCTGGCTGTCCGTCAGGGCAATGGCACCATCGTTGACCAGTTCGCGGTATCGAGCGGTACTCTGAGTGTAGTCGGCGGCGCTGGTCTGGTCGTGGGTTCTTTTGTATCCGGCGGAACCGCGACTCCAAACTTTACGCGATTTGCAAAAAGCGGGGTCAGTGGACTGGTTACCACCGTTGTTGCGTTTTTCATCGGCAATTCACTGATGTTCTTTTTTGGAGCGGTTTCCTATATCTTTGTCGGCGGCAACGATATCTTTGAGGTTATGATCCGCCTGAACCTGTTCTATCTGGCGGTACTCGTACTCGGCCTCAATATCTGGACGACCAATGACAACGCGCTCTACTCGGCAGGACTCGGTCTGGCGAATATTTTCCATCAGGAGAAGAAACCGATGGTCCTGATTTCAGGTATCATCGGCACGATTACGGCTGTATGGCTGTATTATAATTTCTGCAACTGGCTCAATGTCTTAAACTGCACGCTCCCGCCGGTGGGCATCATTCTGGTGCTGGGTTATTTCATGCATCAGAAAGACTATCAGCCGGGAGCAAGGAACACCAAAGATATTGACTGGTTCGCGGTTGCCGGCGTTATCCTGGGCGCGATTGTCGCGAATCTGCTGAACTGGGGCGTTGCCTCTATCAACGGGATGGTAGTCGCCGCGGTGTGCTACTGCGCAGGCCAGGCTGTAAAGGGCAGATAAGACAGAATATGCGCCGCCAGGCGCACCATGATAAGCGAGCAGGAGACGATTTATCGCCTCCTGCTCATTTACGTGGTACTGAATATCTACTGCATATCCGCCGGACATCTGTTTCGCCCGACCGGAGCGAAGCATAAACCCGGGTACGGCATTTTCCAACGAACACTATTTTTTCTTCTTCCAGTCTCCGATCATCTCAAGAATAAAATCAACCGTTCCTTCTATCCCATAACTGGCGCTGTTGATACACAGATCATAATTATTCGCATGTCCCCATTCTCCTCCGGTATAAAAGTTAATATACTGTCTGTGCTCCTGATCCGCTTTCCTGATCATGCGCTGTGCCTGCCTTACGCTCAGCCTGCTGTTGATCTCCATGATACGGCGCACGCGCTGTTCCATCGGAGCGCTGATAAAGATACTGATATGGGGAATGCGGTTATTAGTCATCACCGTCTTTGCGCAGTGTCCCATGATCACAAAATCTTCCTGCTTTGCCATCTCGCACAGCAGGTCGCTCTGGTTAAAGAAGATCGCATCCTGCTTGGGCAGTCCATGATAACGACTGAACTCACGCATCCGTTGACGCAAGGTCACAGGCATATCCGTTCTCAGCGCTTCACTCAGGTTCAATACCTCCGGATGGGACTGAGCGGTATCATTCGGATTCGCTTTGGCCGAAGCCTGTATCAGTTCCAGATCCTTCTGTGCATCGAGACGTTTCAGCACCGCCTCCAGGATCTCTTTGTCATAAAAATTAATCTTCAGCCGGTCCGCCAGACGAAATCCGATGTCTGCCCCGCCGCTCCCGTAGGCCCAGCTGATGCAGATGATCATGTGATCATCATCTGAAAAACGATTGCGCAGATTGAATCGGTTCAGTCTCGCCTGCTCCAGATTGATCACATCGCCGCCGGAAAAGCTGTCCGGCAGGTCACTGACTGCCTGAATGATCCGGTTATATTCCGTCATCACAAGCTTTCGTTCCTGTTTATCCGGAATGGTACGGGCCATATTGCTGATTAAGGCAAGCTCGCTGCGAATCACCTTGGATTCGGAGCGGGTGACCAGCAGATGCACAATCTCATTGACACAATGCTCCCGGTCCCGCGTATAGACGCGTCCTATGGAGGAGCCGAGCTGACTGTATACTTCCGCATCCAGATCATAGATGCATTCCGCAAGTTCTTTTATCTTATTTGCTTCCTCATTCATCATGGAATTCACCTCCTACAGAAAGAAAATCAGCGTATCCAGCGCAAAGACCGGCACGAGGATACACAGGGACCAGAGCAGATAACCGAAAAACGAAGGCATCCGGACACCGTTCTCATCCGCGATTGACTTCACCATAAAGTTCGGCGCATTTCCGATATATGTATTGGCACCCATGAATACGGCTCCGCAGGAAATCGCCATCAATACTTTTAACGGTATGGTTCCCAGCACTGTCTTCATCCCGTCCGCAAATCCCAGCGAACCGGCTGTTGTCAGAAACACCAGATACGTAGGCGTGTTGTCCAGAAAGCTCGACAACATACCCGTTGCCCAGAACATCTCAAACGGACGCGTCAGCCCAAGACTCGCCCCGCGGGTTTTCAACAGCATCAGAGCCGGCTGCATGGTGATGAAAATACCGATAAAGAGCACAGCCACTTCTTCAATCGCGCCCCAGGTGAAATGGTTTTCCCGGCGGATTCCCGCATCTGTCGTCCGGAACGATAAAAATGCCGCAAGTAGAATAATGACAATCTCCAGCACGGACGGCCAGGATAACGTTACCTCTCCGAATACAGGCAGCCCCAGCACATTTCCCCCGGCATCCTGAAACATCGGCAGTGACGGAAGTGTCCCGCTTAATATAACCGTCGCCACGATCATCACCAGAAAGATCAGATTATGCGCACCGCGAAGCTTCACCTCTGTCCCCGGTTTACTGATATCCGGATGCAGGCCGCCCGCGATGTCCCGGCGGTATGCCCGACGGTCGATCTGATAGAAAATAAAAAGCAATACAACCATATTCACCAGCAGCACCGGCGCCAGATGCAGGCTCCAGAAAAACGGCACACCCCTCATAAATCCCATCAACAGCGGCGGGTCACCGATCGGCGTCAGACACCCTCCGATATTTGAGACCAGAAAATCACTGCGTGAAGCCGGTGGCTCTCCCACCATTCACTCCGGATCAGCGGTAAGATCGCAATACAAAGCAACATTCCCACAAAAGGGACACATAGAAATAATAAATTCAAGTCCATTCCTCCTCAAGTCAATTCGGTCCTGAGTTCTCCTCAGAGCCGGATTTTGATTATAGTCCCTCTTTTTTCCAGTTTTAAGTAGGTTTTTTTTAAAAAACTCCAATCAGCTGACTCTTGCCATATGGCAACACTAACTTTCGGATATGTAAAAAGGCGATGATCTCTCACCGCCCTCTTTCTCTGTATTCTCTTATCATCTCCATGAGTTCCCTGATACTCCTCACCCATTCATCAAAAATCCCCTGCTCCGCAAGCCGCAGAAGCAACAACCCGACCGGTACCGCAAGGATCATGCCGGACACCCCGTGCCAGCGATAGCCCAGATACAGAAACAGCAGTGTCCACATTGGTGAAAGTCCCAGGGTATCTCCGACGATCTTAGGCTGAATGGTCTGACGGATCACCTGTGTAAGCACATACAGCAGCGCCAATCCGGCCGCCAGTGTATATTCTCCAGCAATCACTTTCCAGACCGCCCATGGGATCAACACCGTTCCGGTTCCAAAAAGCGGAAGAAAATCCAGAAAAGCAATCAAAATTCCCAATACAACGCTATAATTCACGCCCAGTATCAGAAATCCTGCAATCAGTACAATGGCTACCACTACCATGATCTTTGCCTGCGCAAGGAAATACCCGACTACCAGCCGTCTCCACTCTTCCTTAGTACAGAGCCAGCAGCGTTTCCAGCCTTCCGGTATATAAGGAGTGAGCTGGATTCGCGTAAATTCACGCATCATCTCCTGCCCGGCGATCATAAAATACGCGGACAGTATCGTAATCACCGTATACACCAGCACATCCGGGATCCTCTTTGCTACCGTTCCGGCCACTTCCACCGTCGGCGACGCGATCTGCTCCGCGAGAAGCCCGGCCGCTGCGCCGAGATCTCCGGTAACCTGTAATAACGTCTGACGCACTGCCAGCGGCAGCATATTAAAGAGCCGGTTGTACCGCAGAAAAAGTTCCTTCGCTTCCAGAGAAACCGCACGATAGATCGCTGGCAGATCCCCCGCCAGTTCCAACGCCTGCCTTACCGTCCAGGAGATCAGCAGATACAAAAGAAAAATCACCAGCCCCAACGTCAGCACAATGATCATCATCGAGCTATGTTGACGCACGATGCGAAGTCTTTTTTCCATAAGCTTCACCAGCGGATTCGTCAGCTGTGCCAGGATCCAGCCGATCACAAATGGCAGGAAAAATATCAGCAGCCGCGGCGCGGCGTACAAAAATATCGCGGTCTCAAGTAACGGAACCGCGATATTCAGGAGTATACGAATCAGTCTTCTGCTATTATCCACCGATTGCCACAAAATCCTTTCTTAATTAAAGATACTCCTCCAGAAACGCAAATAATGCATCCATCTCCTCATCCGAGCCAACGGTAATCCGCAGATAATCATCCAGCCGCGGACCATTGAAGTGTCTCACATAAATGCGAGCCTTCTTCAGATCCTCAAAAAGCTGCGCTCCCGGAACGCTTTCATGAGCGGCAAAGATAAAGTTCGCCTTCGAATCCGGAAAAGAAAATCCCAGTTCCCGCAGTTTCCCCTTCGCCCGTTCTCTCGTCGCAATAATCTTTGCCGTCGTCTTCTTAAAATATGCCTCATCCTTCACCGCGGCCACACCGGCGCGAATCGATGGCAGATTCATCGTATAAGAATTATACGAATACTTGACATCATTTAATGCACGAATCAGGCGCGGATTCCCAATCGCAAAGCCGATCCGCATCCCCGCCATCGAACGGGACTTGCTGAACGTCTGCACCACAAGGAGATTCTCATAACGCTCCAACAATTTTAGCGCCGACACTCCGCCAAAATCAATATACGCCTCATCGACAATCACAATGACATCCGGATTGCCCCTGACGATTGCTTCTACTTCACTCAAAGGAAGCAGCACCCCGGTCGGCGCATTGGGATTCGGGAATATAATCCCACCATTCTCTCGAAGATAATCTTCCCCGCGGATACAAAAATTCTCATCCAGCGCCGGCGTCTCATATGGAATCCGAAACAAATCCGCCCACACCTTGTAAAAGGAATAACTGATATCCGGAAACAGAATCGGCTTCTCTGAATTAAAAAATGTCAGAAAGCTCATCGCGATCACATCGTCCGAACCAACGCCCACAAAGACCTGATCCTCGCCCACACCATAATACTCTGCCAGGGAACGCACCAAATCGTGCGCCGTCGGATCCGGATACTTGCGCAGACCCTCCACAGACATCTGTGCCAGCGCCTCCGCCACGCCCGGCGCAGGCGGATAAGGATTCTCATTCGTATTTAACTTAATCAGATTCCCGCCCCGCGGCTGCTCCCCCGGAACATACGGAACCACCCGCCGGATATTTGCTTCCCAAGCTCTCATTATTTACCTCCGACTATTTTATCAGCTGATAATCCCTCGCCAGCTTCTCAAACGCCGGCAGCGCTCTCTCAATCTGCTCATAGGACACACAGTACGCAACCCGAACATACCCCGGACACGCAAACGAACTCCCCGGAACCACCAGCAGATGATATTTCTTTGCATGTTCACTGAATGCCTTCTCATCCGGCTCCGGCGATTTCAGGAAAAGATAAAACGCTCCTTCCGGTTTCGTACATGTGAATCCGAGCTTCTTTAATCCCTCATACAGAAGGTTTCGGTTGCGGTCATACGCCGCCAGATCTACCTGCGCCCCCTTCTCGATACACCGCTTAATCACACGCTGCATCAGAGACGGCGCATTCACACTGCCGAGAATACGATTCGCGATCGTTGCAGCCGTGATAACCTCTGCGCTGTCTGTTACTTCATCCGGAATCACAACATATCCGATACGCTCACCCGGCAGCGACAGGGATTTACTATAAGAGTATCCAACGATGGTATTCGCGTAATACTTTGTCACATAAGGCACCTCTGCTCCATCATACGCCAGTTCCCGATATGGTTCATCGGAAAACAGGATGATATCCGTCCCAAATTCCTTTTCCTTTGCCTCCAGAATCGCCGCCATTTTTTTCAGTGTCGCATCCGAATAAATCACACCGCTCGGGTTATTCGGCGAATTGATAATAACCGCCTTTGTCTTTGCGGTAATCTTAGACTCAAACTCCGTAAGATTCGGCTGGAAACTCTCCGTATCCGGGGAAATGACGACAATATTTCCATCATAATTTTTTACATAATTATTGTATTCCACAAAATACGGCGCAAACGCAATCACCTCATCGCCGGGATTTAAAATCGTCTTAAAAACGATATTCATGCCGCTGGCAGCACCCACAACCATAATAATGTTATTCAGATGGAAATTCGTACCAAAACGTTGATTCAACGACTCTGCGATCGTCTCTCTTACATCTTCATAACCCGCGTTGCTCATATATCCGTGGACAAAAGTGGACTCCTCTTCTTCCAGTGTTTCCAGAATCGCCTCTTTCACCTCTTTCGGCGCCGGTACATTCGGATTACCCAGGCTGAAATCATATACATTTTCAGCGCCAAATTCCGCCGCCATGGCTTTTCCTTCTTCAAACATAGCACGAATCACGGAATTATTATTCACCATCGGTTTCATTTTCTCAGAAATCATTTTTCCTCTCCTTTTATTTCATCACAGGTATTCCTGCGGAATTTTCGTTCTCCATATTACGCTAATCATCGTTATTTTTCAGACAGCAATCTGACCGTCCACATCAGACAATCCTTTAATACCGCCTCGCCGCCAGGCTATAAGCCAGCGCCATCACCCCGGTAAGAATCAGATAAAACCACGTTGTTGTATTGCTGAACCACGTTGTAAAAAACGACAGCATCAGATATGCCGCGATCTGCGCGTACAGCAGATATCCGAGCGGATTACGCATTTCCCGGAGCTTGATCACCAGCAGATACGCCACAGCCCCCAGCAGGCAGGCAAACACCAGTACCCCGATCCAGCCAAAATCATAATACGCGTCATAGAACAGCGTCAGCGTCGTCAGTTCTTTCTTATCCACATAAATCGGATAAGAGATCAGCTGAGGGAAGAAAAACTTCAGTCCCGTCAGCGCCCACAGCGAAAAGAGTCCCCGGATCCCAAAGGAATGTCCCGGAAGCGCCTCCACCATACAGTTAAAATTATCATAATTATTTGCCACATACATATAGGGCTGTGTGATAAAGATCGGCATGCTCTCCGACTTCATCTCAAAAATACTGTTTAAATAAGCAACGTCGTGGCTTCTGGCCACCGTCAGAATCACATAAACCGGGATCATCAGCACCACGATTACGGCCGCCCAGCCCGGATGAAAAATTTTCTGCAGGGAGATAAAGGTAAATAATGCCAGCAGCACCGCAAATACAAACTGGAACCGCGACACACATAAAATCGGAATAACCAGAGAAATCACGGTCAGAGCCACCGCAACTGCTGATTTGCGCTCACTCCCGCGGCCATTTTCCATATGGAAGAAAAGCACCGTCAGAGACGGAACCAGCACGCAGGAAACCGTAAAATAATGCACGCCCGTCAGATGAAATTCCGAATATGCGTGCGGCACGCCCCTCACCAGAAACGGGATATACCCCAGCACTGCTGCCTCCGCCGCAAACGCGATCACAGAAACTGCCGTCAGTCCACAGATCATCCAGAATACCGGTCTCGGATCTCCCGCATATCTCCTCCATCGGCCATAGTTGTCATATCCGGAGCCGCACATTCTTACCAGCACCTCAAACACCACCCAGAAGCCGATCAGCGCCAGCGCGAAGCAAAACCAGGTCATCAGACTCCAGTCGCTTGCCAGACGGCTCAGTTTCAGGCAGGCCAGTCCCTGGCCGCCGACCCATGACAGAGAAAACAGCCCGCGCAGATGGATCAGATTTTTGGTTCTCCGATAATCGCACCAATACAGCCAACCGGCCGCCGCGATCAACAGCAGGCCAGACAGGATATAATGTTCAAACCGCGACAAAAGGAAACTTGCCGCGTAACAGACCAGATACACGATCATACTCATTGCAGGCTACCATCCCATCTTTTTTCAGGGCAGGAAACCGGATGAACGGCTTCCTGCCCGATACTCACTGCTTTACTGTACGCTCTTTACGTACTCTCTCATATACTCTTCTACTTCCTTAGCAGTCACAAAGCTCATCGCCTTATCCTCGACGGCCTTCAGATCCGCCTTGCTGGAATTGCAGATGATCTTTCTCGACTGAAGGATCGCAGACGCGCTCATACTGAATTCGTTCAGGCCAAAGGAAAGCAGCAGCGGGATCATCAGCGGATCGGATGCCGCCTCGCCGCACATGCCTACCATGATGCCGGCCTCATTCGCACAGCTGATAATACGCTTGATGCTGCGCAGCACCGCCGGGTTAAACGTGCTGTACAGATAAGAGATCTGCTCATTGCCGCGGTCACACGACATCGTGTACTGGGTCAGATCATTGGTGCCGATGCTGAAGAAATCGACTTCCTTTGCAAATACATCCGCCATCAGGGACGCCGCAGCGGTCTCAACCATGATGCCGACTTTGATGTCCTTGTTGTAAGGAATATTCTGGCGATCCAGTTCCATCTTCATCTCTTCGATCAGATGCTTTGCCTCACGGATCTCGTCGATGCAGGTAACCATCGGGATCATAATGCGGATATCGCCATAGGCGCTGGCACGCAACAGCGCACGCAGCTGCGGTTTGTAGATATCGTCCTTGCGGTCCAGGCACAGACGGATCGCGCGATAACCCAGGAATGGGTTTTCGTCTTTGGCGATACCCATATACGGGATCTCCTTGTCGCCGCCGATATCCAGCGTACGGATAATAACCGGTTTGCCCTTGAGCGACTCAGCCACCGACTTATAAGCCTCATACTGCTCGTCCTCGGTCGGCATGGAATCCCGATCCATAAAGAGGAACTCGGTACGGAACAGGCCGACGCCCTCGCCGTCATACTGGAGAACCTTCTCCACATCCGCCGGTTTGCCGATGTTGGCAACGATCTCAACCTTGACGCCGTCCTTTGTGATGCTCTCCTTGCCGATATACTGCTCCAGTTCTTTTCTTTCTTTCAGATATTTATCGCGTTTATCCGTATATTCATTCAGCACCTTATCTTCCGGAGCCAGATAAACGACGCCCTCAGAACCATCCACAATCACGGTATCGCCGTTCTTTGCTTCCTTCAGGAAATCAGTCACTGCCACAACCGCCGGGATCTCCATCGCTCTGGCAAGGATCGCGCTGTGAGAGGTCTTTCCTCCGAGCTCTGTTACGATACCGACGATCTTCTGCGGATTGATGCCCGCTGTCATAGAAGGAGTCAGATCCTTTGCCACCAGTACCGTCCCGCTCGGCAGAGAAGCCACATCAACAGACTCTACGCCAAGCAGCACTTTCTGCATGCGGACCTTGATATCCTTCATATCCGTCGCTCTCTGCTGGAACATCTCATTATCCATCGAGGCAAACATTTCCGCGTACATGTTGCAGACATTCTCCACAGCCATTTCCGCGTTCATGCTCTCACCCTTGATCTGATTCTCAATTTCTCCGGTCAGAGACGGATCCATCAGCAACATCATATGGCCCTGCATAATCTCTGCTTCCTTTTCGCCCACGCGCTCCGCCAGATCAGCCGCCATCGCCTCGGTATCCTTCATGGTCTGATCCAGAGCCGCTTTAAAGCGATCCACTTCGGCGGCCACGTTCGCAACAGATCTCTGTTCGATGACCAGCTTTGTCTCTTCTACGATAACGACAGAACCAATGCCGATACCTGCGGACGCGTTTGTTCCTTTAAACATGTTGAAACCCTCCTTATAAATGTGATGATTTACTATGTGAAACATACTTCAGCTGTATGCGTTCCCATACCCCTTTACTTCGAAACACCGTATTCTTTCCCCAGACCGTTGCGGATCAGCCCGACAACGGCATCCAGCGCTTCCTGCTCATCCGGTCCCTCGCACACAATCGTAATCTCAGAACCATTTTGTACATGGGCGCTTAACACACTCAATATGCTTTTCGCATTTCGCAGCGAATTACCAAACTCAAACTTAACAGACGATTGATACTTAACCGCCTCGTTGCACAGTATGTTTGCCGGTCTTAAATGCAGCCCCAGAGGGCTCGTCACAATCACGCTCTCTCTAACCACAATGTCCCTCGCTTTCCCGGCATCCCTTTCTCAGAATAACCTGATTTCCTGCTATGATGCCGGTCTTTGCTGTCAGATTTCTATTCGCTGTCTCCGGTATTGTTTTCGCTCGCTTCCGTATGAGCGACCGCAGCCGCCTGCGTATGATCTTCCGTTGTCTCCCCTGTATGAACCGCTGTCGTCTCTGCCGCAGACTCGCTTTCCGCTTCGTCAGTCTCTCCCTCCGCGCTGCTTTCACGCGGCTGTGCGGCAGCCTCCTCGGCCTCTTCTGCCTCAGTCGTCCTCTCCTCTGGCGGAGCTGAGATCCCAGGTCCTACCGCCCGTCGGCTTACCTCGACCTGCACGGTATCCGCCTGAGTAACCTGATACACCTCGCTTCCCAGATATCCCAGTTCGGCATCATAAGTTCCCTCTTCCATCCCGGATACGTCAACCGTAATGCCGAGATCCTCCACACGGACATTGTCTACATCGCTCGCCAGTCCCTGGATCGTCACGGACACATAAGTCGGATGCAGCCGGTACGTCAGTGTATCCTCCGTACCGATCAGTTGAATCTCGGATTCTGACAAACGGATCGTTTTCGACGCCAGCGCCTCCACATTCAAGGTCACATCGATCACTCCGCTTTCCTGAGACGCCAGTACAATTCCCTCCGGCAGATAGTCACTGATATTTATGGCAACCGACTTGCTCGTGCTCGCCCCGTCGACATTTAACGCATCTGACTGAACCGTGATCTGCGTCAGCGAACTCAGGATTTCATTATCTCCGCTTACCTGAACACTGTCAGCCGTTGCCTCATACCCCGTATAGCGGTATCCGTCCGCCACTGTCCCCGTTGGCTCAAACACCACCGGAATCTCCCGGATCCGGTTGATCGAAACGTGATAAGAGATCTCGCTGCTGTCCATGGTCACCCGGCTTACGGAACTCAGCACGTTGCCGTTTGCGTCATAAAATACCGGCTCCGCAATCCCTGAGACATCGTCCCCGGATTGTGCCACATCGATCTCCACACCCACCGAATTGATCAGGCCAACCTCAGAGATCGGTCCTTCCACCGTAATTGTCGACGGCTCCAGCACGATCTGGTTCACTGAGTAATTTTCCATCGGACGGCCATTGATATTCACCGCCAGATCAAATTCCTTCGATTGGAGTTCTTCTGTCGATACCCGGACAACAGTAGGCTTTGCCGCCACGTTGCGGATCAGATTGGAATTATTTAACACTTCCACCTTGACCACCACAGAACCGGTCACATCATAGAGCTCCGACAGATCCACATAAGCACGAAAATCTGACGCCCGGATCTGATATTCATCGAGCGTGTGGATATCATAAGTCACCGACACTGTACGCCGGTTTAACTCATATGCCTTGTTCGCATCCGTCAGGAGCGAACCATTTTCTATCTCCAGCGTCACCTCCTGACTGCGCGATACCTCCGGATTGGAAACATTCACCACCAGCAGCCAGATAAAAAAGGCAATCAGGATGGAAAGGATCTTAAGTCCCAGGTTGTTAGTCAGCCTTTCTTTCATTCTTCTTTCTTCCCTTCCAGATCATAAAACGGTTTCCACCGGCATCTTCTTCTTTCTGCAGGATCTCCAGTTCACCTCTCAGCGTCTCGATATTGCGGATCGTGCGCAGAGAACCTCCCTCCGCCAGGGATACCCGCCCTGTCTCCTCCGATACTACGACGGTAAGACTGTCTGTCACCTCACTGATTCCGACTGCTGCGCGATGCCGTGTCCCCAGATCCTTACTGATCATCATGTTGTCGGATAACGGCAGATAACAGGTCGCCGCAGTTACCCGGTTTCCGCGGATCACAACCGCCCCGTCATGCAGAGGCGTATTGTGCTCAAAAATATTGATCAGAAGCTGGCTCGTAACCAACCCGTCAACCTCAATCCCGGTCTGCTCAACCTCTCTCAGAGAGGACTGTCTCTCGATCACAATCAGCGCACCGGTCTTTACAACCGCCATCTCAAAGGTGGCCCTTGCGATCTCCGCCGCAGTGCGCTCCGTAAATTCCCACCGCTTCCGGTTGTCCTCAAACACCAGAAAATCCGTCAGGAAATTCTTGCTTCCCAGCTGTTCCAGCGCTTTGCGAAGCTCCGGCTGAAAAATGATAATCAGCGCAATCACGGCAATCGTTGCGATATTTTCCAGAATCCATAAAATCGTATCCAGATGGAGCACAGCCGCAAGGAACGTAAAAGCGAGAATTACCAGAATGCCCTGAAGCAGATTCCATGCCCTTGTATTTTTAATCCAGAGCAACATCTTATAAGAAAGAACAGCTATAATAATAATCTCAAATATATTTCTTAAGGTAATCCTGGGCAGAAACGTAAGCCATGACTGCAGTCCCTGCAGCATGTCCGCCAGCCCGAGAACGGTGCCTGTCATCGCAACATACCCTCCCATCAAACATTTCCGGCCGTCAGTCCTGACTCCCTCCCCGGCGGAATCCGCGCGGATTATTCATCCGCTGCACCCGGACATCGGATTTCGACACTGCCACCTTCGGCACAGCTTTCACATAATAAACATAGTCATCATCTTCAAACTGCATAAATTCCGTCCTGGAGTAATCCACTGCAAACACAAAGAAATGATATACGCCCGCGATCACCACGGAAATCAGCATACCGATCAGAATATTTCCCAGCGACAATGCCACATCGAGGAAGATATCTCCCACAAATACAACAGCAAACTGCCCGATCGTCCCCAGCGCGATCGCAATGATCCACGCATAATCCACCGACAACGTGCGCACCAGATACACGATCAGGATGCCGGCCGCACAGGCAGCAAGAAACACCATCATCTCATGATTGGAGATCATGGCCCGCAGCATCTGCACACATTTTTGCGTAACATCTGCGGTCGTGTCATTCGTTAATACGCCCGCGTTTTGCTTTACATAGGAGATAATATAATAAATCACAATCCCGAAACCCACCGGAAAAATGCCGATCAATGTGCCGGAAAGTCCGGCCAGCAACGGGATCGCATAAGGAATCTTCAAAAAGAACGCCAGCGGAGTCAGGATCAGCCAGTAACTGTCGCCCGGCTGAAATCCGTAATACAACAGCATCACAATCACCATAAACGCCGCCGTCAAAAGCGCAATCTCAAGAGACACCATATAGATATGCCCCAGCAGCACCGCCGCCATCACAAGGCAGATCGCGCCATATGGCAAAATCGCGCACACCAGTGATAAAACAGCCATGACAACAATACTGTCCATCTGCTCCATAAATCCCAGATTACTGTTTAAAACCCAAAGGGTAAAAAAGCTGAGCATAAACCTGATCAGGGCAGTCACCGGAACTGAAAATCTCGCGTACAGTACTTTTAAATTTTCTTTAAGTTCGAGAAGTATCATCATTGCGGATGTCCTCCTTCGTCAGTTCCTTGGAACGGCTCTGGTACTCATACCGCTTCTCCAGTCTTTTCAGCTTGGCCAGATATACATTAACGCCGCGTCTGGCATATTCATAGCGTTTCCTGTAAATCAGCCATGTAATCAGCAGATACAAAAACAATCCTGCGGCATAAAGAACCACACCTGTTTTCAGGATGTCTCCGATCTCCTCAAGGTCAACGACATTCAGCAGGGTTTCGCTGTTATACAAAATCCAGGCGGATGCACACAGAGCATAACAGACCGTGTAAGAAAAAAAACCGAGCAGCATATGGCCGCTGATATAATCACTACGGAAACGATGGTTGGCCGGGGAAATCTTCTTTCCCTCCTTTTTTTCAAACATCGCTATCCCTGTCATGAGTTTAATTTTGTCTTCATTAAGCATAGTCATCACCATCCTGTGATTCCATCAATTTAGTATAACATAAAATTCCCACTGATGCCATACTTAGCCGCTGTTTTTTCCATATCGTAAGCAAAGAATCTCTGTGATCGAGCAGGAGGCGGCTTTTGCCTCCTGCTCGCTGCGCGGGGTGCGTCCAGCGTAAGCTGGAATATTTCCCTGCGCACCCCTGCGCATATAGTTTGCGCCTGTCTCCCCGCTGAGAGAGACAGGCGCTCTTCTTTTCTTTTGTTCTTACAGCCCCGGAGGCTGTACTTTTTTATGATTCAATGCTATAGTTCGGAGCTTCCTTCGTGATATGGATATCGTGCGGATGGCTCTCCTTGAGCGCCGCCGCCGAAATCTTCACAAAACGTCCGGTCTGCTGTAAGGTCGCGATGTCCGGAGCCCCACAGTATCCCATACCGGAACGCAGTCCGCCCAGCATCTGGAAGACGGTATCCTCCACCAGACCCTTATAAGCCACGCGGCCCTCTACGCCTTCCGGCACCAGCTTTTTCGCATTTGCCTGGAAATAGCGGTCCTTGCTGCCGTTTTCCATCGCGGCAATCGATCCCATGCCGCGGTATACTTTATATTTTCTGCCCTGATAGAGTTCAAAGGTTCCCGGACTCTCATCACAACCCGCAAACATACTTCCCATCATACACACGCTGCCGCCCGCAGCAATCGCCTTGGTGATATCGCCGGAGAACTTGATGCCGCCGTCAGCGATGATCGGAATCCCGTATTCCTTTGCCACTTCGTAGCAGTTCATAATTGCCGTAATCTGCGGCACGCCGATACCCGCTACCACACGGGTCGTACAGATCGAACCCGGTCCGATGCCAACCTTAACCGCATCCACACCGGCCTCGATCAGAGCCTTCGTTGCCTCGCCGGTCGCGACATTGCCTGCGATTACCTGCAGTTCCGGGAACGCGTCCTTTAACATTCTCACACAGTGCAGGACATTTTCCGAATGTCCGTGAGCGGAATCCAGTACGACCACATCCACATGCGCCTTGAGCAGCGCTTCCGCACGCTCCAGCACATTTGCCGTAATGCCGAGCGCCGCGCCGCACAGCAGACGTCCCTGCTCATCCTTGGCAGAATCCGGATATTTAATCTGCTTTTCGATATCCTTGATGGTAATAAGGCCTTTCAGGTTAAAGTCATCATCCACGATCGGCAGCTTCTCGACTCTGGCTTTTGCAAGAATCCTCTTCGCCTCGGTGAATGTGATGCCTTCTTTCGCTGTAACGAGATGCTCGGAGGTCATGCACTCTTTAATCTTCTTGGAAAAATCCTCCTCAAACTTTAAGTCACGGTTGGTAATGATGCCCACCAGCTTACGGCCCTCCGTGATCGGCACGCCGGAGATGCGGAACTTTGCCATCAGGTCATCCGCGTCTCTGAGGGTATTTTCCGGAGAAAGGAAAAACGGGTCAGTGATAACTCCGTTCTCAGAACGTTTTACTTTATCTACCTCTTCCGCCTGCGCCTCAATCGACATATTCTTGTGAATCACGCCGATACCGCCCTGCCGTGCCATGGCGATCGCCATCCGGTGTTCGGTAACGGTGTCCATACCGGCGCTCATGAGTGGAATATTTAATTTGATCTTCTTTGTCAGATACGTGGAGACATCTACCTGATTTGGGATGACCTGGGAGTAAGAGGGAACCAGCAGAACATCATCGAATGTAATTCCCTCACCAATAATAGTACCCATACATTTTCCTCTCTTTCTTTCGTTATGCAATAACAATGATTAACTCTTATTATTTGCATAGTATAGCGAATTTCCTAACTTCCGTCAAGCACATTTCCCCATAAGTTTCCAGTTCTTCCGTCCGTCTTCTCCTTGATTTATTACCTGTTTTTCGGCCATTCATCCCGCCGTTTATCCATTATGATCCTGCACCGGCAAACTGCCGGATCGCTCCCGCTCCTACAAACTTCTCCGTAACGCCGCCCTCGACAACAACCAGCGTCGGTGCCTGACGGATCCCATACTTTTCTACCAGTTCCGGCCACTCCTCGGCATTTCTTACCTCGTAGGAGACCCCCGCGTCATCCAGCTCATATCTGGCAATCTTACAGTTTGGGCAGGTTGTCGTGGTAAATAAAAGCATCTGGTCATTCTTCCCAGCCATAGATGCCTCTTTCTGCGTATCAGCGGACTGTGTGCCGGCAGACTCTTGATCCATGGAAACTGCCATGCGTTCACGATCACTCAAACGCCGTCCCGCGATCTCAGAAGTCTCCGGTACGTACTCCCTCCGGTCCTGAAATTCCTGAACCTTGCCATCGTTCCAGTTCTGAACCGGACGATAATAGCCCGTAATCCGGCTCCAGACCTCCGTAGCCGCACCGCAATACGGACAGGTCGGCTGCTCCCCGGTCAGATACCCATGCTCATGACAGACGGAATAGGTAGGCGACATCGTATAATAAGGCAGTTTAAAATTCTCGGCAATCTTGCGCACCAGATTGGCCGCGGCCTTCCAGTCCGGCAGTTTTTCGCCCAGAAACGCGTGGAAAACCGTACCGGAGGTATACAGAGTCTGCAAATCATCCTGAATCGCCAGTGCTTCAAAGATATCGTCGGTAAAGCCCACCGGCAGATGAGAGGAATTGGTATAGTACGGCGTGTCCCCCTCACTTCTGGCAGCGGTGATGATATCCGGATAGCGTTCTTTATCATGCTTTGCCAGACGATAGGTCGTCGATTCCGCCGGCGTCGCTTCCAGATTGTAAAGATCACCATATTGCTCCTGATAATCCGACAGGCGCTCTCTCATATGATTCAGGACATCTTTCGCAAACGCCTGCGTCTCCGGATGCGTCAGATCCTTACGCAGCCATCTGGCATTCAGCCCCGCCTCATTCATGCCGATCAGACCTATGGTAGAGAAATGATTATCAAACGTGCCAAGATAATGTTTCGTATAAGGATACAGCCCTGCCTCCATCAGGCGAGTGATCACGGTACGCTTCGTCTTTAACGAACGGGCCGCGATATCCATCATCCGGTCCAGCCTCTGATAAAACTCCTCCGGCGTCTCCGACAAATAAGCAATGCGGGGCAGATTGATCGTTACGACACCTACGGAACCGGTCGATTCGCCGGAACCAAAGAATCCGCCGGACTTCTTGCGCAGTTCCCGCAGATCCAGGCGCAGACGGCAGCACATGGAACGGACGTCCGAAGGCTCCATATCCGAATTAATATAATTGGAAAAATAAGGAGTTCCGTACTTGGCCGTCATCTCAAACAAAAGCCGGTTATTCTCCGTATCGCTCCAGTCAAAATCCTTCGTGATCGAATACGTGGGAATCGGATACTGGAATCCATGGCCTACCGCGTCGCCCTCTGTCATGATCTCAATAAACGCCTTATTGATCATGTCCATTTCTTTTTTACAGTCACCGTAAGTAAAATCCATCTTCTTACCGCCGACAATCGCCGGAAGGCCGGCAAGATCCGCCGGAACCGTCCAGTCAAGCGTGATATTGGAAAACGGAGCCTGCGTCCCCCAGCGGCTGGGCGTATTCACACCGTAAATAAATGACTGAATGCACTGTTTTACTTCTTTCTGAGACAGCCTGTCCACCCTGACAAAAGGCGCCAGATAGGTATCAAAAGAGGAAAACGCCTGCGCGCCGGCCCACTCATTCTGCATAATGCCGAGGAAATTAACCATCTGATTACATAGCGTAGACAAATGGCTGGCCGGCGAAGAATTAATCTTGCCGGGGATTCCCAGTCCCTGCTCGATCAGCTGTTTCAGACTCCATCCCGCACAGTATCCGGTCAGCATAGACAGGTCGTGCAGATGAATGTCGCCGCTTTTATGCGCCTCAGCGATCTCCGGATCATAAATCTCGCTCAGCCAGTAATTGGCGGTAATCGCTCCGGAGTTGGAGAGAATCAGTCCGCCCACAGAATAAGTAACCGTGGAATTCTCTTTTACCCGCCAGTCATTGATTTGTAGATAGTTGTCCACCAGATCCTTATAATCCAGCATGGTCGTCTTCAGGTTACGGATCTTTTCCCGCTGCTTACGGTACAGGATGTAGGCCTTGGCGACCTCCTCATAACCGGCGCGGGACAAAACAGCCTCCACACTGTCCTGAATGTCCTCCACGGTAATCTGACCATCTTTGACTTTCCCCTGATAATCAGCCGTAACCTTCAACGCGATAAAATCGATAATATCCGGCGTATACTCTGTGTTCGTAGCTTCAAATGCCTTTGTGATCGCTCTGCTGATCTTAGTAAGGTCAAAATCAGCGATCGTACCATCCCTCTTTGTCACCTGATACATGACAATTCCTCCTTGTTTTCCCAAAGCGAAAATCCCAATTTTAAGTCCGGGTTTTATTATACCATATATTGAGCTCATGTCAATTCGAAAATACCATATCTTGATTTCAGAACCCTCGAATTTTCACCTGTTCAAAATAGGGCCGGACGGCAGCGGCCATCTCCTCCATTTCTTCCAACAAAAAACCATGAAATCCCGTGCCAATGAGATTACCCGAATCTTCAAAATTCTGCAGGAAATAACGCGGCGCCCCCTGCAGCCAATGCCCGATGGTCGCAATATCTTCCAGCCTGTGAAATTCCCGGATGACTGTGGTGCGGAATTCATAATCAACCCGACCTTCCCTCAGAAGCATCAAACTGTTTTCAACCGGTTTCAAATCAAAGGATGATGTTCCTGTAGTCTGAGCATATTTTTCCGGAGTATTTTTGATATCCATTGCGATATAATCCGCCAGTCCCCTGTCCAGAATATCGGCAAGAACAGCCGGATAACACCCATTCGTATCAACTTTAATCAGAAATCCCAGTTCCCTGATCGCCTGCAGGAATTCGATCACGCCCTCCTGAAGCAGCGGCTCGCCGCCGGACAAAACCACCCCATCCAGCAGTCCTCTGCGTCTGCGAAGGAATTGCAGAACATCCTCTGTATCCAGCTGCGGCGATTCGGAAAGCCGTGTCACCAGCAGGGCATTGTGACAAAACGGGCAGCGCAGATTGCAGCCGCCCGTAAATACCGTGGCAGCGATCTTTCCAGGATAATCAACCATAGATAACTTTTGCAGACCGTGAATCCTTATCGTATTTCCCATTTTTACTTTCTCCTTAAGCGAACAATCTTAATTCTATCCGGATAATCGCAGGAAAGCAAGAGTCTTACAGATGCCTGACGCCTGTCAAAGATTTCTCTTCAACAGGCGTCTTAAATCATGGTTGGTTATAAATCCTGTCTGATCATCAGGCTTTCCAAAGGCCATGGATGTTGCAGTACGCGTAAACCTCCTCGACTTCGTCTCCCTCACTGAGAGCAAAGCTGGCGCACGGTTTGTCCTCTGGCTTCAGATACTTGATCTGAACACCCTCCTTCGTCTTCAAAGCGATCCACTCGATATAATGCACAGCCAGCATCGGGTGATCAACCGAGCCCACATTGACCTTAACGAGATTTCCTTCCACCTTATAATCCGGAACATGCTTCTCCATGGCCACCGCAGCCCTCTCCATGATGATGCTCTCCGCACCCTTCCCCGTGATGATGCTCCTCATGATGGCTGCACCGCACATCCGGTACATAGGCAAGATTTCCCGCGAGCAACGCCTGTACCGCCTCGTCAGCGTCACCGCTCACTCCACCATACAATTGGATTCCCAGGGAACTCAGAGCCGCCTGCGCTCCGCCTCCGATACCTCCGCAGATCAGTACATCTGCCTGCAGCGCACGCAGAATCTCCGCCAATGCGCCGTGACCTTCGCCATTAGTACTGACCACCTCTGAGGACATGATCTTTCCATCCTCTTTTATTAAAAACAAGCAAAAGAAAAGGAAGCAGCCTGACCAGATCATCTCAGTTCTGGTCCTGCTGCTCCTTTATCATCTTACAGCATTATTTATTTTACAACTTTCCTCGGTGCGGACTGCCAGAGGCAGGTGAGCATTTTCTCGTCAGGCTCGAAAATAACCTCCCTCTGCCCGTTTCGTGACGCGACAATCACGGAATATGTCTTTGCGTGTGGCATATGGGAACCGAAATCTACGATTCTCTCACTGCCGGTCCGGTAATCCTTCAGGACATCGGAATCGGATGGCGCAATGATCCGGATGTCGGTCATATTGATATCGCAGATCTTTTTGCGCTTTGCCCTGCCCATAATCTGCTCCACCGTAAGCTGTCCGTCGATCACCAGATATTCAAATTCCACATAGGAATTGCGGAAAATGAGATAGGTGCAGAAGCTTACCGCGCAAAACAGCAGGATGGAAAATCCGTTAAACGTAAAGGCAAGAAACAGGCTGATCAGGGTCAGCACCACCATCATGGCGTTGACCAGATATGCGCTGACCGGAGTTTTTCGTTTGATCAGGTGTTCGGCATAGGAATCGTTCATATTACATCATGCCGCCCATTCCTGCGCCGCCTGCGGGTGCTGCCGGTGCCGGCTCCTTGATGTCCGCCACTACAGACTCAGTCGTCAGCAATGTGGACGCTACGCTGGTTGCATTCTGCAGAGCGCTTCTGGTAACCTTGGCCGGATCCAGGATGCCTGCCTCAACCATGTCGACATACTCTTCTTTATAAGCATCAAAGCCCTTGCCTACCGGGGATTCTTTTACTTTGTTTACAATCACGGAACCTTCCAGTCCGGCGTTGGCAACGATGTGATACAGCGGAGCTTCCAGAGCCTTCAGGATGATCTTGGCGCCGGTCTTCTCATCGCCCTCGAGCGCATCAACAACCTTCTGTACTTCCGGAATCGCATGGATATAAGCGCTGCCGCCGCCTGCGATGATACCTTCCTCAACCGCCGCTCTTGTAGCAGCCAGAGCATCTTCCATACGCAGCTTTGCTTCTTTCATTTCGGTTTCGGTAGCTGCACCCACACGGATCACTGCTACGCCGCCGGCCAGCTTTGCCAGTCGCTCCTGCAGCTTCTCTCTGTCAAAGTCAGAGGTAGTCTCCTCGATCTGGCCACGGATCTGCGCGATTCTTGCGGAAATGTCAGCCTTCTCGCCGCAGCCGTCTACGATAACGGTATTTTCCTTCTGAACCTTTACGGACTTCGCACGGCCCAGCTGCTCCATGGTCGCATCCTTCAGTTCCAGTCCCAGCTCGCTGGAGATCACAGTACCGCCGGTCAGGATCGCGATATCCTGCAGCATTTCTTTTCTTCTGTCGCCATACCCCGGTGCCTTAACGCCTACTACGGAGAAGGTGCCGCGCAGCTTGTTGACAATCAGCGTCGTCAGAGCCTCACCTTCGATGTCCTCGGCAATGATCAGCAGACGGGAACCAGACTGCACAATCTGCTCCAGAATCGGCAGGATCTCCTGAATGTTGGAAATCTTCTTATCGGTAATCAGGATATACGGATCATCCAGAACCGCTTCCATCTTATCCATATCCGTGCACATATAAGCGGAAACATATCCGCGGTCAAACTGCATGCCTTCTACCAGATCCAGTTCGGTCTTCATCGTCTTGGACTCTTCGATGGTGATTACACCGTCATTGGAGACCTTCTCCATCGCGTCTGCAACCATCTCACCGACTCCGTCATCCGAAGCAGAGATTGCGGCAACTCTCGCGATCTGAGCCTTGCCGTTGATCGGCTGACTCATCTCAGCGATTGCTTCTACCGCTGCGTCTGTCGCTTTCTTCATGCCCTTTCTCAGAACGATCGGATTTGCACCGGCTGCCAGATTCTTCATGCCTTCGTTGATCATCGCCTGCGCCAGAACCGTTGCGGTGGTCGTGCCGTCACCCGCTACATCATTGGTCTTGGTTGCTACTTCCTTTACCAGCTGAGCGCCCATATTCTCAAAGGCATCCGCCAGCTCGATCTCCTTTGCAATTGTCACACCATCGTTGGTGATCAGCGGAGCTCCGAAAGACTTGTCAAGTACGACATTTCTTCCCTTCGGTCCCAGTGTTACGCGGACGGTATCCGCCAGCTGATTTACGCCTGATTCCAGCGCTTTTCTTGCATCTACGCCATATTTAATTTCCTTAGCCATGATTTTTCTTCCTCCAAAATCTTATTAAAATTCTGATTACTCGATAACAGCCAGAATATCATTCTGCTTTACAATCACATATTTCTCCTCATCCAGCTCTACTTCTGTACCGGAATACTTGGAATAGATAACCTGATCGCCGACCTTTACCTGCATCGTGATCTCTTTTCCGTCTACAATGCCGCCCGGTCCTACTGCGATTACTTCTGCCTGCTGCGGTTTCTCTTTTGCCTGACCCGGAAGAACGATCCCTGACTTGGTGGTTTCTTCCGCTACCAGCTGTTTTAATACAACCCTGTCAAATAATGGTGCTAATTTCATGGATAAATGCCTCCTTGATCAATTTATAAGCAGCCGTTTCCGGCTCCCTTTTCTTTCCTGTTCTGAAACACAATACTATTTATACCACGTACTGTTAGCACTGTCAAGCATTGAGTGCTAATTTTATAATTTTTTTACATCTCACTGCTATTTCCCCCTTTTCTTTTTCTCCCTTTCATATTAAAATATACACAAGTCTTTTAAAATTTATCAAAAGGAGTATGGTTATGGCAAAAAAATTGGGAAAACTGGTTACACTCGCGGCTGTTGCCGGAGCGGCCGCAGCCGGCGCTGCTTATCTCAAAAAATCGAAAGAGTTTGAGGAAGCGATGGACAGCGAAGACGACGAAGAGGATTTCATCGATGAAGAGGACGTGGAGATCGAAGGCTCTGACGAAGAAGACGCTGAAGACGAAGACATGATCGATGATGAAGAGGATATCGAGGCATCTCCGAAAGAGCGCATCTATGTCTCCTTAAACGCAAATAAGGAAGACTTTCTGGATGCCGCCGGCACGATGCTTGCCGGAGCAAAGGGCCTCGCCGGCGTCGTGAAAAATGTCGCGAAGGAAGCTGCCTCCATCGTAGCCGATTCTACTCAGGGTCCGCTCTCTACCGCAAAGGATACCGTCACCGCAGCAAAAGATACCGTTATGCACGCGGCTGAGGAAAAATTCGGCGTTGTCAAAGAAGCTCAGGAAGATGCTGAGGATGTCCTCGAGGAAGCAGCAAACGCAGTCGAAGAGGCTGTCGATGACGCCGCGCAGGAAACTGCTGAGATCGTAGAAGAAACCGCCGAAGACCTTGTCCAGGACTCTTCTGAGGACGCCGCACAGGATACCACTGACACCGCTGCAGAAGCCGCACCGGAAGCAGACAAAGAAGAGGCAAGTATCACCGAAGAATAACACCTGTATCATTACATTCTGTCAGACAGAAGATAACATCTTTGCTCCCTGTCTGTAACGATCAAGCGGGAGACGTCTTCCACCATGGAAGTTGTCTCCCGCTCGATCATTATCCCCAGCACTCCGTCAGACGCTGCACTCCCCGGACAATCTCCGCTTCGTTCCGGTTCGCAAATCCGATCAGCACCGTCCCCGGTCTGTGTTCCCTTAACGGATCGATATAATAACTGCTCATTCCGTACACCCGGACCTGTCTGCTTTTTGCCAGCTCTGTCAGTTCTTCTTCCGTCCGCCCCTGGCGATCAGTCAGCAGGATATGCAGTCCGGCATTTTCTCCATGAATATCAAAAATCTTTTCCAGAGGCCGCAGCGCCGTCAGCAGTGTATCATGCTTACTGCGGTAGATCCCTCTCATGCGGTTTAAATGTCTCTCAAAATATCCCTGCGACAAAAACTGATATAAAATATGCTGGTCGATCCGTGATACAGTCGAAGCGTAAAAGCCTGCTTTTTCCCGGTAAACCTGCAGCAGCTTCTCCGGAAGCACCATATAGCTGACACGGATTGCCGGCGCAATGCTTTTGGAAAAGGTTCCGATATAGATCACCGTTCCTTCCCGATCCATTCCCTGGAGCGCAGGAATCGGTTTCCCCTTATACCGGAACTCACTGTCATAATCATCCTCGATCAGGTAACGTCCCGGCTCCTCAGCCGCCCAGTTTAACAGTTTCTGGCGCCGGCCCACCGGCATGATAATCCCTGTCGGATACTGATGCGCCGGCATGATATACGCAACATTCGCTCCGCTTTGCGCGAGTTTCTCCGGATTCATGCCGAACGCATCCATACTGACCGGATATACCGGATGTCCCTGACTGCAAAAAACCCGATAAGCCTGCTTGTAGGTCGGATTTTCCATCGCGATCCCCTTCTCATGTCCCAGAATCAGCGACAGCAGCATCAGCAGGTATTCACTTCCCGCGCCGATGATGATCTGTTCCTCCGCAGCATTCACACCTCTTGCCGCATGGAGATAGGCAAGGATCGCGGTACGCAGCCCCGGCTCTCCCTGCGGTGTACCGGAATGAAAATATTCTTTATTATCATCCACCAGCGCGTTTTTTGACAGCTTGCGCCAGGTGTTATAGGGAAAATGATCCAGATCGATCCCTCTCGGTGAAAAATCAATCCAGTCTCCGGCGCTTTTCTTTTCATCCGGGATCTCCCGCTCCATCTGCATCAGAACCGGCGTACGCTGTTCCACGCGGACCAGGCCGCCGATATGCGCCACATAATTTCCACGGCATGGCCGGGCTTCGATATACCCTTCCGCAATCAGCTGCTCATACGCCATCTGCGTCGTGCTCCGGCTTACCTTCAGATTTTCCGCCAGCCTGCGGGTAGAAGGGAGACGCTCTCCTTCTCTCAGATTTCCCCTGCGGATCTCCTCGCGGATATAGGTATAAATCTGTTCGTAAATCGGTTTCTTTGAGTGAACCTCAAGCGGCACCAGCAGTTCCATGCCTTCCTCTCCTGTTTATAACTTAAACGAGCTCTTCAATGATACGATCCGGTTAAAGACCGGCGCGCCCTCCCTGCTGTCCTTGCAGTCCACGCAGAAATATCCGTTGCGCATAAACTGGAAACTGTCGTAAGCTTTTGCCCTGGCCAGCTCCGGTTCCACATAACAGTTTTTCAGAACTGTGAGTGAATTGGGATTGAGATTCAGTGTCCCATCCGCGTTCAGCTTGCCCTTTTCCTCGTCGACGATATTTTCATACAGGCGGCATTCGACCTTCGTAGCTTCTGCGGCATATACCCAGTGGATGGTGCCCTTTACCTTACGCCCGGTAAATCCTGAACCGGACTTCGTCTCCGGATCATAGGTTGCGTGTACAACGGTCACATTGCCGTCCGCGTCCTTTTCGCACCCGGTGCATTTCACAAAATATGCCCCCATCAGGCGCACCTCGTTCCCCGGGAAGAGACGGAAATATCTGCGCGGCGGATTCTCCATAAAATCGTCTCTCTCGATATACAGCTCTCTGCCGAAAACGACCTGACGGGAACCCAGCTCCTCATTTTCCAGATTATTCGGAATCTCCAGAACCTCTGTCTGTCCCTCCGGGTAATTGTCGATCACCAGCCGGATCGGATTTAAAACAGCCATCAGACGCGGTTTCTTTAATTTCAGATCCTCGCGGATACAATATTCCAGCATCGCATAGTCCACGGAACTGTCTGCTTTCGCAACGCCGACCAGATCGACAAATCTGCGGATGGATTCCGGTGTATAGCCGCGCCGGCGCAGACCGGCGATCGATACCAGCCGCGGATCGTCCCATCCGTCCACGATGCCGTCCTCGACCAGCTTTTTGATATAGCGTTTCCCGGTCACGACATTGGTCAGATAAAGCTTCGCGAATTCAATCTGACGCGGCGGATTTGCAAATTCGCATTCCCGCACCACCCAGTCATATAACGGGCGATGATCTTCAAATTCCAGCGTACAGATTGAATGTGTGATATGCTCGATCGCGTCCTCGATCGGATGTGCAAAATCATACATCGGATAAATGCACCACTTGTCACCGGTATTGTGATGGCTCATATGCGCCACACGGTAAATTACCGGATCTCTCATATTGATATTGGGGGAAGCCATGTCAATCTTCGCGCGGAGCACCTTCTCACCGTCCGCGTACTTCCCTTCTTTCATCTCCTCAAACAGCCGAAGATTTTCCTCAATCGAACGATTGCGGTAAGGGCTTTCTTTCCCCGGCGTCGTAAAATCTCCGCGGTACTCCTTAATCTCATCCGCACTCAGATCGCAGACAAATGCCTTGCCCTTTTTGATGAGCAGCACCGCGCATTCATACATCTGCTGAAAATAATTTGACGCAAAAAACAGCCGGTCTTCAAAATCTGCCCCCAGCCACTGGACATCCGCCTTGATTGACTCGACAAATTCAATCTTTTCCTTTGTGGGGTTGGTATCATCAAAACGCATATTGAACTTACCACCATATTCCTGAGCCAATCCGTAGTTTAACAGAATCGACTTGGCATGTCCGATATGCAGATATCCATTCGGCTCCGGCGGGAAACGCGTCTGTACGTGATCATACACACCTTCCGCCAGATCCTTATCAATCTCCATTTCAATAAAATTTCGAGAAACTGTTTTCTTTTCTTCCGATTTGTCCACGACAGCCGTATCCTTTTCCATGGCTTTATCTCCTTTTCCGATAAAATTATGAAATGAAAAAGGGAAAGTCTAAATGACTTTCCCCTTTGAACGAGCTGCTGACGAGAATCGAACTCGTGACCTCCACATTACCAATGTGACGCTCTACCGACTGAGCCACAGCAGCTTAGTCTTTCAGACGACTCATTTATACTATCATGATGAATTTATTTTGTCAACGGATTTTTACAGTTTTTCCTCTGGTTTTTTTGCACAGGTTTTGTTTTCTCTCATAAAGTAAATTAAAAACCCATGAGGTACTCTATGGCTGACAATAACATGCATTACAACAGGATCTACTCCCAGACTCCGGCTACCACGGCAGGAGGTCCGGTCCCGGGAACCGGTTTCAATCCGCCGGTTCCGGATGCCCCTGGCTCTGACAGGCCCGGTTCCAATCCGCCGCCTTCCGGCTCTCCGGGTTCTGACAAACCCGAAAATCCGGCTCCGCCGCAGGATCAGAAACCCCCGACGCCATCCCAGCCACCGCAGCTTCCTGGTGCTCCCGACACTCCTTCGCGACCGTGGATGCCGCCTTATTCAGCCGCGCCCATCTATCCTGTCACTCCAACGCAAAATTACGGTCAGGTCCGCTTCCTGAATGCGTCAACCGGGTCTTTTCCTGTCAATGTGTCCATTGATGGAAGTTCCTACTTTTCCGGTTCCGGATTTGCTTCTCTGTCGGCGTACGACTGGATCAGCGACGGGTTTCACACCGTGACTGTCCGCAGCGCTTCCGGTCTGCGCTCCATCCTGCTCCAGCAGACCTTTCCTTTCCTGGCAGGGCAGAAGGTAACCCTGGTTCTGACCGACGCGACTGACGGCAGTCTGGATCTGATCCGCATCGTTGATACCGGATGCAGCAACCTGCCGTCCAACTCCGCCTGCTTCCGTTTTGCCAATATGACATGGCCGGGGTCCAATCTGGATCTGATGCTCGGAAATGAAACCGTTTTCCGCAACATCAGTTACCAGTCCGTTTCTTCCTATAAACAGGCAATCGCAGGCAACTACCAGTTTACGGTCGTTGCTGCTGCCGGCTACGCATTCATCCGCGAACTGCCACTGATCATTCTGGGCGCCGAAGGCATTTCGATCACTGCTCATGAGTCGCTCCTTGTTTTCTCCGCGGCGATTGCCGCCGGAAACGATTACACGGCCTATCTGATCGGCAACACCTGGTCGAGCGCAGGCCTGCAGGTGCTTCTCGCGCAAGACTGACTGAGAACGGTTAAATCCGACTGCGCATACAGATGCTACAGTTCCTCATAATTCTCTCGTAAAACCGTACAGGACACCGCAAACCGCTCAAGCTCTTTTTCATCCAGCCTGAGCTCCACAATGCGTTTTACTCCATCCTTACTGATAATGCAGGGAACGCCGATAAAAACATCGTTTTGACCATATTCGCCACGCAGCCGTGCGGATACGGTCAAAACACTGTTTTCCCCTCCCAGAATTGCCTTTGAGATGCGCGTCATCGCCATGCCGATGCCATAATAAGTCGCATGCTTTGCTTCAATAATCTTATAAGCGGCACCTTTGACCTCTGCTTCAATCGCCTCCAGCCGCTCCATCTCTTCCGTGTGATCACAGATATTCAGAATATCACAGATGGGCCGGGTTCCCAGCATCGCCTGACTCCACGGCACAAATTCACTGTCGCCATGTTCTCCCATGACATAAGCATGAATATTGCGCGGATCGACATCCATATAATCGCCCAGCAGATATCGCAGCCGCGCAGAATCCAGCGCCGTTCCCGTGCCGATCACACGGCTGGCGTTAAATCCGGACAGGTCATACGTGATACGCGTCATGAGATCCACCGGGTTCGTCGCCACCAGAAAAATCCCGTTAAATCCCGACTCCGTCACCGGAATGATGATCGACTGGAAAACCTGCCGGTTCCGTTTTAACAGATCCAGTCTGGACTCCCCTGGCTTCTGCGCCGCCCCCGCGCAGACCGCCACAATATCTGCGTCTTTGCAGTCTTTGTAATCTCCCGCGTAAATTTTCATATTGGTCGGAGAAAAGGCAAGGCCATGATTCAGATCCATAGCCTCGCCTTCCGCTCTTTTCCGGTCAATATCGATCAGCACCAGTTCGTCAAATACACTCTGGTTCAGCATGCTGTAAGCATAGCTCATTCCCACCATACCGGCGCCAATCAGGACAACCTTTCTATTATCGCTCCTCATCGTATCGGTTTCCCTCCTTCTGTTTATGCACACGGACGTATAAGGAAAAGGCTGCTTACGCAGCCTTGCGTCCGGCGCACTCGTAAATGACTAAAGTCTTTTACGATAATATAACCAGAAAAAGAGTTTTTTAACCGCGTTACTTTTTTAACCGCTGTCTCACTATCTCATAGGCGAGAACCCCCGCCGCGACCGACGCGTTCAGCGAATCAATCTCTCCCTTCATCGGAATCGCCGCCGTCATATCACAATTCTCACGGACCAGTCTTCCGACTCCGCTTCCCTCACTGCCGATCACCAGTCCGATCGGGCCCGTCAGATCCAGCCGGTACATCTCTTCCCCGCCCATGTCCGCGCAGACAAACCACAGGCCGCATTTTTTCAGACTTTCCATCGTGCTTACCAGATTGGTCACTTTCGCCACCGGTGTGTAATTCAGCGCTCCGGCAGACGCCTTGGCGACCGTTGCCGTCAGGCCCACCGCACGGTTTTTCAGAATAATCACCCCATGCGCTCCAGCCAGATTAGCCGTACGGATGATTGCTCCCAGATTATGCGGATCTTCGATCCCGTCCAGCAGAATCACAAATGGCGGTTCGCCCTTTTCCTCCGCATTCTTTAAGATATCCTCGACCTCCGCATACTCATAAGCCGCCGCATAAGCGATCACTCCCTGATGTTTCCCTGTCTCGGATATCTGATCCAGCCGTTCCTTTGTCACGCGGCGCACAATCGTGTCGTGCTTTTTTGCCTCCCGCAGGATCGTCTGCATCGGGCCGTCCTTGCTGTTTTCCTGTATAAAAAGCTTATCGATCGTTTTTCCCGAACGAAATGCTTCCAGAACAGCATTGCGCCCCTCTATGGTAAATTCTTCGTATCGCATGATAATTCTCCCATCTTTTCCAGACCGTCGTGAAGCAGCCGCAGCAGGCGCTCCGTCTGCCCCGTAAGATACAGATATCCCATCAACGCCTCAAGCCCTGTCGCCATCCGGTAATCCGTGATGGTCGCGTGCTTTGCCGCTGTCACCGATTTGGCGTTGCGTCCCCTCTTAAAGATCACCGTTTCTTCCTCTGTCAGTTCCTCCATCAGCGCCTTAATCATATCCGCCTGTGCCTTGGCCTGTACCAGGCTGGCAGTCTTTTTATGCATCTTATTGACCTGCATACTGCCGTGGTTCATCACCTTCGTGCGGATCAGAAGCTCATAAACCGCGTCGCCGATATACGCCAGAGCAAGCGGCGAATAGCTGTGGACATCTACCTCCTGAAGTTCGAGCTCCTGCTTCACCCGTTCCCTTAAGCCCGTTTCCATTTTACACCTTCTCTGGTATCCTCCAGAATGATTCCCATATCCGAAAGCTGGCTGCGGATCTCGTCGGCACGGGCAAAATTTTTCGCCTTGCGCGCCGCCTGACGCTCCACGATCAGAGCTTCAACCGCGTCCTCAAGCGATTCCATCCTGCGCCCGGTAATGATGCCAAGCACATCGCAGAGCTTTTCGACCGTTTCCGTCATATAAGCGACAAATTCCTTCGCATCGGTTCCCGTAAGCGTCGAATTGCTCAGTTTTACCAGTTCAAACAGCGCGGCAATCGCGTCAGCGGTATTAAAGTCATCATCCATCGCGGCCTCATACTTCGTAACCAGCGTCTTTACCTCATCTGCTGCCGCCAGCTCCCGCGCGTTCATCTCCCGGTCCTCAGCGGTCCTGGCCGCATCTTTTAACCGGTCGACCGCCGTAAGGATCCTCTCCAGTCCGTTTTTTGCCGCTTCCATCAGTTCCGCACTGAAATTCAGCGGACTGCGGTAGTGCGCGCTCAGCATAAAGAACCGCAGAACCTGCAGATCATACTTTTCACTGATCTCGCGCACCGTAAAGAAATTACCCAGAGATTTGGACATCTTCCGGTTATCTATATTTAAAAATGCGTTATGCATCCAGTAATTGGCAAAGGTTTTACCATTCGCCGCTTCAGACTGCGCGATCTCATTTTCATGATGCGGGAAAATCAGATCCTCGCCGCCTGCGTGAATATCAATCTGCTCTCCCAGATACCGTTTGGACATCACCGAGCACTCAATATGCCAGCCCGGCCGCCCCTCACACCACGGGGAGGACCAGCTCGGTTCTCCCTCTTTCTTCGGCTTCCAGAGAACAAAATCCGAGGGATTCTCCTTATTCTCCTCACCGGTCACCTTGATTTCCCGAAACCCAGACATCATCTCGTCCAGATTCTTGTGGGACAGCTTTCCGTATTCCTGGAAAGAGGAAACCCGGAAGTACACCGTACCGTCCTTTGCCACATAGGCATGTCCCTTATCAATCAGCGTGCGGATCATTTCCAGCATACCCGGAATCTCCTGAGTTGCTTTGGGGTGGGTTGTCGCCGGCCGCACATTCATCCCCGCCATATCCTTTTTGCATTCCTCAATATAACGCTCCGAAATCACTTCGGAATCCACGCCCTCTTCCATGGCCTTTTTAATGATCTTATCATCGACATCGGTAAAGTTCGATACATAATTGACTTCGTAGCCTTTATATTCGAAATAACGGCGAACGGTGTCAAACACGATCATCGGACGCGCATTTCCGATATGAATATAGTTATAAACGGTGGGACCGCAGACATACATCCGGACCTTCCCCGGTTCCAACGGAACAAATTCTTCTTTTCTCTTCGACAAGGTGTTAAATATTTTCATAACTTTTTTGCCTCCTCTTCTCTGATTTTCCTCTTATTTCTGCCCCGCCATCGGACAGCTGCCGCAGCCTCCGGACATCAGACGATCGTCCGTGCCGTAATCCCGGATATCCATGAGCAGCGCAATCGCCTGTGCGCTGATTCCCTCTCCTGTCCCGGTAAAACCAAGGCCCTCCTCCGTCGTCGCCTTGACATTTACCTGGCTGACCTCCAGACGCAGCGCCTCCGCGATCATCTCCTTCATCTTCGGGCGGTACGGCGCCAGCTTTGGCCGCTGGGCAATGATCGTTGCGTCGATATTTTCAATCACATAACCCGTTTCTTCCAGAAGCTCTCCGACCTTTTTTAACAGCAAAATGCTGGAAATCCCCTTATACTGCGGATCTGTATCAGGAAAATGCTGTCCGATATCTCCCAGAGCGGCCGCTCCCAGCAGCGCGTCCATCACAGCGTGCAGCAGCACATCCGCATCGGAATGTCCCAGAAGCCCCTTCTCATACGGGATCTTCACTCCACCCAGAATCAGCTCACGGCCCTCCACGAGCCGATGAACATCATATCCCTGTCCGATTCTCATAATTTTCCTCACTACTGATTTTTATTAATCCAAATATTCCCGGTTCCATCAGACAATCATCCGGATTTTTCTTTCCCTGCAGCTTATCATGATATCCGTCTGACAGCAACAGCTTTCTCCATCTACATGTACCGGCATCGGCCGGTCCAGATGGATTTTCAATTCCCGGCATCGATAGCGTCGGATGCCAACCCTCTTTGATGACTGATTTCTCCATGCATCGGCAATCATCGGCAGAATCATCAGCTTTGACGTCGCATGAATCACCTTTACTTCCAGCTGATCCTCCCGCGTATCTTCCCGCGCGCGATGCCATAAATTTTTCTTTTCATGCGAATGGGTATAAGCGGAAACCACATAGATCCGGTTTAATTCTACTTTCTTTACCCCGTCAAGAACCAGATATCCTTTCACCGGTTCGCTTTTGCAAAGCAGCGCCAGCCCCCGTACCGCATAACTGACACGTCCTGCATACAGTACGTGTCTGCCGGTGCCCGGTTTTCTGTCCAGCATACTATGATATACGGCCGCATCCAGTCCGATCCCACAGTTCTCTATAAACCGCCTGTGCATGGGAATATCTTCTCCGTAAGACAAAACGCCATAACCCATCGGCTGATACCTGGGCTTTTCGATTTTTTTGAGACATTGTTTCCAGTTCAGAGGAAGCCTGAGGCTGCGTGCAAGATAATTACCGATACCGGCCGGGATAAAACCAAGTGTCACCGGAGCGTTGAAGACGAGGCCGTCGATGACCTCATTCATCGTTCCGTCTCCTCCCACGACTATGATGTTTCGCGAATCAGCTGCAGATTCTGTCAGACACTGTGCGAGAGTCCTGGCGTCACCGCATTTTTCTGTCAGCACAGCCTCATACTCAAATCCTGTTTTTTTCAGGCGGCGTTCGATTTTTTTCCACAATTTATACGCACGGCCGCAGCAGGCGTCCGGATTCACGATAAAATAATGCATGACTCCTCCATACTTTCAGTCTATCAGAAAGTATAACACAAAAGTCATGAAATACATATAAAAAATCATAAACTGGCAATAAAAAAAACCTGAAAACTTCTGGTTAAAGTTCTCAGGCTATTCATCATAGCGGAAGGGAGATTTGAACTCTCGACACCACGGGTATGAACCGTGTGCTCTAGCCAACTGAGCTATTCCGCCAAAGATATGGGGCCTACAGGGCTCGAACCTGTGACCCTCTGCTTGTAAGGCAGATGCTCTCCCAGCTGAGCTAAGA
>JAJBUA010000005.1 GCA_020860565.1 Clostridiales bacterium
CAGCATGGAAAACATCATCGGCAGGCTCATTTGCAGGATCAGTTTTCCGACAGGCTGGGTTCCCATGCTGTTTTCTATTACCGCAATCTCAGTTGTTTCTGTATGGCTTTCCAGATTCGTCACATTCACGCCTCCTCCGTTCATATAATCAGGCAGCCTCCATTGCAAATCTCACAGGTCATCATCCTTCCAATGCCCCAGCCACATCTTCCAGATACTGCCGGATAGGAAGATGCTGCGGACATCTTTTTTCACATTTTCCGCATTTCAGGCAGTCTGAGGCTTTCCCGTGGGTCTGCATCAGATTTCCATAATAGGTACTCGCAACGATGCCCTGCCTGGCTCCGAACTGCTTCAGGTTATTATAGATAGCAAAGTAATCCGGAATCGCGATATGCATCGGGCATTCGTCCACACAATACCGGCATGCCGTGCAGGAAATGGTGATTGCCCCTTTAATGATCTCCACGGCCTGTTCCACTATAGAAAGTTCCTGCCGGTTCAAGGCATGAAATGATGCCATATAACCGGTATTATCAACCATCTGTTCCTGACTGCTCATACCAGACAGTACCATCATTACATTATCCGGGCTGGCCGCAAAGCGGATTGCCCAGGAAGCGACCGACATATCCGGCGCATAATTCTGATAGAGCCTTACAGCTTCTTCCGGAATGTTGACTAGGCTGCCGCCCTTGACCGGTTCCATGACAATGACCGGCTTGCGATGCTTTGTGGCCACTTCATAACATTTCCGTGACTCTACCATGGGGTCTTCCCAGTCCAGATAATTGAGCTGAAGCTGTACATATTCCATTTCCGGATGTTTTGTCAGAATCTCATCCAGAAGCGCCGCCTTATCATGATAGGAAAGGCCAATGTGCTTCACCTTGCCCTCTGCCTTCAGCTTCTGAATGAACGCAAAAGCGTGCTGTTCCTCCGCCTGCCGGTAAGACGGCCCGCCAAGGCCATGCAGCCAGTAATAGTCCACATACTCCACCCCCAGCCGCTCCAGCTGTGCATCAAAGAAAGGCTGAAAATCTTCCTCGCCTTTCAGCATAAACAGAGACAGCTTATCGGTAATCGTATAAGAATTTCTGGGATAACGCTTTACCAGTGCCTCCCGGAAAGCTACCTCACTCTGTCCTCTATGGTAGGGTGTCGCCGTGTCAAAATAAGTAAAGCCCTTCGCCATGAACATATCCGCCATCTGTTTGACCGCTTCTATATCCACACTGGTGGTATCATCCGGATTGACGAGCGGCAGCCGCATAAGGCCGAAACCAAGTTTTTTCATAATCCTGCGCCTCCTCCTTGTCCTTCCATTCGGAAGATTATTTTCTGATCCCTGTCTTTTATTTTACTCACTTCTCCTTGCTTTGGAAGCACGGATATGTTATCATGGCATAAAGTATAAACCTTACGCAAGAGGACGAGAGGCATTTATGTATAATCATCAGCTTGACGCTTTTATCCGCGCGGCGGATATGGGCAGTTTCGGAAAAGCGGCAGAGTCCATGTTCATTTCATCCCCGGCTCTGATCCAGCAGATCAATTTGCTGGAAAGCCGGTGTGGATTTAAACTTTTTAACCGCACTAACCATGGGGTAAAGCTCACTCCAGCCGGAAAATCCCTGTATGAAGACGCCAAAACCATCATCCGGCTCTCGGAAGACGCATTGAAAAAAGCCTCACAGTTAGCTGAGCAGGCCGAAACTACTGTGCGGATTGGGACCTCACTTCTCTATAAGTGCCGGCTTTTGCCGGAAATCTGGGCGAGAATCAGTGAGAAACATCCGGAATTAAGAATTGAAATTTTGCCTATGGCTGAATATGAGAACAGAGGAACAACCTTTGCTTGCTTAGGCACTGATTTTGATTTATTCGAAGCTGTTTATGGTTCAAAAGGCTGGAAAGGGAATTGCCAGTTTTTGAAACTCTCCGAGGTTCCCATCTGCTGCGCTGTCTCCACAGCGCACCGGCTCGCAAAAGCAGAAAAACTGTCCATGCAGGACTTAAACGGAGAATATCTTGTGATGCCGATTGAGGGAGTATCAGAGGAACTGGACAGTTTTCGTGCGGAGATTACAGAAAAGTTTCCTACTGTACAGATCATCAATTCCAGCTATTACGGCGTGGACACATTTACCATGTGTGAGGTGAATCCCTATGTTCTGATTACACAGCCAGTATATGCCGACATCCACACCAACCTGATTACGATTCCATTGGAGACGGATTATACCATGCCCTATGGGTTGGTATATGCGAATGACCCGACACCTGCAACCAGGAAATTTATACAGTCGGCAACGAAATCAAAAAAATAAGCGCGTCATTATAATCATCTGTTTTCCATCCTTGACTATTGAGTTAAGAACCGAAAATCTAATTCGAAAGAAAAAACGGCCTGTAAAATTTCCATTTGCAGACCGCTTTCTGTTCTTTAAATGATTTTCAGCATATTTAATTGCAAAAGCAGTATTATTTTAATGTACTATACTGCTCATCTGTAACAGCTTCCAGCCACTCATTAGAGCAATTTTCTCCCGGTACCTCTACCGCCAGATGGGAGAACCAGCTGTCCGGAGCGGCTCCGTGCCAGTGTTTGACGCCAACCGGGATGTTAATGCAGTCGCCCGGTTTCATCTCCACCGCATCTTTGTCCCACTCCTGATAATAGCCGCGGCCGGCCACACAGATCAGGATCTGGCCGCCGCCTTTGTCCGCATGATGAATATGCCAGTTGTTGCGGCAGCACGGCTCAAAGGTCACGTTGCAGACACTGACCTGGCTGGTCGAGATCGGCGCCAGATAACTCTGCCCGATGAAATACTGCGCGAAGACATCGTTCGGTGCGCCGATGGGGAAGACCATCTCTGCCGCATGTGCAGCTTTTGCGTCGTCAGCAGAAGAACCTTCCATGCTGTCCGCATAGACCTCTTTCGCCATGCGGAAAACTGCCCATGCATTCGGCCAGCCTGCATAAAATGCCGCATGTGTCAGAATTTCTGCCA
>JAJBUA010000019.1 GCA_020860565.1 Clostridiales bacterium
CCGGAATTGGAGAGGAGATCGAGATCGTTGGCTTTGTAAGCTGCGGCGGATGTCCAGGGAAAAAGGCAGTCCTGAGGGCGAAGGAATTGGTCAAACGTGGAGCAGATACGATCGCATTTGCGTCCTGTATTAAAAAAGGCACACCGATTGGATTCCCATGTCCCATGGCGCAAGCCATGTTTGCCTCGGTCAAAAAGGTTGTTGACCCGGATATTACGATTCTGGATTATACGCATTAAACAGGAAGAGGTAAATTCCTTTAGTATGTATAACAGTGTTCCCCGCGAGTATGTGGGTAGGGGTGTGACTTTGGCATGACCCATTTATGCCAGCGAAGCGGATTTGTTGAATGTTACATTGTTTAGCCAGACAGCGAAATAGGAAATGAAGTTTATACGTTACGATCCCATGGAAATGTGATATACTTCCAAATAGATACTCATAAGGGAGGCGGATGCATGGACTGTAAACGATTGCTGAGGAAAAAAGAAAGATATCAGCAGGGAAAAGATAAGATTTCGCAGCTAACGATTGCCAGCTATGAGCAGGCGTTTGAGATAGAATACACAATTCGCTATATCGGCATGATGGAACAGGGAGAAGATTGATGAAACAGATCAAGACAATCGCGCCGATTCAAAAAGACCTCAGAAAGGACGGTAACAATTATGCCGGAATTGCCGGAAGTGGAGACGATCAGGCGGGTCATTGAGCCGCAGATACAGGGATTTTCCATGGAAGAGATCATAGCCAGGCGCCCGGAGGTAATCGCTCATCCTGCGGCGGATGAATTTTGCAGCTGCTTAAGAGGACAAATCGTTGATCGGATTACACGCCGGGGAAAATATTTTGTGATTCATCTGGAAAGCGGAGACCGGGTGATCATCCATCTGCGGATGACCGGCTGCTTGTTAGTCATGCCGGAAGGCAGTCCGGAGGAAAAGCATACGCACGTTATTTTCCGGCTGAACGGCGGCAGGGAATTGCGGTTTTCGGACACACGACGTTTTGGCCGGGTCTGGCTGCTGCGAAAAGACGAAGCAGACGGATACAGCGGGATGGAAAAACTGGGCATAGAGCCGTTTGATCAGAATTTTACAGCAGGGTATTTGTCGGGCAGATTGGGAAAACGGAGAAAGGCGATCAAAGAATGTCTGATGGAACAAAGCGTGATTGCGGGGATAGGCAATATCTATTCCGATGAGATTTTATTTTCTGCGGGGATTGATCCGGCGCGGACGGCAGAAAACCTGAAAGAGGAGGAATGGAAGCAGCTCGCCGAGGTGATTCCCGAACGATTATCATTTTATATTCAGAAAAATGAGATCACTCCGGAGGAATACCGGCAAACGAGAGGAAGAGATTATCGCAATACGCCGTTTTTGCAGGTCTACGGTCATGAGGGAAGTCCCTGTCCGATTTGTGGAACGATACTCCGCCGCAGAGTGATTGGCGGACGGAGCAGCGTATCCTGTACCAATTGTCAGAAATGAGCCATCAAAAGAATCATCGTTTTAACAGCAACAGCAGGCGTTGTGTGATCATTCCGGAGCTGATACAGAAGATGACAGGGCCGCAGCTCAGATGAGTGTCTCATCCGGCCGGTTCTTCTGCTCTTCGATCAGATCTGCCAGTGTGACGTTGTCTACGACCTGGTCGATAGCGTCCTTGATCTGCTGCCAGAGGGAAAGAGTGGAACATTTGTTGGCGTAGATGCACTGGTTGATCTCGTCGTCGAGACACGATACCGGGGAGAGACTTCCCTCAGCTGCACGTAGGATCATGCCTGCTGTATATTCCTCCGGCTTGCGTGTCAGCATATAACCGCCCTGCGCTCCGCGGATACTGCGCACAAATCCCGCTTTCATCAGGATCGTGACGATCTGTTCCAGATATTTATCAGAGATGCCCTGACGGGCGGCTACCTGACAGATCTTGGTGCAGTGATCCGGATCCAGTCCGAATTCAATCATCATGCGAAGAGCGTATCTGCCTTTGGTCGTTATTTTCATATGGAAGATCTCCCGTTATTTTGATAACCCTAGTATACCAGAAGAAAATAAAAGTTCAAGCGTAATTCTTTTTGCATGTGGAATCCATGAAATGTCAGAAAACGGGATTATCTGGTTGACATATAACAGGTAATGATTGATTTTCCCTGTAACTTGGATTATAATGGGAGCAGATTTGTGAAAGTGAGGGATAGCTTATGGGCAGAGGCGGAGGCGGCGGGGGCCGCTCCGGTGGATTTTCAAGTGGGGGAGGCCGTGGATTTTCAGGCGGCGGTTCACGTTCCTCATCTGGACGCGGAGGCGGATTTGGGGGATCCTCTCCGGGCAGAGGAGGTTCCATGGGCCCGGGCAGGATGCCGGGAGGTCCGGTGCCGCCGAGACGACCGATGATGGGTATGCCGTTTTTCGGACGAAGGCGGTATTATGGCGCACCCTATGGAGGGGGAGGCTGTCTGGGACCGTTTGGCATGCTGGTGATCATTGTGATTCTGTTTATGATGGTTTCCTTTGGATCCTGTGGGATGATGATGTCCGGTCCGGGAAATGCGGGCCACACGCAGACAACAACGAGTACGATCACGAGGACAAAGCTGGAATCCAATCTTTGCACCACATCATCGGAATGGATCGAGGATGAGCTGGGATGGCTTGACCGGGAATCAACCGTGAAAAGCGCGATGCAGGAATTTTACGAAAGCACCGGCGTCCAGCCGTATCTTCTGATTACGGACAATCTGAACGGAAAAGGACGGGATCTGAAGGATTCCGATGCGGAAGCTTATCTGCAAAATCTGTATGATTCGTTGTATGATGATGAGGGGCACATGATTTTCGCATTCATCGAGTATGAACAGTCGCGTTATGTAACTTATGTTTATACGGGAACAGCCGCGGACAGTGTGATTGATTCGGAAGCGAGAGAGATTATTCTCAGTATAGCGGACCGCTATTATACGGATTCGTCGCTGTCGGATGATGCGTATTTTGCAAAGATATTTACCGCTTCGGCAGAAGAAATTATGAGGGATGTTACAGGATCGGCAAAGACGAAAAACATCATTAAGATCATTCTGGTGATAGCAGCGGTGCTGATCATCATTCTGATGATTATCCGGCATATTCAGGATTCAAGGACAAAAGAGGCAGAACACTTAAAGGAAGTCCTTGATACCCCGATCGGAGACTCGCCGACGGATGAGGAACTGTTAAAGAAATATGGAGAGGACTCCGATAAATCATAGGTTTCACAAAAGACTGCCAATGATGGCAGCAAGAGAAAGATAAACGAAAAATCATGAAAAGGAGAGACAATCATGGCAGGAATTTTTGAGAGAATGTCAACCATTATCAAGTCCAACGTAAACGATCTTCTGAGCAATTTTGAAGATCCGGAGAAGATGATCGATCAGACAATTATTGATGCGACCAAGGAGTATGGCAAAGCCAAGGAACAGGCGTTAAATACGCTGGCAAATGAAAAGCTGGCGAAGAAGAAACTGGATGATTACAATGCGGAGGCAGATAAGTGGCACAGCATCGCGGCGAAAGCTCTGCGCGCCGGAAATGAAGGCGATGCACGCAGTGCACTGGAAAATGAGTCACAGGCCCGTGCAAAGGCTGAGGCTCAGGAAAAAGCGTATGAAGCAACGAAGTCGGCCGCGGATACTGTCCGTGCAAAGCTTGCACAGATGGAAGACCAGATCCGTCAGATGAAGGCAAAGTCCGATGAGATCAAGGCGACGGCAGCGGCAGCCAAGGCAACGAAGGCAGCCAGCAAGGTAACGCAGATGGGTATTGATGAGAGCGCTTTCGCGACCTTTGCACGCATGGAGGAGAAGGCTCATCGTGAGCTGGCAAAGGCTCAGGCAATGGATGATCTGAGTGTAAATAAAGAAGAGGATAAGGATAAAGCCCTGGAACTGAAGTACGGCAGCAATCAGCCGGGTACCGATGAGGCACTTGCAGCGCTCAAAGCAGAACTGGGAATGTAAAGGAGTTCAGCTTTTAATGGAACAGAATCGCACAGGCGGCAGCGTTTTTAAGACCCTGGTGGCCTTTTCGCTGCCGTATCTGTTGTCATATTTTTTACAGACTTTATATGGACTGGCCGATTTGTTTATCATCGGCCAGTTTAACGGTGTGGACAGCACGACCGCGGTATCGGTGGGCAGTCAGGTGATGCACATGGTCACGGTCATGATTGTCGGGCTGGCAATGGGTTCTACGGTGATGATCGGACGGGCAGTCGGCGCGAACCGCAGAGAGGAGGCATCTCTTGCGGTAGGAAACACGGCAGCTTTATTTATGGGCATCTCGCTGGTTCTGACAGGGTGTCTGTTGTTGGCAAGAAGTCCGATCATTACGATTATGAAGGTGCCGTCAGAGGCAGTGGCAGGGATTACGGACTATCTGACGATCTGCTTTATCGGGATCCCGTTTATCACGGCATATAATGTGATCAGCTCGATCTTTCGCGGGATGGGCGATTCCAAAAGCCCGATGTATTTTATCGCAGTTGCGTGCTGTGTGAATATCGCGCTGGATTATATTCTGATCGGCTGTCTGGGGATGGGGCCGGCAGGAGCGGCTCTGGGGACAACGCTCTCGCAGACAGTCAGCGTCCTTTTATCTTTTACGATGATCGTCAGAAAGCGGATGATCCGACTGGCGCGGAGTGATTTTCGTATGTCCGGGAGGATGATGAAGAACCTGCTGTCCGTCGGTATCCCGGTGGCGCTGCAGGACGGATTTATACAGATTTCTTTTCTGGTAATTACGGCGATAGCCAACAGCAGAGGTCTGACGGACGCAGCGGCGGTTGGTATCGTAGAGAAGATTATCGGCATCCTTTTCCTGGTGCCGTCGTCCATGCTTTCGGCAGTTTCCGCGCTCTGTGCGCAGAATATCGGCGCCGGCAGACCGGATCGCGCGAGACAGACGCTGTTTTATGCGATCGAGCTCGCGGTGGGGTTTGGTCTGACATCGGCATTGCTTATGTCGTTTGCTGCGGAACCGGTTGTGGGGCTCTTTGTGGGCAGCGGGGATGCGGCCGTGATCCGTGCGGGAGGACAGTACCTGCGTGGTTACGTGTGGGACTGTGTGCTGGCGGGGATTCACTTCAGCTTCAGCGGATATTTCTGCGCCTGTCAGAGGTCAGGACTTTCTTTCTTACATAATACGATTTCGATCGTATTTGCGAGGATTCCGCTGGCGTATCTGGCCTCGACCATGTTCTCTGATACGCTGACGCCGATGGGAATTGCCACGGCGATCGGTTCCGGGGTATCCGTGGTTGTGTGCCTGATCGCATATCGATGGATGAGAAAGCGGGAGAATATCATCTAACCCAATTATAAACTATTTAAACCTGGAAAAGCAGCCGGATACCTGAATAACAGGCAGATGTCCGGCTGGTTTTATGCACAGGGCCGGGTAAGGAATTTTGCGGCTTATGCCGCACCCGGTCTCCGCTCCGCTTCGATCGTTGCTAAACGAGTGCCGCTGGCACTCAGCAACGCGCGGCGAGTATGAGGCAAAAGCCGCCTCCTGCTCGATCACACGAGCGGATATGGAAATTTATTAAAAATTTTCTGAGGTTGCGGAGGCAGCATACCGTGTGCTATAATTCCTGAGACATTAGAAATTGTATCGATAAGGAAAATACATGAAAAATTATATGCAGAAAAAGTGGAAAGAATACAGAATAAGAATGGCGCTTCCGCTGTTTGCGGCGGTATTATTGCTCTCAGCCTGCCGCCAGGAGATGATTCTGGAAGAAAGAATGACGGCAGCGCAGACACAGCCTCAGGAGACAGTGTCAGCTGAGTTGTCAGTGGAGCGGACCGAATCCGCTTTTTCTCTGTCCGATGTGCCGGAATACTCTGGAGATACCTATGTGGAAATCAATGGGAACATCCCATACTTTACCGAGGAAGAGATGAGCGAAACCTCTTTTGAAATGTATAGTGATCTGGATGATCTCGGCCGCTGCGGCGCCGCTTATGCGAACATCGGGCAGGACCTGATGCCCACAGAGAAACGGGACGCGATCGGCCAGATCCAGCCGACCGGCTGGCATACCGTCAAATACGACATCATCGACGGACTGTATCTCTATAACCGCTGCCATTTGATCGCATACGAGCTGACAGCCGAAAACGCAAATGAAAAGAATCTGATCACCGGTACCCGCTATCTGAATGTTGTGGGAATGCTGCCATTCGAAAATGAGACGGCCGAATATATCAAAAAGACCGGCAATCACGTCCTGTATCGTGTGACTCCGGTCTTTGAAGGAAATAATCTGCTGGCATCCGGCGTCCTGATGGAAGCAAAATCCGTCGAAGACAACGGCGAGGGGATCTGCTTCTGCGTCTACCTCTACAACGTCCAACCCGGCATCGATATCGACTATACAACCGGAGACAACAATCTCTCCGCAGACGCTTACGACGGAGAAACCATCAACGTCATCATGAACACCAATTCCAAAAAATATCACGATCCCGACTGCGAGAAAGCCGCCGATATCAAAGAATCAAACCGCCAGATCTACAACGGCACCCGCGAAATCCTGACTGCGCAGGCCTACGCACCCTGCCAGTCCTGCAATCCGTAAAGATATATCTGCTAATGATAGTTATAGCCAATATAATAGTCTGGGATGTCACTCATATCCGCAGAGGACATTTTTCACGCCGGCACTTAACGAACCGGATGCTTTTCCGGTGAGTTTATGCCTTAGTATCCATATGACGTGCCAGTGACACGTTATATGGAGTACCGTTGCGTGAAAACCTGAGTGCAAACGGTCCTCGGAGGATATGAGTGACATCCCAGACGGACTGTCTGTCTTATCTTATTGGGCTTGGATATGCGTAACCTACCGGATCACCGTCCCCGCGCGGTCCTCAATCGCATCCATCGCCTTCTCCAGCGCAGTAATAATCGCGCACCGTCCCTTGCCGGCCTTGATAAAATCAATCGACGCCTCAACTTTCGGCAGCATGGAGGCAAATTCGAAATGTCCCTGGCGGATATAATCCTCCGCCTGCGCTACCGTCATACGCTTGATCGGTTTCTCATCCGGCGTGCCATAATTTAACGTAACATTATTGACACTTGTCAGGATCATCAGTACATCCGCGTCAACTTCCTTGGCAAGAAGACCACTGGCCAGATCCTTTTCGATGACGGCGCTCGCTCCCTTTAGATTCGCGCCCTGTTCCATGACAGGGATCCCGCCGCCTCCGCAGGCAATGACGATCTGATCTGCATCCAGAAGAGCCCGCACAGCGTCAATCTCGATGATGGAAACCGGTTTGGGAGCAGATACGATCCGCTGCCAGCCCTTTCCGGGGATCTCACAGACATAATTGCCCTTTGCTTCCTCGATATCAGCTTCCTCACGGGTCATGAAACGGCCGACTTTTTTGACCGGATGATAGAAAGACTCATCATAGGGATCGACCGCGACCTGAGTCAATATAGTTGAAACCGGTTTGTAGATACCGCGCCGTAAAAGCTCCGATCGGATGCCTTTCTGCAGGTCGTAACCGACATATCCCTGGCTCATGGCTGAGCAGACAGACATGGGAGCGGGGGTATATTCCGGGTGGTTTTTGGAGAGCTCATTCATGGCAGTGTGGATCATGCCGACCTGAGGCGCGTTGCTGTGCACGACTGCCACCTGCCATCCGCTCTGAATAAAGTTTGCGATAATCTTTGCGGTCTTGACGACCGCCGCCTGCTGCTCCGGCAGGTTTGTCCCAAGCGCGAGATGGCCAAGTGCCATAACAATCCGTTTTTTCGCCATAAAATCACTCTCCTTCTCAAATTATAGTAAACGGTTTTTTCGTTTATTATATAAAAGATATCCTGATTATAGTGGTTTTACTGGAAAAAATCAACTGATTTTGATATACTAAAAATCGGTTATACGTTAAGCTTAAAATCTGCAGGAGGCAAAAGATGCGCGGTGGCTTTTTCTCATTTGCCGTGTTTGTGTGGCGCATGGTCAGTCCGCTGATCGTTTATGACTGGATATCGGAATGGATCTATGTGATGCTGATGGTGCGCTTTGGGGGAGGCCATCTGCTGCTGGTTACCGCGGCAGGAGCGGCTGCGGCGTCTTTTCCGTTGGGAATCTGGTATCTGCGTTGGTGCCGGGGAGAGCGGAAAAAGGGAAGAGTCCTTTTGCCGGAACGCAAGTTTGGTACTTTCTCCATACTTAATGTCGCGGGTCTGGGGATCAGCCTGTGCGTGTTTTTTAATATACTGATCCAGTATCTGCCGATCTCGTGGGAGAGTTTTGAGTCAGTGGGAGAAGCGCTGTATGAACCCTCGGTCGGTGTGCAGCTGGTTTGCATGGGACTGATTGTACCGTTTGCAGAGGAACTGGTTTTCCGTGGACTGGGATACCGGAGGATGCGGGAGATGGTTCCTGCGGCCGGGGCTGCGATTCTGTCAGCGGTTTATTTTGGTGCTTTTCATGGCAATCTGGTGCAGGCCGTTTATGCCGGGGTGCTGGGATTGTTTCTTGCGGGCGTTATGGAGCATTATGGGACCATTGCGGCGCCGTATGTCCTGCATGCGTCCGCCAATATGATGTCCGTGCTTTTGAGCAACACGTTTTTAAGCTGGGTGATCGCTGCGTTTGCACCGGTCCGTTGGTCAGCCATTGCGATTTCCGGTGTTTTTTCATTATATTTTACAGGTAAGATCAGAAAGGAAGAAAGATAGAGATGAAACTGCTGACAATAGCAATTCCCTGTTATAATTCGGAAGCTTATATGAGAAACTGTATTGAGTCGCTGCTTCCGGGGGGAGACGAGGTTGAGATCCTGATTGTAGATGACGGCTCGACAAAAGACAATACGGCCCAGATCGCGGATGAGTACGAGGCGGCATATCCGGGTATCTGCCGGGCGATTCATCAGGAAAACGGCGGCCACGGAGCGGCAGTCAATACGGGGTTAAAGAACGCGACCGGTGAATTTTTCAAGGTTGTGGACAGCGATGATAAGGTAGACGGGGCCGCATATGAGAAGGTGTTAAAATGCCTTCGGCATTTCTATTCCGGCAGTCAGGAAACGCTGGATATGCTGGTTACGAATTTTGTTTATGACAAGCAGGGGGCAAAGCATAAAAAGACGAGGGGCTACCGCTCAGCACTGCCGAGACGCCGGCTGTTTGGCTGGGATGAGGTAAAGGTATTCACTGTCGGGCAATATATCCTGATGCATTCTGTGATTTACCGGACAGCGCTGCTGAGAAGGGCCGGCCTGAAACTGCCGGAGCATACTTTTTATGTTGACAATATTTTTGTTTTCCAGCCATTGCCTTATGTGCGTAATATTTATTATCTGGATGTCAAATTTTATCTGTATTACATCGGCAGGGAAGATCAGTCGGTCAATGAAAAGGTGATGATCAGCCGTCTGGATCAGCAGTATCGCGTGACCAGGCTGATGCTGGGCTATTTTAAAAAGTCGGAGATTGATGAGCCCAAGCTGCGCCGCTATATGATCCGTTATCTGGACATCATGATGACGATCTGTTCTATCCTGGCGATCCGCTCCGGGAAGGAAGAGCATATGAAGATGAAAAAGGAGCTGTGGAAGGAACTGAAATCCTCCAATCCGGACATTTATCCGCGGCTTCGTTTCGGCCTTTTAGGGATGCTGGTGAATCTGCCGGGGAAGGTCGGAAGGAAGATCTCTGTCGAAGGATACCGGATCAGTCAGAAAGTATTCGGATTTAATTAAGACTTTGGAAGGAAGATGTGTGATGAAGATTGCAATTTTGGGTTCCGGGATGATTGTGCCGGATTTTCTGGAGGCGATCCATGACATTCCGGAGCTGGAGCCGGCCGCGATCCTGGGGAGAGAAAAGAGCAGGGAAAAGCTGGAAAGGCTCTCTGAGAAATACTCGATCGGACATATCAGTTACGATTACGACGAACTGCTGGCAGATCCGAGGATCGATGCGGTTTATGTGGCGATGCCCAATCATCTGCATCACGAATACGCCAGAAAGGCGCTGGAGCAGGGAAAGCATGTGATACAGGAAAAGCCTTTTACGAGTACGTTTGCCGAGGCGCAGGAGCTGGTTGTACTGGCAAAAGAACGTCATGTAATGATCTTTGAGGCGATATCCAATCAGTATCTGCCAAATTACCAGAGGACAAAAGAACTGATGGGAAAGCTGGGAGAGGTAAGACTGGTGCAGATCAATTTTTCCCAGTATTCGAGCCGTTATGACCGGTTTAAGGCCGGGCAGATGTTCCCGGTTTTTGATCCGAAGCAGTCCGGAGGGGCGCTGATGGATCTCAATGTCTATAATATCTATTTTGTGACAGGGCTTTTTGGCAAACCGGAAGAAGTACATTATTACGCCAATATCCAGAAGGGAATCGATACGTCAGGTGTCCTTGTGATGAAATATCTGACATTCCTATGTGTCTGTGCGGGAGCGAAGGACTGCCGGTCGCCGTTTTCCATCACGATCCAGGGAGAGCAGGGCTGCATCACCAGTACGGCGGCGGCAAATCAGTATACGGGTTTCTGTCTGGCGGTAAACGGAGAAGAAGCACGGGAATATGCGCTGAATGAGGGACGACACCGCATGTATTATGAGATGCGGACTTTTGCGGATATGGTGCTGGCGGGTGATTTTGAGCAGGCGTGGTCTTACAATGAGCATACGCTGATGGTGATGGAGATTCTGGAAACTGCACGCAGACAGGCCGGGATTGAATTCGCACAAGACGATATAAAAATGAAGGAGGAACGGAACATGGCATCGAAGGTTTATTTCTCAAAGAATATTACTCCTGAGCAGGTACTTAAAATGTATCAGACGCTGGGGAAAGAACTGACCGGTAATGTCGCGATCAAGGTGCATTCCGGGGAAAAGGGCAACCAGAATTTCCTGAGACCGGATTTCTGGAAGGAGATTGTATCCTGTGTTGGCGGCACGGTAGTTGAGTGCAATACGGCTTACGACGGTGAGAGAAATACGACGAAGAAGCATTTAAAGACGATCCGTGAGCATGGCTGGAACGATTATTTTACGGTCGATCTGATGGACGCGGAGGGCCCGGACATGGTTCTGGATATCCCGAACGGAAAGCGGATCCGGAAAAATTACGTGGGTAAAGATCTGGCAAACTATGATTCCCTGCTGGTGCTGTCGCATTTTAAAGGGCATCCGATGGGAGGCTTCGGCGGCGCGTTAAAACAGCTCTCGATCGGTATTGGTTCTTCTTATGGAAAAGCCTATATTCATGGAGCGGGGGACCCGGATCAGATCTGGACTGCCGATCATGATTCTTTCCTGGAATCGATGGCGGACGCGGCTTCGTCGGTGGTGCGGTATTTTAACGGAAACGCGGTTTATATCAATGTTATGAAAAACATGTCGGTGGACTGCGATTGCTGTGCGGTCGCGGAGGATCCGTGCCTGCAGGATATGGGTGTGCTGATTTCTGACGACCCGATTGCAATCGACCAGGCATGCATCGATCTGGTATATGCCTGCGACGATCCGGGGAAAGCACATTTTCTGGAAAGAGTGGAGAGTCGGAACGGGGTTCATACGATCGAGGCGGCCGCGGCGCTTGGCTTCGGATCGAGAGAATATGAGCTGATTACCATTGATTAAGAATCGTTCATAAAAATTTCAGAATTGTTCCTTTGCTTTTATCAGGGGAAGCAAGTATACTTATCATATGTGAGTGATACCAAAAAGGAGTGATTGTTCAATGAAATTTTATGATGAAAAAAGAAAAAGAAGCAGGAGCCGTGTGTGGCTGACGGCCATTGCAGCAGCAGTGATCATGTGTGCGATGAGTCTGACCGCCTGGGCCGGCGAGTGGCAGCAGCAGGAAGACGGAGCCTGGAAATATGAGGAGGACGGCGAATATCTGACCGGATGGCAGTATATCGACGGCGTATGGTATTATATGGATACGGAGAGCGCCGAATGGGTCAGCCGCCCGGCGCTCACTCAGGAGTCCGCGTGTTATCTGGTGGAAAATGCGGTCAATAAGACCGGCTGGTATGATGATAAGGATCTGTATGGGATCCTGCATTATAAGGTCGATGAGGCCAACAAATCCAAGATCGTGGTCTCCATTATCATGGAGACGGCACCGGATGAGTGGACGACGACGCTGAATACCTTCGATATCAGCCGCCGGACAAACGTGGCTCAGTCCCAGCAGACCAAATTAAAGCTGAATCTGTATGAATAAGAGCTGTGCAGCATGCAGGCACAGAGAGGAGAGACAGGGCAATCGCTCTGTTTTCTCTTTGTTTAAGTACAGAGCCGGGTAGTCAGACAGGGAAATTTATCAATCAGGAGGCAGATCATAATGCAGGAACGACAGTTATATGAACACAAAGTACAGTACTATGAGACCGATCAGATGGGGGTCGTCCATCATTCCAATTATATCCGCTGGTTTGAGGAGGCCAGAAACTTCATTCTGGAGGCGAAAGGATGCAGCTATCGCCAGATGGAAGAAATGGGCATTATCGTGCCGGTGACAGCGGTGAGCGCGGAGTATAAGGCAATGTCCCATTTTCTGGACATCGTCTGTGTCGATGCCCGTCTGAAAAAATATAACGGGATCAAGATGACGATCTCCTATGTGCTGACAGACAAGGAAAGCGGAGAGGTTCGCTGCAAGGGGGAGAGCAGTCACTGCTTCCTGAATCCTCAGGGTCAGCTGCTGTCTCTCAAGCGTTCCTTTCCTGAGATTCATCAGATCTGGGAGCAGATTCTGCAGGAAGATCAGGAGAAAGATCCGGAATAAAGAAAATTATGGGACGGTAAGCGCGTTCAATCTGTTATCAGGCACAGACAACGATTCATCCGAAAAAAGCCAGACTATTGAGACAGGATAGATATGGAAAAAAAGTTTGACAATCTGATTGATTACTATAATAAGTTCAGCGAGGAAAAACGCCTGGATTCCCGTCATGGACAGGTAGAATTCCGCATATCGATGAAATACATCCGGAAATACCTGTCGCAGATCCAACGGCCAAAGAACGAGATCCGCATCGTAGACATCGGAGCAGGGACAGGACGCTACGCGGTACCGCTGGCCGAAGAGGGTTATGATGTGACAGCGGTAGAACTGGTGCGGTACAATCTCGGTGTCTTAAAGACGAAGAAAAGTCCGGTAAAAGCCCTTCAGGGAAACGCTCTTGATTTAAAGAAATTAAAATTAGAAGACGAGACCTTCGACGCGGCGATTCTCTTCGGCCCGATGTATCATCTCTTTTCCTATGAGGATAAATTACGGGCACTGACAGAGGCCAGACGTGTGACCAGGACCGGAGGTGTGATCTTTGTCGCATACTGCATGAACGAATATGGAGTCATCACATATGCATTCAAAGAAAACCATATCCGGGAGTGCAGAGAGGCAGGCCGTTTTACCGGAGACTACCACACGATCTCACGCCCGGAAAACCTGTATGATTATGTCCGCGTCGAAGATATCCGGAGATTATCCTCAGACGCCGGGCTTACCAGACTGAAACTTCTGTCACCAGACGGCCCTGCAGACTATATCCGCACAGCCCTGAACCGTCTGACCGAAGAAGAATTTGAAGAATTCATCCGCTACCAGGAAGCCGTCTGCGAACGGGAAGACCTGATCGGCGCGGGGGCACATACGGTGGATATTCTGAGAAAATAAACCAGAGTGCTTACGGCGCATAAATCTTATACATCGCCACATGATCATATATACACCGCCATGCACTATGCGCATTCGCAGTCACGCAGATATAGGGAACACCAGAGTCCGAGATCTCATAGCTCGCGGCACAGTTCCCTGACTGAGTGACATAACCAGTCTTGGCGCTCTGCACGATACCGCCCGAATCCTTATCCTCGATCCGCCGCAGAAACCAGTTGGAAATCTCAATGCCGTCCGGATGCTCGGCGGTCGGCGTAGTTGTATATTTGTGCGCGGTCAGTACCTCCCGGCAGAAATCATTCTCGACAGCCGCCTTCATGATCATCGCCATATCTGTGGTCGTACAGTAGTGATTATCGTTATAAATCCCGACACAGTTCGTAAAATGTGCCGAGTCCGAGAGTCCCAGCTCAGTGAGCTTCTCATTCATCCATTCCACAAAAGTTTCATGCGAACCTGCGGTATAGACAGCCAGCGAGAGAGCGGCGTCTGCTCCGGAGGGAAGAATCGTTCCATAGAACAGATCCTGGATGGGTACTTCCTCCCCCACCTGAAAACCAACGATGCTGCAGCCGTTCTTGTAGGCATAGTCCGTGATTTCCTGTGTGACAGCAAAAGTGCCATCCAGAGACGTCAGGTGTTCCGCGGCGACAAGAATGGTGAGAATTTTCGTCATGGACGCCGGATAAATCATGCTGTCGGCATCCTTTTGCGCGACAATCGTTCCGGTGCTTTCATCGATCAGGACCGCATGGCTGCTTTGGACATCGCTTTCTGCGGGCCAGGCAGCGGATGGAGAGACATTTGCCGTATAACCGGCGAGAAAACGTACATCTCCGACCTGGATCGTACCGTCCGGCAGAACCGGATTGGAAGAAAGAAGCCCGGCGGAGGCAGAACTGCCTGTTTGGGAAGCGCCGACAGATGCGGCTCGGGCGGAGCCATTGCCATCGTCGGAAGTGCTCTGAGAAAGATCAGGAGCCGCTCCCTCAGAACCAGATATGGCATCATCGGCGATCGTGCCGGAACTGTCTTCCAAACTCTCAGCAGAATCTGTTTCTGTTTGGACAAGTGCGCTTGCCGCTGTGCCGGGATCGGCATCTTCGCTCCCATGAAGGAGGTGGAAGATTCCACGACCAGCGAGAACGAGGAGGATAATCAGAAGAAGCAGGATTCCCGCGGCGATCAGACGCCGGATCATCAGCCGGCGCTGCCGTTGCCTCTGTCGGATCTTCCGGCGTCTGCGTATGCGGCGCAGTTCTTCGTAAGAATCGTTGTTGCGTGTTGTTTCATCATGTTTCATAATGCTTGATAAGCCTCGAATTTCTTTTTACGAATTTTTTATGCTATCTTTTTTATGCTGTCTGGAAAAATTGCAAATCTGATTATGAGAACCTGCTGAGCAGAATCTGATAACCAAATGGACGGCTTGATTGGTCGAACCGCTCCTATAGATTATCAATTTTATCTCATGAGTGCAAGAGAAAAAGATAATTTCCTTGCGTCATTTCTGTTCATAGGCTATAATTGTCCACGGGAAACACTGTAAATTCAGGAGGAAGAATATGAATATTGTATGTTTGGATCTGGAAGGTGTACTGGTACCGGAGATCTGGATTGCGTTCTCTGTGGCGAGCGGGATCCCGGAATTAAAAAGGACGACTCGCGACGAACCCGATTATGATAAATTAATGAAATGGAGAATCGGTATTTTAAAGGAGCATGGACTGGGTTTAAAGGAGATTCAGGAGACCATCCGCAGGATCGATCCGATGCCGGGTGCGAAAGAGTTTCTGGACGAGCTGCGTTCGCTTACGCAGGTTATTATTATCAGCGATACCTTTACGCAGTTTGCGTCGCCGCTGATGGAAAAGCTTGGCTGGCCGACGATCTTCTGTAACTCTCTGGAGGTTGCGGAAAACGGCGAGATCACCGGCTTCCGGATGCGTTGTGAGCAGTCGAAGCTCACAACGGTAAAAGCGCTGCAGTCCATCGGCTATGAAACGATTGCGGCCGGTGACAGCCATAATGATCTGGGTATGATACGCGCGAGCAAAGCCGGATTCCTTTTTAAGAGTACGGAGCAGATCATGGCGGACAACCCGGATCTGCCGGCATTTGAGACCTACGGGGAATTGCTGGCGGCGATGAAAGCAGTGTTGTAATCGGCTGAGACTTCCGGCAGATCTAAGAGGAATAACGGAATCAGCAAAAGGCGGAGTGGCTCACTCCGCCTTTTCTGCGCCCGGGCCGGGAAGCTGATGATAAGCCTGAAGCTTTGCCAGTTTGATCAGATATTTTTCCGGTTTGGTCAGGTAGGTGCCCGGAAGCATCATAACGCTCTGAGTCCAGTAAATTTTGGGATTCACAGTGAAATAGACCATAGGCTCCGCCGGATCGATATAAGAGCCGGGGATGAAAGCGCAGCATACCTGACTGCGGACCATATTGATGATGGTGGAGGTGCTGGCTGATTCAAAGAGCACATTGGGGCGGAAGCCGGCTTTTTCAAAAATCTGTTCGCTCATGTCACGGATCCGTGTACTTTTGGAGGAGAGGACAAAATCACTGTCTCTCAGAAGCCGGATATCGATTTCCGGAAGCGTCTCATGGCTGTCGGGACCGGCGAGCGCCGCGCGCGGATGGGTTTCAGGAACGGCCAGAACAATCGGTTCTGTTTTTAATTCAATATACTCAAACTGTGGTCGGATATGGCCGTTCTCATAGACACAAAATGCAATATCTGCTTCCCGTTTCAGGACCATCTGCTCCATGTCTTTTGCGCGGCCTTCATGGATTTTGAAGAGAACCTTCGGATATTTCTGATGAAAATATGGGTAGATCTCCGAGAACATCTGAGCGCCCCGTTCCGGTGTATAGGCGACAGAGATCATGCCTGCGTCCTCCTGAGCGAGATCGTAGCTGATTTTATAAGTATCTTTTTTGATATTCAGGATCTGGCGGCAGGAGTCCAGATAGAGATTTCCGGCAAAGGTGGGGATCATGCTGTGTTTTTTTCGTTCGAACAAGGGCGTGCCCAGCGCGCGTTCCAGTTTGAGGAGCTGCTGGTTCAGAGCCGACTGGGTCATGAATAATTTTTCTGCCGCTTTGGTGATGCTTTCTTCTTCTGCGATTGTCACAATGTACTGTATCTGATGTAAATCCATAAATCCTCCGGCTGCCAGATTCTGCGGCAGATTCTGTGTAATGTAAAAAATTCGGTTGAATCAGTCAAAAGAGAAATTTTATTTTTGGCATAAAATCAGGAATAGGCGATATTTACCAAAAATGCAAACGTTCACAGATTGAAAATCTCTCTTTTTAGAAGAAAACTAAAAAAAATTAAGTTTAAATATAAATAATAATTGCTTGAACTTAGTCTATGCCGTGATTATAATAAATTTATC